>WHTG01000106.1 GCA_009377835.1 Nitriliruptorales bacterium
AGGTCAGGACGGCGAACGAGACGCCGCGGGCATTGAGGTAGACGGCGTCCTTCACGTGCCAGGCCGTGGTGGTGCAGCCCTCGCACTGCCCCTGGTGGGGCGCGCCGTCGTACCACATGTGCTGGTAGACCACGAGCTCGTCGCGACCCTGGAACAGGTCGAGGAACGGGACCGGCCCGTCGGCGCCGGTGACCTCGATCGAGCCGTCGAGCTCGACCATCGGCAGCCGCCGCCGGGATGCTGCGATCGCGTCGCCCTCACGGGTGTGCGCCTTCTCGCGGACCAGCAGCTCCTCGCGCGCCGCCTGCCAGGTGGCCAAGTCGACGACGGGCGGCTTGCCCAGGAGGTTGCTGCTCGCGTTGCCGGGCGTGGTCGTCATGGTGTCCTCCGCTGTCTCGTCTCGCGCGCTCGCGGGCTCCCTGGAGCGCCTGTCCTGAACGATGGGCGGCGCGAATCTAACCGCCGACCAGGCGGCGGAGACGACGATGTACACGAGCTGCGAGGCTTGCCCGATGTGCTCCGGCGTCATCGTCTACTCCGGGTTGGGGCGCGTGGTTTACGCGTTGAGCACACCGCAAGTCGACGAGCTAAAGGGCGGGTCAGTGCCCAAGCCGATGCGAGGAACCGCGGTGCTGCCTCAGGCCGACCGCAGAATCCGTGTAGAAGGGCCCTTTCTCTCTGAGGAGGCCGCCGCCCCACATGCCGGGTATTGGGTCTCGGAATGACGTCGAGCGATGCGATGAGTTTGCGGCACTCCTTGGACTTCTTTCTCGTCGACGTCTTCGCTGAAGCCCCTTTCAGCGGGAATCCGCTGGCCGTTGTGGCCAATGCCGACAGCGTCCATGACCGGCTCATGCGCGCGATCGCCCGGGAGTTCAACCAATCCGAGACAACGTTCCTCCTTTCGCGGACCAGGAAGGTGCCGCCGTTGATCGAGCGAAGCCCGATGCTCCTCGTCTCGCGGCATCCTTACGGACGATCGAGGCGGAGGCCTGCTACCTGTACTGCCTCGAAACGGTCAAATTGACCTGGCGATTTTGTGGCGTTGACCCCCGCGATAGCGCGACCAGATCCCGGGTAGCCGGAGGACCCGCACAGTCGCTCCAGGGGGAGCGACTCAGTCGCGTGCGGATCTTGGGGGAGCGGTTGGTACAAGGTGCCGGCCTCGGCGCCGGCAGCGAGCAGCCTGATTGCCACAACGGGATGGCATGGGGGTAGATCACGGACAATCGTGCGACCACAAAATGTGCGAGCCCCGTTCATGCTTGACGTGGTGGCTCCGTAGGCGGCTGACAGTTTCGGGACGCGGTTCCGGTGGCTGGGCGACAGGCTCAGCCACCGTCGTTGGCCCGGGCCGCCAGCCACTGCACGACCTGATCGGCATGTCGGTCTGGTGGAAACACCGGGTAGAAGGCGTGCTCGACAACCCCGTTCGCGATGACGAGCGTCAGTCTCTTCAGCAATGTCATTCCGGACACCGTGAAGGTCGGCAGACGCATCGCGTGTGCGAACTCCAGTTTCGCATCACTGAGGATCTCGTACGGCAGCGCGTTGCGCTCGACGTGGTCCTGCTGGTACGCGGTGGATTGCGTGCTCATGCCGAGCACCACGCAGTCCAGAGCAGTCAACTCCACGAAGGTGTCTCGGAACCCGCACGCTTCGGGCGTGCATCCCCGGGCTCCCGGTATCGCATCCCACCCTGGCGGCAGCGGTTCATCCGGCCGTCCGTTACGGGGATAGCAGAAAACGACGGCGCGGCGGGCACCGCGCTGCTGCGTGAGCCGATCCAGCCGCACGGTCACGCCACTGGTCGACGGCAGCGACACGGACGTCACGGCCATGCCCGCAAGGTGGTCAGCGGCGCCGTCGTCCTGGGGTACTGGGAGTCCCTCTGGTAGCGCGTCCACGTCGTCAGGATTCCACGTCAGCCGCGGTCACCACGGTCCTCGGCTGCCGCCTCCACGGCTGCCGCGACGGCCGGGGCGACGTCGTGGTTGAAGACGCTCGGGATGATGTAGCTGGGGTGCAGGTCCTGGCTGCCCACCACGTCGGCGATGGCCCGCGCTGCGGCGACCTTCATCGCCTCGGTGATCTCGCGTGCACCGGCATCCAGGGCGCCGCGGAAGACACCGGGAAAGGCAAGGACGTTGTTGATCTGGTTCGGCTCGTCACTGCGGCCCGTGGCGACGACAGCAGCATGTTCACGAGCTGCGGCCGGATCGACCTCCGGATCGGGGTTGGCCAGCGCAAAGACGATGGCATCGGCCGCCATCGTCGCGATGTCGGCCCCGTCCAGAAGGTTGGGTCCGCTGACGCCAATGAACACATCAGCGCCTGCGAGGACCTCTTTGAGGGTGCCGGATCGCCGCTCCGGGTTGCTGTGCTCGGCCGCCCACCGCTTCGAGTCGTTCAGGTCGCCGCGCCCAGGATGGAGCGCGCCCTGCCGGTCGCACAAGATCACCTCCCGGGCGCCCTCTTCCTGGAGTAACTTCATCACCGCCACCCCTGCCGCGCCGGCGCCCGCCATCACGATCCGAACCGCGTCGAGGCTCTTGTCCACCACTCTGAGAGCGTTGGTCAGCGCACCCAGAACGACGATGGCGGTGCCGTGCTGGTCGTCATGGAACACCGGGATGTCCAGCAGCTCGCGAAGGCGACGTTCCACCTCGAAGCAGCGCGGAGCCGCAATATCCTCCAGGTTGATCCCGCCGAAGACCGGGGCGATCAGCCGCACGGCATCGACGATGGCGTCGGTGTCCTGCGTGTCCAGACAGATCGGCCAGGCGTCGATATCCGCGAAGACCTTGAACAGGACGGCCTTCCCCTCCATCACGGGCAGGGCAGCTGCCGGTCCGATGTTCCCGAGACCGAGCACTGCCGAGCCGTCAGTCACCACGCCGACGGTGTTGCGCTTGATCGTCAGCCGGCGCACGTCCTCGGGCCGATCGGCGATCGCCAGCGAGACCCGTGCGACCCCCGGCGTATAGGCCATCGACAGATCGTCGCGAGTGCGCAGCGGCACCTTGGGCTTGATCTCGAGCTTCCCGCCGAGATGCATGAGAAACGTACGGTCACTCACCTTGTGGACGTGGGCTTCCTCGACCGCCTCGACGGCTGCGGTGATGCGTTCGGCATGGTCAGCATCGCCTGCGTTGCACGTGAGGTCGACGACGAGCCCGTCGGCCCGCGGCTCAACGATGTCCACCGCCGTCACGGTGCCACCGGCTTCGCCGACCGCGGTCGTCACCCGGCCGATCCCCCGCGGGTCGAGAGTCAGCTCGATGCGCATCGTTATTGAATAAGAAGCGCTCGGGATCGCCACCTTGCCTCCAATGACCCTGACGGTGTTCGGCTCCCCGCCTGCTCGTCGAGACTCCCTCGGAGCATCCTCGCAGTTCTACGCCACCCGAGTCTGCCCCGGGGTCAGCACCCAGGATTGTCGAAGACCTTGTCAGAGGTCATATCCTTCCTCCCAGGAAGGGCAGGCGATGCACCGACTCGTCGAGCAGCTGACGCGCATCTGTGGGGCCGACGGCACGATCGTGACGCGACACGCCCGTGACACCTACGGCTCCGACGGACTTCTCCAGTACCACGTCACCCCCGGCGTCGTCGTGCTGCCCGACACCGCCGAGCAGGTTCGTGCCGTGGTCGGAGCCTGTCACCAGGCTGGGGTGCCGTGGGTGGCCCGAGGTTCGGGGACGGGACTCTCGGGCGGGGCCGTCCCGGTCGAAGACGGCGTGCTGATCGGGCTGAACAGGATGCGCCGAGTGCTCCAGGTGGATCTCGACAACGAGCGCGTCGTGGTCGAGCCCGGGGTCACGAACGTCGACGTGAGCGCGGCAGTGGCTCCCACGCACGTGTATCCCCCCGATCCTTCCAGTCAGATCGTGTGCTCCATCGGCGGGAACGTGGCCGAGAACTCGGGCGGCGCGCACTGCTTCAAGTACGGCTTCACCACCAACTACGTGACCGGGCTCGAGGTGGTGCTTCCCGACGGGGAGGTCGTGACGCTGGGCGGGGCGGAGCTCGACCGCCCGGGCTACGACCTGGTTGGAGCGTTCGTCGGATCGGAGGGCACGCTCGGGATAGCCACCAAGATCACGCTGCGGGTGATCCCAAAGCCGGAGGATCACCGGACCCTGGTCGCGTACTTCGATGACACCACCGAGGCAGGACAGACGGTCTCGGACATCGTGGCTGCGAGCATCGTGCCGGGGGCTATCGAGATGATGGACCAGCTGACGATTCAGGCGGCCGAGGCGGCCACCCACGCCGGCTACCCGCTCGACGTCGGCGCGGCGCTCATCGTCGAGCTGGACGGCCCCGTGGCCGAGTGCGATGCCCGGTTCGACGAGGTCGTCGACATCTGCCAGCGGAACGGGGCCACGGGGATACGGGTGGCCGCCGACGAGCGCGAGCGTGAGCTCATCTGGAAGACCCGCAAGGCGGCGTTCGGGGCAATGGGCCGGATCTCCCCCAACTACTACGTGCAGGACGGCGTCATCCCCCGGACTCGACTGCCGGACGTGCTGGGACGAATCTCCGACCTGGCACGGGAGCACGGGCTCAAGGTGGCCAATGTGTTCCACGCCGGCGACGGCAACCTTCACCCCCTGGTGTGCTACGACGGGCGAGCGCCCGGGGAGGCGGAGACAGCCGAGCGTCTGGCCGGGCTGATCCTCCAGGCATGCGTGGACGCCGGCGGGTCACTCACCGGTGAGCACGGGATCGGTCTGGACAAGCGTGAGCACATGAACAAGATGTTCTCCGAAGCCGATCTCGATGCGTTCCAGCGGCTGCGCTGCGCCTTCGACCCACAGGGTCTGGCGAACCCCGGGAAGGTGATGCCCACGCCCCGGCTCTGCGGGGAGGTGCCGGGCCCCTACCGGCAGCACCCCCTCGAGGCCGCCGGTGTTGCCGAACGGTTCTAAAGGAGGCCTTGCCCTGCGTACCGAGCACCCCAACACGGCGGAGCAGGCGGCGGAGGTCCTCGCCGCCGCCGACAGCGAAGGGCTGTCGGTGCGTCCGCGCGGCGCCGGAACGAAACTCGGATGGGGCGGCCCGGGGCCCGAAGCAGCCATCGAATTGACCACCGCAGGGCTGACGAGGATCGTCGAGCACAACGCCCCTGACCTCACTGCCGTGGTCGAGGCGGGCGTGCCGCTCGCTGATGCCCAGTCGGCGTTCAGGCGGGGCGGGCTGATGGTGGCCCTCGACCCGCCGTTGGGCCGCGACGAAGCGGCGACCGTCGGCGGGGTGGTGGCCACTGGCGACTCCGGGCCGCTGCGCCATCGCTACGGCGCGCCGCGGGACCTGCTGCTGGGCATGACCGTGGCCCTCGCCGACGGCACTGTGGCCCACGCCGGAGGGAAGGTCATCAAGAACGTCGCAGGTTATGACCTCACCAAGCTCCTGGCTGGCTCCTTCGGGACTCTGGGCCTCGTCGTGCGGGTGGCCCTGCGGCTGCACCCGCTGTCAGCCAAGCGGGTGACGGCGAGCGGCTCCTCTGCGGACCCCGTGGCCCTCCAGAGGTCGTGCTACGCGCTGGCACACGCACCGCTGGAGCTGGAGTCGCTCGACATCAGCTGGGAGGCCGGCACCGGTCAGGTGCTCGCGCGGTGCACAGGCGCCGCCCCCCAGCCTCGAGCCGAGCAGGCCACCCGTCTCATGCAGGAAGCCGGCTTGCGATCGGAGATCGTGGAAGACGACGAACAGCTGTGGTCGCGCCAGCGGGAGCGCCAACGCTCGGAAAACGGCACCGTGGTGCGTGTGTCGGGCCGGGCGTCGGAGGTTGCACGCGTGATCGAGACTGCGTCGTCGCTGGGTGGCTCGGTCGTGGGGCGCGCTGCGATGGGCCTGCTGTGGGTGGCGCTGCCTCCGGCAGACCCCGCCGTGACGGTGGCAACGATCGAGCAGCTCCGCCGAGAGCTTCACCCCCTGCCGTGCGTGATCCTCGATGCCCCACGAGAGGCTCGGGAAGGGGTGGACGTCTGGGGGAAGGTGGAGCCCGGTGCTGCGGCCCTCATGCGGCGGGTCAAGGAGCGCTTCGATCCTCGCGGAATCCTGAACCCTGGCCTATTCGTGGATGGCATCTGATGAGCGAGACAGCTGACGACCCGACGACCGGGACCCATGACCACGCGTTCGACGCCACCCGGCCGCCCTCACGCGAGCTCATCGACGCGTGTGTGCACTGCGGGTTCTGTCTCCCGACCTGTCCGACGTATGTGCTCTGGGGCGAGGAGATGGACTCCCCGCGCGGTCGGATCGTCCTGATGAAGGAAGGCCTCGAGGCAGGCAGCGATCTGGCGGAGATGGCGGTCCACTTCGATCGCTGTCTGGGATGCATGGCCTGCGTGACGGCGTGCCCCTCCGGGGTTGAGTACGACCGACTCATCGAGGCCACCCGCCCGCAGGTCGAGCGGAACCTGGAGCGATCCCCCGCCGAGCGGGCCTTCCGGCGCCTGATGTTCGCGCTGTTCACCCATCCCGGCAGACTCAGGGCCGCGACGCCGTTCCTGGCCGCCGGCCGTGCCCTCGGGCTCACCGGGCTGGTCGGTCGCCTGCAGCGCTTCCCGCGGATGAGGACCCTCGCCCGGCTGACGCCCCCCGTCCCCGCCCGCGCGGCCTTCGCCCGCCTGCCGGAGCTGACGCGCGCCCAGGGAAGCCGTCGCGGGCGCGTCGGCCTCCTCCAGGGGTGCGTGCAGCGGGTGTTCTTCCACGATGTGAACACGGCCACCGCGAGGGTGCTGTCCGCGGAGGGCTTCGACGTGTTCGCCCCCCGGCTGCCGCGATGCTGCGGTGCGCTGATGCTCCACACCGGATACGAGCCCGAGGCACGTGACCTGGCCCGCGCCACGATCTCGGCCTTCGAGGACTGCGAGCTGGTCGCCGTGAACGCCGCGGGCTGCGGCTCTGCCATGAAGGAGTACGTCAACCTCTTGGCCGACGACCCGGAGTGGGCCAGCCGGGCACGCGCCTTCTGCGAGAAGGTCCGCGACATCTCCGAGCTGCTGGTGGAGGTCGGGCCGGCGGCGCAGCGCCGTCCCGTGCCGATCAGCCTCGCCTACCATGACGCCTGTCACCTGGCCCACGCTCAGGGCGTGCGGGCACAACCGCGCGAGCTGCTGCGTGCTGTCCCCGGCGTGGAGCTGATGGAGCCGGTCGAGTGGGAGATCTGCTGCGGGTCGGCCGGCGTCTACAACCTCCTGGAGGCGGATGCCGGGGAGCAGCTCGGCCAAAGGAAAGCGCAGAACCTCCTGGCCACGGGAGCCGAAGCCGTGGCTGCGGGGAACCCTGGTTGTGCCCTGCAGATCTCCACGTACCTGCAGGCCGTCGACCGCCCGCTGCCGGTGTATCACCCCGTGCAGGTGCTCGACGCGTCAATCAACGGATCGAGGTTATGACCATGCCAGAGGGAGTCGAGATCCGAGCGCCGGTGGACGCGCGCATGCGCGAGATCCTCAGCGATGACGCCGTGGCGTTCCTGGCCAGGCTGCACCGAGAGCATGAAACGACCCGTCGGGACCTGATGGCGAAACGGGCGGAGCGGCAGGAACGCATCCTCGCTGGGGAACTCCCCGACTTCCTCGAAGGCACCAGATCGGTCCGCGATGACCCCGACTGGCGCGTTGCTCCGGCTCCAGCGGACCTGAATGACCGGCGCGTGGAGATCACCGGGCCCACCGACCGCAAGATGATGATCAACGCGTTGAACTCCGGCGCGAAGGTGTTCATGGCCGACTTCGAGGACGCCAACTCACCCACGTGGGGGAACATGGTCGCCGGCCAGGTCAACCTCGCTGCGGCGGTGGACCGCAGCATAGAGTTCACCGGCCCGGACGGCCGCGAGTACCGCCTTGGTGAGGAGACGGCGACGCTGGTCCTGCGCCCACGCGGCTGGCACCTTGACGAGCGCCACATCCTCGTCGACGGCGACCCGATCTCGGCAAGCCTGTTCGACTTCGGGCTCTACCTCTTCCACAACGTTGAACGATTGCTCGCCCGAGGGACTGGGCCTTACTTCTACCTCCCCAAGCTGGAGAGTCACCTCGAGGCCCGCTTGTGGAACGACGTGTTCGTGCACGCCCAGGACATGCTTGGCATCCCTCGGGGGACGATCAGGGCCACGGTGCTGGTCGAGACGATCCTGGCGGCGTTCGAGATGGAGGAGATCCTTTACGAGCTCAGAGATCACTCGGCGGCCCTGAACGCCGGCCGGTGGGACTACATCTTCAGCGTGATCAAGAAGTTCCGGCACCGCGAGGATTTCGTGCTGCCGGACCGGGCACAGGTGACCATGTCCGTTCCGTTCATGCGCGCGTACACCGAACTGCTTGTGCGCACCTGCCACCGGCGGCAGGCTCACGCCATCGGGGGGATGGCCGCGTTCATCCCGAGCCGCAAGGACCCCGACGTCAACGACACCGCCATCGCCAAGGTCGCAGAGGACAAGCAGCGGGAATCGGCGGACGGCTTCGACGGCACCTGGGTCGCCCATCCGGACCTGGTCCCCACAGCACGGGAGCCGTTCGACGGGGTCCTCGGGGAGCGCGCGAACCAGCTGGAGCGCGTCCGCGACGACGTCGAGGTCAGCGCCGCCCAGCTGCTCGATGTCCACGTGCCTGGGGGCACGATCACCGAGGAGGGTCTGCGCAGCAACGTCAACGTCGGGATCCAGTACCTGTCCGCGTGGCTCCGGGGCAACGGCGCCGCGGCGATCTTCAACCTCATGGAGGACACGGCCACCGCGGAGATCTCACGGTCGCAGGTGTGGCAGTGGATCAGCCACACAGCCGCCCTCGAAGACGGCCGGCACATCGACCGTGACCTGGTGACGAAGATCCTGGACGAGGAGATGGAACGGATCAGTGAGGCGGTAGGAGCCGAGGCCTTCGAGCACGCCCGCCCCGACGAGGCGCGGGCGTTGTTCGAGCAGGTGGCACTGGCCGAAGAGTTCGAGGAGTTCCTGACGATTCCCGGATACGACCACCTCGACTGAGAGTGTGACGTCGCGCCGGTTGCGTGGGCGGCTTTTGGACGGCGGGCTGCCACATGCGATGTGCCGCGCCAAGCAGCGATTGGTTGACGCATTACGGTCGAGTCTGAAAGGATTCCCGTAGCTCCCACGACTTGGTGACGGAGTGATTGCATGGCCTCATCACGCGCCGAAGTGGCTCCAGGCGGCACGTACCAGTTGGGGGTCAGCAGACCTCCCCTGGACCTCGTTGATCTGCCGACACCGGAGGAGGTCTTCGGCGTCTCCAGAGTCGGGCCCGCCCAGCTCATCAAGTTTGCGGTCGGCCCCAGCCTGATCGCCCTGGGGATCTCCATCGGTTCCGGCGAGTGGCTCCTGGGGCCGTTGAGCGTCGGGCAGTTCGGGTTTGTGGGGGTTGGCTGGGTGATCACCCTGTCGATCGTTCTCCAGACCCTCTACAACATCGAACACGCCCGCTACGTCGTCGCCACCGGCGAGGTACCCGTGGTCGGGTTCGGACGGACCCCGCCCGGCTATCTCTTCTGGGTCCCATTCTCGGTGCTGATCATCTTCTTTGCCTTCATCTGGGGAGGCTGGGCAGCCTCCGCAGGGCAGGGACTCTTCACCCTGTTCACGGGGCGGGTGGTCGAGACCGCCGCAGACACCGCCGCCGCTCACTGGTACGCAACGTTGCTGTTGGTCCTGGTCTTCGTCATCGCGGCCCTGTCGCGCGTCGTGACGCGAGGTCTTGAGCTCGTCAACTGGGCGATCGTGGGCTTCGTCCTGCTCGTGCTGCTCATCCTCGACATCGCCGTCGTGCCCGCCGCCATCTGGTGGGAGGGCATCAGAGGCTTGTTCACCCCCGCCCGTCCGCCGTCGGGAATCACGGCCACCGAACTGGGTGGCCTGGCGGGCTTCGCCGCCCTGGCGTCCGGCCTGAACTGGTATGTGATGAACCACTACCGGGACAAGGGCTACGGAATGGGCAGCAGGATCGGGTTCATCGCCGGGCTGCGCGGTGAGCGCAAGGAGGTCCTGGCTTCAGGGGTCACCTTCCCGGACGACGAGAAGAACAGGGGTCTGTGGCGGCGGTGGTACCGCTTCCTGCTGCTCGACATGTGGGGTGTCTTCTTCGTCGGCGCCTTCCTCGGCATGCTCCTGCCCACGATCCTCATGACCCAGGCGGTCCGGCTGTCCGGCGAGATCCCCAGTGCCGAGACCGTGCCGGTCTTCGTGGCGACCGTCCTGCGCGATGAATACGGAGGAGGCCTCTTCTTCGTGGCCGTCCTCATCGGGACGCTGATCCTGTTCAGCACCCAGCTGGGGATCTTCGAGGCCATGGTCCGCAACTTCACCGACGGGCTCAACGGCATCAGCCCGGGGTTCAGGCGCTTGGTGGAAGGCGATCCGCGGCGCTTCTACTTCATCTTCATGGGTCTCCTGATCGTGATCATCGCCATCCTGATCCGCCTCAGCCTGCCGGTGAGGCTGATTCAGGTGTCGGCGAACATGTCGAACCTCGGGGCGCTGATCTACCCGTTCGTTCTGATCTACCTCAACAGCAAACTGCCGCGCGTCGCTCGGCCGTCGTGGTGGCAGTACGCGGTTCTTCTGCTGGCTGTGGTGTTCTTCGGGTTCTTCTTCATCAATTTCGTTTGGGAGTTCTTCACCGGAACCGCACTCGTCCGGTTCTGAGTTCGCCACCCGTCCACCGACTTCATCGGTATCGGTCCGGTAACCACGCCCACGACCGCGGATCGCCACCTGACAGGTGCCTCGCCCGAGCCGGAACACATCCGCTGGAAGGTCGGCCTGTTTCACCCGCCGACGAGTGGACGTCGCTCCCGAAGCGGGGTCGCGATCTCGGCGTTGGACATGCCGTGGGCGATCAGCCGGAGGACCTCGCGCTCGCGGGCGGTGAGTAGGTCGAGTTCGGCGTCGACCTCCTCGGCGGGGAGGTCGCCGGCGAATGCGTCGAGGACGAACCCGGCGAGGCGGGGGGAGAAGACCGC
>WHTG01000004.1 GCA_009377835.1 Nitriliruptorales bacterium
AGAGCCATGCCCGCGCTGATTTTCTTCGCAGTCCTGTGCATCGTCGGGGCCATGCCGGTGCTCTGGATCTCCGTCGCCGGCAGCCGCCGGATCAACGAAGCCGCGACCACCCAGAACCTGCGGCGTGGTCTGGCGACGACCGGCACAACCGACCTGCGACAGGTCCTCCTGACGAAGTCAGCCGGTGAGCGTGCGGTCAGGCCGGCCATGCAGCGCATCGCCGGTCTCGTGAGACGGCTGATGCCGGCGGGTGTCGTCGACGCGCTCGAGCACAAGATCGTCCTGGCCGGCCGCCCGGTACAGTGGCCGCTGGAGCGCGTGCTGGCCGGGAAGCTGATCCTCGGGGCGGCGGGATTGGTCTTCGGCTTCCTCTCCTTCTCGGCCAACCCGTCGCCGAAATCTTTGCTCTTCGCGTTCGCGGCCACGGGCCTGGGACTATTCGGCCCTGATCTGATCCTGTCCCGGCGCGGCCGTGAACGGCAGGCGCAGATCGAAAGGGCGCTGCCGGACACGCTGGACCAGATCACGATCTGCGTCGAGGCGGGTCTCGGGTTCGAGGCCGCCATGGCGCGGGCCGGTGGCGCCGGTTCCGGACCCCTGGCCGATGAGATCGTGCGGACACTGCAGCAGATGCAGCTCGGCTCCACCCGCGGGCAGGCTCTGCGCGGCCTGACCGAACGGACCGAGGCGCCCGATCTCCGCCGGTTCGTCGTGGCACTCGTACAGGCCGAAGCCTACGGCCTGCCGATCGCGGACGTCTTGCGGACCCAGGCGAGCGAGTTGCGGAAGAAGCGGCGTCAGCGGGCCGAGGAACATGCGATGAAGATCCCGGTCAAGATCATCTTCCCGCTGGTGCTGTGCATCCTGCCGACCCTGATGATCATGGTCATGGGACCCGCCGGCATCCGCATGTCGAAGTTCTTCAGCGGCGGCTTGCCGTAGCAGCGTCGGGCAGAGCGCGTCTGTCACCCTCCACACCGCTCCGCAGGAACGCCACGGCCTCGCCCACCACGTCGGGATCCCGCAGCAGCCGGTCGTGTCCGAGTCCGCGGGTGAGGGCCGCCGCCAGTCCACGCATGGCTCGTGGGCGCAGCACGAACATCGTCTCGAACCGCTCCATCGCGTGGTGCAGCCGAACTGCCGAGGCGAGCAGGACGACGCGTTCCGCCGCCAGCTCTTGGCGCAGTGCGATGATCGTCTCCAGGCCCCCCATCGAGTGCGCGACCACGCCATAGACACCGCCGACGTGCTGCGCGGTCGCGCGAATGGCGGCGGCCACCCCGTAGGCATTCGTGCGGACCCCAGGGCTGGCGCCATGCGCCGGCAGGTCGACCGCCACCACGCGGAAGCCTGCGTCGACCAGCGGCGCGATCAGGGCACCCAGGCGGCTGGCCCGGTCACCCCAGCCGTGGACCAGCAGCACGCTCGGCCCCTCGCCAGCGGTGAACCCATGCAACACGCCCCGGCCGAACGGGATGCTCAGCGGGGTCGTCTTCTCCAGCCACCCCGCCTCCCGTATCCGCGCCCTCTCCGACAGCTCCAGGCGCCACGGCGTGAACCACAGGCGCCACGCGAAGAACCCCGCGATCCGCTCCGAGAAACGGCCGCCGACGCGGGCGGCGAGCCACGTCAGCCACAGGACCCGGCCTCCGGCACGGTTCATGCGTCCGTCGCCGGCGAGTCGGGCTCGTCCGCCGCCGGCGCCCACTCCGGCGCCAGATCGGCCATCAGATCCTGGACCGTGAACTCGACGTCCAGGGTCGTCCCCATCGTGCGATCCATCAGCCACGCCGTCCTCATCGCGCTGCCTCCTCAGTGAGTTTCGAAGTGAAACTTACTCTACGACCCTAGGTTGTTCTTTGCAACCCACTGCGTATCATTGCCTCATGGGTCGTACGAACTTCGCCGCCATGAACTGCTCGATCGCCCGCACGCTGGAGGTGATCGGCGAGCGGTGGTCACTGCTGATCGTTCGCGACGCCTTCTACGGCGTCCGCCGCTTCGACGACTTCCAGCGTGACCTGGGGATTGCGCGCAACGTCCTCACGGATCGGCTGGCGACCCTCGTCGAGTGGGGCGTCTTCGACCGGCGTCAGTACGAGGACCGGCCGCCACGGTTCGAGTACGTGCTGACGGAGAAGGGACGGGAACTGCTCCCGGTGATCCTGACGATGATGCGCTGGGGCGACCGCTGGGAGAGCGGCGGGGACCGTCCGGTGACTCTGACGCACCGAGCGTGCGGGCATGTCGCCGAACCGGTGGTCGCCTGCTCGCACTGCAGGGGGGATCTGCTGTGGAAGGAGCTCCGGACCGATCCCATTCCGGTGACGCTGCCCGCGCGGGGATAGTCAGGCGCGCTTGCGGGCCTTCCAGACCTCCTCCGACGGCCACCGCCGCGCCCAGTCGAGCGTCACGAAGTCGTAGGTCGCCGAGGCGTCTGCCGGAGGGCGCAGCTCCAACAGGTCCGTGACCTCCAACCCGTTCGCCTTCAGCAGCCGGAACCATTCCGAGTGCAGGAGATGAAACTCGACGGAGTTGTCGTCGGGCCATTCGAAGCGGTGCATCCCGAACCCGTCGCGTAGCAGCGTGCGCCCGGCGGCGCCCTCCACGTCGGCACACAGCATCAGCAGCAGGCCGTTGCCCAGGAACACCAGCCGACCGCCCGGGCGCAGCACCCGCGCGGCTTCGCCGACCCAGAGGTAGGGATCACTCCAGATGCTCGCGCCGTACTCGGAGATGACCAGGTCGAACGACTCGTCGGGAAACGGAACGTCGTCCGCCGACGCGTCAACGAGCGGGAACTCGACACCGAACTCGGCCTGCAGCGCCCGTGCCGTGTCCAGCTGCTCCGGCGTCGGATCAAGCCCCACGGGCCGTGCGCCGGCACGCGCCATCCACGCCGACACGTAGCCTGTGCCGCAGCCAAGCTCCAGGGTGTCGAGACCGGCCAGAGAGTCCGGCAGCAGGTGCATCTCGGTTTCCGGGATCCCCCAGATTCCCCATGAGGGCTCCTGGCCCCACAGCCGCCGACCCGACACCGCGTAGTCCGGGGCGAACTGCGCCCAGACGCGGCGGTTCCGTTCGACGTCGTCGCTGCGGCTGTGCTGCGTCACGCCCCTGAGGCTAACAACGGCGTGCTGCGCACCGTGACCGAGTCGTCCTCGTCGCTGACGTAGAAGAACCGTCCGTCCGGTCCTTCGGCGATGCCCTCGATCCGCGGGTTGTCCGGAAATTCCGCCACGGCCGTGGCCGCGACCCGAGCATGACCGTCCACTCCCGCCAGTGGGGCGGCGAAGTGCGTCGACACGGTGGAGCCGCCTGCGGGATAGTCCTCGCGGATCACGCTGCCCTTGCCGGCGCTGTCCAGGTCGCCCGTGACCAGGTGCAACGTGTCGTCCACCACACACAGGTCGCGCACGCCCGCCATATCGCCCCCCCGGCCGACAGCATCGACGACGAGGACGCGTTCGACGCGCGGCCAGGCGCGCGGCTGCGCGAACAGCCCCTGGCAGCCGTCGATCTCGACGAGCAGCGGCCGGCCATCCGCCGCAACGGGAAAGCGCAGCCCGAGCAGCAGTGATCCCGACGGGGTGAACGAGATCCCCTCGATGTTGATGGTCCAGTCGTCCGTGCGGATCATGGCGGCTTCGTCGGTCCCGTGCAGCTCGTCAAGCGTTGCGTCGATGAACGCCTTCCGGGTGAGAGGCCCCATCGGTGCCAGTTCGACGGGCGCCGCCTGCAGCGCGTCGTTGACGATGCGGTGCAGGCGAAAACCGGTGTCCACCACCTCGAGCGCCCCGCGGCTTCCCGAGCCGCTCTCGTCCGCTTGAACAGACGGTTCGTGGAATCGAGCCACCCACTGCTCGCGCCGGCGGATGGGGCCGTCCTTCCCGCCGTGGTGCGACCCGAAGATGTAGATCCACCGGTCCCAGCGCGACAGCGACTCGGCGTCGCGCATCTCCCCGGCGTCGCCGGCGCGCTGCACGACAAGACGCTCGATCGCCCAGCCGTCCTGCGGCCCGTGACCCGCGTCGTGCCCGATCAGCACGATCGCGTCCTCGACGTCCACCTCGTCGAGAACGGACCAGAACGCCTGGTCCCAGCCGTAATGCTCCAGCAGAGCGGTGTGGCGCACGCGCAGCAGCCCGGATGCTTCGTTGGGGTCCAGCGTGAGCTCCGCGAGCCGCTGGACGTCGTCGCCAGAATCCATGGCGGGTCCGTACCCCGA
The DNA here is from genome assembly GCA_009377835.1 of Nitriliruptorales bacterium. Taxonomy (GTDB): domain Bacteria; phylum Actinomycetota; class Nitriliruptoria; order Euzebyales; family Egibacteraceae; genus WHTG01. The sequence goes on from WHTG01000004.1 coordinate 4,229, forward strand.
AGGGCTCTGCCGCTCCCCCGGCCAACCGGCCGGGGGTGCAGTAGCGTCCCCACCTCATGTCGCAGCGCGAACTGACGATCCTGGGCTCCTCGGCGCAGACACCGACCCGCGAGCGCAACCACAACGGCTACCTCCTGCGGTGGGACCGCGAGCAAATCGTGTTCGATCCCGGCGAGGGGACACAGCGCCAGCTGCTGCTCGCGGGCCGCTCCGCGTCGAAGATCACCAGGATCTGCGTCACGCACTTCCACGGCGATCACTGTCTGGGACTCCCCGGCCTCATCCAGCGGCTCAATCTCGACCGGGCAAAGGGGCCGGTCCATGTCTACTTCCCGGTGGAGGGGACGCCGTACTTCGAGAACCTCCGTGGCGCTGCGGCGTTCCACGAGGGGACTTCCCTGAAGGTCGTGCCGTGGGCAGACGGCGCCACTGACCCGGGGCCGGCCTTCACGTTGAGTGCCCGCACGCTCCAGCACCGCATTCCCACGCTCGGGTGGCGCATCGAGGAGCCGCCGCGCCGGCATCTGCTGCCGGACCGCCTCGCCGAGTTCGGTCTCGAGGGGCCCGTGGTCGGCAACCTGCAGCGGGAGGGAGTCGTGGAGGTCCACGGTCGGCGCATCACCATCGAACAGGTGAGCGAGACAAGGCCCGGGCAGCGTTTCGCATTCATCATGGACACAGCGTTGTGCGATGCCGCGTTCGAGCTCGCCGCGGACGCGGACCTGGTCGTATGCGAGGCGACGTACCTGACAGGCGACGAGGGTCTGGCTCGTCGCTACCAGCACCTGACGGCGGCGCAGGCGGGCCGGATCGCGGCGGAAGCAGGGGCGCGCCGGTTGGTGCTCACGCACTTCTCGCAGCGGTACCCCGATCCCGGGCAGTTCGCCGCCGAGGCAAACGAGTTCTTCGACGACGTGGTGCTGGCGCAGGATCTGCAGACTGTGGCCGTGCCACCGCGGCGGAACGCCACACCCTCGGGGGCTTCGCGCTGACGGATGCGTCCCGGGGCAGGGCTCGCGCACGGGGCGTGCGGCCCGCCGCGGACGCGGTCAGAGCGCCTGACCGACGTTCCTACGAGGGGCTGGTTCTCGGCGGCTGGCTGTGCGGGGAGCCCGGTGGTGCCGCCGCGGACGCCGCGGCCCGCTCGCGGTGCAAGCGGACCCACAGGGCGACATGCGCCGCGATGCCCACCGACAAAATGACGACGGCGGCCCACTGCTGGTAGACGGCGGCGATCACCACGGCCAGGACTGCGCCCGCCACAAGGAATCCCCGGAACATGTTGATCGTTGCCATCGCGCCCTCGCTGCTCGGTGGGCTTCCACCGTAGGCGGCGCAGGGGCTGTGTGCCTGTCAGTTCAGGGACGGGTTCTTCGAAATCGTCCGCCATACGCCGCCCTGGCGCGCGAGCACGGCAACCCACAGGTCTTCGGGATCCTGGCTGAAGACGTCCTCGGGACGGGCCTCCACGACGAACCACCCGCCCTTCCCGATCTCCACCTCCAGTTGGCCTTCGCCCCATCCCGCGTATCCCACGAAGAGCCGGAACTCGGCGACGTCGCTGATGAGCGCCAGCGGATCGCCCCGGAGGTCGACCACCGCCACCCCCTCGGAAACCTCCTGGAGATGCTCCAGCGGGCCTCTCGAACTGCCCAGTCCGACCACCGCCTCCGGCTGCACGGGGCCGCCGACGAACATCACACGCGGGCGTGACGCGAGCGGCTCCCACTGCGGCAGGGCATCGGCGACGTCGACGTCGCTGGGGCGGTTGACGACGATCCCGATCGCACCCTCGCCCGAGTGCTCCAGCAGGTACACGACCGCGTGGGAAAAGTTCGGGTCGGCGAGGGACGGCGTCGCCACCAGCAGGCGTCCCTGCAGCGACTGTGCGGTCACGGCCTGCGCTGCGCGTTCAACGCCGCGCCAGGATCGCGTGGGCCGTCCGGTGCGCCAGCGCCATGCACGTGAGCATCGGGTTGGCGCCGGTTGGCGTCGGGAACGCGCTGGTGTCGCCGATCCACACCCCGGGCGTGTCGTGCAGCCGCCCCTCGGGGTCCGCGACGCTGGTCACGGGGTCGGTACCCATGCGGGCGGAACCCATCTGGTGGGCGCTGCCGATCAGGCGGTACGGCAGCCGGAACGGCACCGCGTCGGCACCGGCGAGAAACCGGTCCAGATCCTGACCCCTGCGCCACACCCGCTGCTTGTCCGGTGTGAGATCCACGATGCCCCTTGCCCCTGCTGCCGCGTGCAGCCGTGTGGTGGCGTCGAGCGCTTCGGCCAACCGCTGGATGGTGTGCGGGTCGTCCAGGGGATAGGTGACGAAGGAGTCACCGTTGTCGTCCAGCGTCACGCGTCCGTGTCCGCGGTCCCGGACCAGCCCGATGAGCGTGGCCGCGCGGCTCAAACCGCTCATCAGCACCTTGTGCTGCCGTCCCGAGTTCCACGGCAGGCTGCCCGCCATGTATCCCGGCCCGTACTGCACACCCTCGATGAGGAAGCCGTAGCCGTCGTCGCGGCGTGCGAACTCGTCGACGATACGGCTGTGCGGCGCCCCCCACCAGGCGCGCTGGTCCTCGCCGTAGAAGCCGGCGCCCACGACAACCGGATGCAGGCGCAGGTAACGCCCGGTGGCGGGCCCGCCGATCCCCGATCGCAACAGCACGGCGGGTGTCTCGAGCGCACCTGCGGCAACCACCACCGTGGGCGCCGTCACCGTGACACGGCGGCGTGTGCCGTTGTCGTCGTACTCCGCAGCGACACCGCCGGCGCGGCCACCAGTCGTCGTGATCCGGTCGACGCGGCAGTTGACCAGCAGGCGTGCGCCGTGCGCGGCGGCGTCAGCAAGATAGGTGTTCAGCGTCCCCTGCTTGCTGCCGCTGCGGTCACCGAACCCGATGTGGCCGGCCGTGGCGGGGTCGTAGGTCGACGGATCGGTATTGCGGCTGGTGCAGACGGTCGACCACCCGAGCGCGTCGGCACCGTCCTGCAGCCGCTCGTTCGGTCCGTTGGGGTCGCTGCAGTCCTGCGTCGCCGAGCAGCGTTCCGACACGGCACGCAGATGCTCGTCGAACTTTGCGGTGTCGATGTCGGTGAGGCCGTGGTCCGCCCACTCTCGACGCACCCATGCCGGCGGCTGCACCCAGTTCGTCCAGTTGATCGTCGATCCTCCGCCGAGCGTTGCGCCGGCGCCGACCTTCACGGTGTTGTCGTCGGTCAGGGCCCAGCTGCCCCGCCAGTACATCCGGTGGTAGGCCTCCAGCTCGTCGGCCGGGAAGTTGTGCTCCTCGTGGTGGCCCCCCGACTCGACGACGACGACATCCAGGCCGCCCTGCGCGAGCACACCGGCGACGACGCCGCCGCCCGACCCCGAGCCCACGACGACCACGTCAGCCGACAGCGTTAGGTCACCGTGCCCGGGTGGCGGGGTCCACGGCCGCAGCCGCGGCCGGTCCGCCGGCGGGTCGATCGCGGGAGGCCCTGGATAGGCCAGCACATCCCAGTTCACATTGCCGCCTCCGGGGCCGGGCAGGCCGTAGAACAGCCCGACGGTCAACTCGCACAGGCCGCGGAACCCGCGGGCGACGTCGTTGGTGCCCCTCACCGCCGTCTTGAGCATCCGCGCGCGCACACGCTCGGGGAGGCGCGCAAAGCCGGTCACGGCGAGCAGGTCGAGCAGTTGGATCAGGCCCTCGCGATCGGCGGGACGCATACGGGTGTCGATCCACCCCGCGGCCAGGCGCTCGAGCCCCAGGTCGGACGGGGTGCGCATCCAGAACCCGCCAAAGGACGGCGCCGCCCGCGGAGGTTCGACCGCCGGGACGAATGCGTCGCACGCGGCTCGCAGCGCCGCCATCCGGCGCCGCCCCTTCGGGTCGGCGTCCCATGATTCGGCGGCGCGTTCAAGAACTGGGGTCAAGATGCTGCCTCCGCTGCGGTTGGGCCCACAGCGTGCCACGGCGCCGTGCCGCGCCTGGTCGTAGCCTCGATCCGGTGGACAGGGCTCGACTCTCGGCTGTTGCCGGCGGCGTGCTGATCGGAACGTTCGTCGGCGATGCGGCCGCCGCGCGGTGGGAGGGCGCCCCCGCGGTCGACCTGCGCGGGGCACGCGCTCGGCTCGACGAGTCTTTGGCCGCGAAGACATTGGCGTACACGGATGACACGCAGCTCACGCTGGCGCTGGCGGAGCACCTGTGCTTGGAGCCGACGGTGGAGCCGCAGTCTCTGACGCGGACCTTCCTGGAGCATTTCGAGGAGCATCGGGGCTACGCGCGCGGCATGTTCGGAATCGTCGATGCCTGGCGCCGCGGGGTGGATCCGGAGTCCGCCGCCCGGTCCGTGTTCCCCGCCGGGTCGTTCGGCAACGGTGCGGCGATGCGCGTCGCGCCGGTCGGCGTGATCTGGTCGGGCGAGAGAGCCGTCCGGGCAGCGCACCGCCAGGCGGCGCTGACGCACGCTCACCCGGTCGGCATGGATGCCGCAGCGGCACAGGCGCTCGCCGTTGCGCGAGCGGCCGCCACCGGGGCGTTCACGCTGTCCGACCTTGCGGTGGTGCTCGACGGTTGCCAGACCGACCCGATGCGCGCAGGACTAGCTCGCGCGTGCGAGGAGACGCTCGCGCGCCGCCCCCTGCCCGAGGTCGCGCAGGTCGTGGGTACGGACGTGCTGGCGGATCAGTCTGTGCCGGCGGCGTTGTGGGTCGCGGCGACTGCGGAGGACATCCCCCACGCAACGCTGCTCGCGCTGGCGTTGGGCGGCGACACCGACACCATCGCCGCAATGGCGTGCGCCGTGCTCGGGGCCGCGCAGGGTGGCGAATCCGTCCCCGCGGCGTGGACTGTGCGCCTGGAGGACGGGCCACGGGGACGAACCTACGCCGTCGAACTGGCTGCACGCCTGGCCGCCGTCGCCGCAGACGTCAGCAGCGGGGCGGGGTGACCCTGTCGTCGAGGCGAAGTCGCTCGACGACAGCCGGATCGAAGGCGAGAAGGTGACCGAGCGCGGTGCAGCGCCGCGCCTGCGAACGGATCAACGCAGCGTCCGCGCTCAGTTCGTGGCGACACCGGACCGCGACCCCCAGGGCGTCGCCGATCCAGCTGGATTCGCGCTCCCGGAGCGGTGGCGCCCACGCCACCTGTGCAGCCTCGAGCGTGAACGGGTGAACGGATGAGAACCGCACGACGTCGGCACCCGAGCCCTTGGCTCCGGTGATCACGACCACACGCTGGCGAAGATCACCTACGCCCGCCACGACGGGCGGCAGAGGGTCGTCCCACGAGCTGGCGCGTCCGCCGACGCAGAAGGCAAGACGATCCGCTCCCAGCGGCATCGCCAGGGCGAGCAACTCGACGATGGGATCGGCATAAGCGCCCCTTGCGAAGGGCCGCAGGAACGCGAGCAGCAGCGGCGCCTGGCCGGCATATGCTGCCAGGCAAGGTCTGACCTCGCCGGACCCGGCCAGATCCTGCGCCGCCAGCTCGAGCAGAAAAGCCTCCAACTCGTTCCAACGCACCACGTCGCCTCCCGATGTCGGGAGCCAACGGTGACGGCGCACGGCGGGCCGTGGGTCGGGAAAATGACGCGGACGGTGGACAACCTGCTATGGGGCGGGGCGCGAGAGCCCCTCCACGATGTGCGCCTGGGGTATCGCCCGGAACGCGACCACCTCGACCTCGATCTTCAGGGAGCGGCTGCCGCCGCCCACGATCACCTTGTCGCGACGCATGACGTCGGCGTCCACGTAGAGCGGCAGGTCGGGCGGCAGGCCGAACGGCGTGACGCCGTCGGGCATCATGCCGGTCAGCGCCGTCGTCTCGGCGGCTGGCGCGAACGACGCTTTCCGTACGCCCATCAGACGCCGGACCGTACCGTTCACATCCAGGCGGCGGGTGGCCTGGACCAGACACGCGGCATGGCCCCCCCGCCCGGTCTTTCCGGCGACGACGATGCAGTTCGCCGACGCGTCCATCGAGTAGCCGTACGCCTGGCAGAACGACGCCGTGTCGGCAAAGGCAGGATCGATCCGCACGGTCGTGTAGGCCACGCCAAGCGTGTCCAGATGTGCGATGACCGCTTGTTCGATGACGGTGTCCGCGTCGGACATTCTGGCTACCCATCCCAGTCGGGTGCGACGACAAGATGCAGGTCGACGGCGTCGGACAGACGCTCGTTGGGTTCGCTGGCGACGACCCGATCTTCCCGTGCGCGCAGCGCCTGCGCCTCGGTTCTGTTACCGCTCGTGAAGAGAATTGTCGTGGCGTCATAGTCGACCCGCGACGAGTTGATCGCGACGACGTCGTATCCAAGCTCGCGCAGCGCGTCGGCCGCGGCGTTCGCCGCTGCCGACCCACCTCCAGCATCGAGTACCTGCACCGACGTTTCCCCCGGGTCCCGCGCAGCCTCGATGAACTCGCTGGCTTCGGCGGCAGTCATTGCCTGGTCGTCGCCGCCCTCGTCGGCGGGTGGTTCATCTTCCTCCGTCGGCGGCACGTTCTCCTCCTCGCCCTCGCGCTGCGCGTCCTGAGGCGGATCTGACTCCTGCTCGTCGGTCGCTACCTCCGGTTCCTCCGAGAAGCCGGCGGGACGGTAGGACAGGTACAGGCCGGTCAGCAGCGCCAGGAGAAGAAGCGTCCCGAAGGCTCGGCGCCACCAGACGCGCCACTCCGATTCCCCATTCATCACCTCGGCACTATGCCGTACTGACCGGCCGCATCGTGGTCAGCGGCGCGCGCACGCAGCGCCCGCCGGGTGGCGTCGCGGGCTTCGAGGATGATCCGCTTGCCGGGTTCGGGCACCCCGGCCACGTCCAGGGCGGCGTCCGCGAGCTGCAGCGTGTCGTCGCCGAGAAGGGTCGTCGGGTACAGCGCGCCGGTCAGCAGCAGCGACTCCTCCGCCTGCCGGCCGTCCCAGATTCTGGGCAGCACATCCAGAAAACGCCGTGCGTATGGGCGCAGCAACTCTTCCTGCCCGTACTGCGAGAACCCCGCCGACAGCGCGCGTTTCATCGCCAGTGGCATCCGGTCGTCGCTCACGACGGCGTCCCACGCCGCGGCCTTGTTCGCCGCAAAGGGCAACGCGGCACGGGTCGTCGCGCCTCGTCGCCGCCCCTGGTCGGTGGGATCGCGGCGTTCCTCCGCCGCGATGACGTCCTCGTCCACGGCACCCATTACCGCCAGGCACATCAGCAGGTGCCACCGAAGGTCCGTGTCCACTGAGAGCCCTTTGACCTCGATGCCCCCGGCGAGGATCCCACGGACGATCGCCAGCTGCTCTTCGGTCTGCGCGCTCGACGCGAACGCCCGCGCCCACACGAGCTGCGAATCGGCACCCGGTTCGGCGTTCTCCATCGACTCCCGTGCGCGGTCCGCGAGCATCGTGCGCAAGGGAACACGGTTGTCCGGGGCGCTGTAGCGGTCGACGGCGGCCTGGATCCGGCTGAGCAGGCCACCCAGCACGCCGATGTCGGTTTCCGCGTGAGCGTGGCGGGCGACGATGGCCACGTACTGCCGCGCCGCCAGCTCGGCGTCGCGGGCCATGTCCCACAGCGACCCCCAGCACAAAGCGCGGGCCAGTGGGTCGTGCAGCCTTCCCATGTGCTCGCGAAGCGTGCCGACGGAGGTCGCGTCCAGGCGGATCTTTGCGTACGCGAGGTCCCCGTCGTTCACCAGCAGCAGGTCCGCGACGGGTTGCCCGTCCAGCTCCGGAACGGGTGTGTGGGACCCCTGGATGTCCTGCTCGATGCGACGGCGGAGGATCAGGCCGTCGTCCCCGAGGTCGTACAGGCCGAAGCCGATGCGGTGCGACCGCAGCGCAGGGTGCTCCGAGGGTGCTTCCTGCACCACAGCCGACTTGCCGTAGCAACCGTCACCCGTGACTTCCGTCACCGGGCGCAGCGTTGCCACCCCTGCCGTCTGCAGCCACTCGTGTGCCCAGGCATCCAGTGACCGCTCCGAGGCGCCCTCGAGCGCCTCGAGGAAGTGACGAAGCTCCGCGTTGCCGAACTCGTGACGCGGGAAGTACTCCCGCAGCCCCGCAATGAAAGCACCGTCACCCACCCACGCCGCCAACTGCCGCAGGACCGACGCCCCCTTGGCGTACGTGATCCCGTCGAAGTTGTTGCGGACGGCGTCGGTGTCGACGATGTCGGCCACGACAGGGTGGGTGGATGCGAGCTGGTCCTGGCTGTACGCCCACGCCTTGAGATCGGAGGCGAAATCCGACCAGGCTCCATGGAAACGCGTCGACTCGACCAGCGCGCGGTACGCCATGTACGTCGCGAAGCTCTCGTTCAACCACAGATCGTCCCACCATTGCATCGTGACGAGATCGCCGAACCACATGTGCGCCATCTCGTGCAGGATCGTCTCGGCGCGGCGCCGGCGCGACGCCTCCGTCACCTTGGAGCGGAAGATGTAGACCTCGGAGAATGTGACACAACCGGCGTTTTCCATTGCGCCCGCGTTGAATTCCGGCACGAACAGCTGGTCGTACTTGCCGAACGGGTACGGGTACTGGAATGCGCTGGTGAAGAAGTCGAATCCCTGCTTTGTGATCGTGAAGATCTCTTCGGGATCGAGGTGGTCGAGCAGCGAGCGCCGGCAGTAGATGCCGAGGTCGATGTCACGATGCCGGTCGTGGAGCGAGGCGTACGGGCCGGCGACGACCGCGGTGATATAGGTCGAGATCGGAGACGTGGTGGTGAATGACCACAATCCCGCGCCCAGGTCGGCCGGCCGGTCGATGACGGCGCCGTTGCTCACGACCGTCCAGCCCTGCCGCGCGTCGACGTGCAGCGTGAATGCTGCCTTGAGATCGGGCTGATCGAAGCAGGCGTAGACGCGATGTGCTTCGAATGCCTCGAACTGCGTGTAGAGGTAGACCTGGTCGTCAACCGGGTCGACGAACCGGTGCAGGCCGACGCCGGTGTGCTGGTACTCGCATTCGGCGACGACCAATAGCTCGTTGTCGGCGGCCAACCCCGGCAGGTGCAGGCGATGCCCGCTGAATGCGCTGTGGTCGAGCGGGCGCCCGTTCAGCGTCGCGTCGATCACTGCGGCGGCATCGAGGTCGATGAAGGTCGTGGCGCCGGTCTCGGCACCGAACCGCACCGTCGTCTCGCTGCGAAAGGTATCGCCACCGGTGCTCAGGCCAAGACGCACGTCGTACGACACGTCGCGGATCAACGTGGCTCTGGATGCGGCCTCGTCTCGTGTCAGGTTGTCCGCCACAGGCGGCTATTCCTCCCATCTCCGAAGCCCAGGGCCGGGACCCTTGCGCCCCGCACCGAAACGAATTCCATCATCGTCCCACCTCGTCTGGGTCCACCTTACGGGCTGCACCGGCAGCTGCACCTGCCGATCCCCGTCGCTGCCGTCTGCTTCGACTTCCCGGACCGGAGCTACCTCCGGGGCGAGCGCACCGCGTGTCGATCAGCCGGTGGAACGAACAAGGCGCTCCGGGTCTGACGCCTCGCTCTGATCGGTCTCCCCGCGTTCTGCGGCGGCGCGCAAGCTGCGCCTTAGAAGCAGTGGGTAGCCCAGCAGCAAGATGGCGGTGAAGATGAACCACTGCCAGGCGTAGGACAGGTGCGAGCCTTCCGTCACCTCGGGTGGTGGCGCGGGGACAGGAAGGAGCTCGACTGCAGGCTGCTGCTGCTGCAGAAGCACCGAGAAGGGATAGAGCGGGATGTCGATCTGCGGCTGCAAGCGATCAACGTCGACCGTCGATAGGTATGTGATCCGCGATGCGGACGCCTGGGCGGAGCCGGTGCGTGCTGCGGTCTGCGTCGGGATAAGCACGCCCGTGACCTGCACCGGTTCTGTCGGTGGTGCGGCAGCTTCAACGGGTGGTGTGTTGTCCTCGTAGGGCACCGACCCGCGGTTGACCAGCAGCCCCTGCTGGTTCGCCAGCAGCAGGGGGGTTACCACGTGATGGCCGGCTTGCGACCTGTGGGACCGTGGCGTGAGCAACACCTCGTCGCGCGGTTGATACGTGCCCTCCACCACCACCCGCCGGTACGCGAGCGCATCGGGGTCATGGCCGTATCGGTCCAGCGTCGCGTCCAGCGGCCGGGGAGGGCCCGCCATGTTCTCTTGGATCAAGGCGTTGTCCGCGCGCCGCTCGTCCAGTCGCCGCAGCTGCCACAATCCGAGATTGACGAAAACGACGGCGATGACGGCAACGACAAGATGGACGAGAAGCCAGCGTGGGCGCAGGAACATCGACATGCCCCCATCCTGCCGCGCGCGGACGGCGGCTACAGACGGTGACCGGGTCGTGCCGGACCACCCGCGGACACGGCGGCACCGGCGCCCCCAACCTGGGCGCCGGTGCCGTGCCCCCTTGCCTTACGCCCGCAACCAGCCCTTGCGTGGGCGCCGGCCCCTGACCAGCAACCCTCCCACCATCATGGCGGCGAGAGCAACCAGCAGCTGCGTCACCGCGTCGGAACCGGTGGCCGGGAGTGAAGCCGGCGTCGTCGGTGTCGTCGGCGTCGTCGGTGTCGTCGGCGTCGTCGGGGTCGTCGGCGTCGTCGGTGTCTCCGGCGTCACCGGCGTGCCGAAGGAGTTGGTGAACGTCACCGTCGTCGCCGGTGCCACGACTGTGACCACCGTCGCCCGCCCAAGCACCGTGTCGCCGCCGACACCCACCGTCGTGGTGTCAGCACCACCGGCATCGGTCTCTACCACTCGACACCGTGTGCCGACCGGGAGCGCGATGCCGATCTCGTGCGTCCCGCCGTCTGCCGGCAGCGTGAACGTCGCGTCGTGGCCAACAGAGACACCTTCGCAGTCGACGCTGAACGAGTACCTGTCACCGTCGTGGATGCCCGTCACCACCTTGGTCACGTTGAGGAACGCGCTGTCCTCCACGACGGTCTGCCCGACGGGGAGGACCACTGTGTCGTCATCCGTGACCCGTGGACCCGCAGGAGGTGAACCCTCGGTGATCGCTACGTTTGTCACCTGGCCGTTGGCAAGGTCCTCGAGCGTCACGGTGTAGGTCGCGGTCAGCATGATGGACTCCCCCACGGCCAGCGATCGACCATCTGCCTCCGGCAGGATGGTGCCGATGACGTCGTCGACCAGCGAGACGTCGGTCAGCAGCACCTCGCCGGTGTTTGTGATCACGTAGGTGTACGTGACGACGTCCCCGGGTTTGGCCTCGGTGACGTCAGCTGTCTTCACGAGGCTGATAGCCGGCTCGGGTCCGGCCGACGGGCAGAGTATGAAGACGGTCACGGTGTTCGAGTCGCCCCAGCCCTTGGCCGACGCGGTGTTGGTGACGGAGCCGCAGCTGTCCTCCGTGGTGGTCACATCGATCGTGACCACGGCGGTGGTGCCGGCCGGCAGATTGAACGGGCCGCAGTCAACGGTGTTTCCGGTGCCTACATCGCAGGTCTCAGCATCGCCGCCGTCCACGCTGACGGTCGCGTCCACGATGGTCAGGCCGTCGTCGAGATCGTCACTGACGATCAAGTCCGTCGCCGCTGCGGTCCCGGAGTTCGTCGCGACGACGGAGTACGAGTAGTCCTGGCCCGCGTCGACGTTCTCGGCGGAAGCCGACTTCTCCAACGTCACCTCAGGTGCGCACGCCGCCGCGATCGTTCCCGTGGAGTCCGTGTCGCTCAACGCGCCCGCAGCTGCCGTGGCGGTGTTTCTTCCCACCTCGCACGTGCCCGCAGCGAGCGTCACCGGCACGTCGATCGTCATGGACGCACCGGCCGCCAGCACGCCCGCCGCACACTCCAGGGAGGTCGAACCCGTGCACTCCACGCCCGACGGTACCGACGTCGCCGCAGCCGAATCAGCCGTGACACCTGCCGGCAACGTGTCGGTCACGACCACTGCTGCGGTCGGCGCCGACCCCGGGTTCGAGACCACGAACCGGTAGAAGAACGAACCTTCGGGGTCCACCGATGTCACCGGGGCACCGTCACCGTCGACGGCAGACTTGACAATCTCCAGCTGCGGCTCGGCCGGGAAGCAGAACGAGATATGGCTCAGGCCGAAGTAGGTGTCGTTGCTGGAGTTGACCGGAGCGTGCAGACCGGCGTCCGCGACAGCCCCGCTCGGGTACACGTACTGGTTGGCGTTGGCGCCACCCTTGACCACCACGACCCCGACCTTGGGCGACGGGGCGCTGAAGTCGAAGGTCGGCCCGCTGCCGTTCGCTGTGCCGGGCACGGTCACCGTCACGCTCGCGGTGAAGGCGCCATCCCCGGATCCGAACTGCTGGGAATGGGTCCCGGAGCTGACGGGCTCGAGCTTCAGCTCGTTGGGAAACGAGCCGCCGCACGTGGGGTTGCCGGACAGCCATGTCGGGGTGACACCCAGCGTCAGGCTGGGCTCGCCGACGTCCGGCTCCTCCTCATCCTCCTCCTCAACGATCACAGGGGTCGACAGCGCGGCCGCGGGTTCGGTGTCGTCGCCCGAGTCGCTGCGCTTGCCTTCGCCGTTGCCGCCGCCTCGCGGAGCGGCCGCCGCCGGCGCCTTCTTCTCCTCTGGGGCCGGGTCGGGGTCGGCCACGTCCTCATCAGGTTCCTGTGGCTCCACCGCCGGAGCCGGTTCCTGAGGTTCCTCGGGTTCGGGCTCGGGGGCTTCGGTCTCCACCTCTGCTGCCTGGGCCTCCTCCGGCGCGCTCACCTCCGGGTCGTCCACGGCATGCGCGAACGGCACACTGCCAAGAAGCAGCAGGAGTACGACACTCGCGGCGAAGAACAGCCGCAGACCGAAATGGAAACCTCGATGAGTCGGGTAAAAGGGCACGACGCACGTTCCTCTCTGCCCGGCCCGCGACCAGGCAATACCAGCCACCACGGATCTCCCGCAGATCCACCGGTCATGTTCCTCTGCCGGGGGTGACAGGGAATCCACAATGTTGATGAAAAGCCGCAGTTACGGTTGTCCGGGATGACGCTGTTTGACCTTGTTCGCCCCGGTCAGGTGCGGAAGCCTCGGCCCCCGGACGGTCGTGCTGTCCGCGCCGCCTCCGTCGGTCTCGACCATTCGGCAGACGAACCAGGAGTTCGAACCGAGTGGTCGGGATTGCGTTGGGGATTCCTCGTCATGCGCACCGGCCGCACCCGCCGCCAAGGCGCCATAAAGACCCGTTTGGGCCTTGCGCCCACCGTCGCACCGCATCGCTGCCGGCGAATCGCCAACTTTGATGAAAGAGACCGAGTCCGCCATCCGAAACGGATAAGGCCGCGCACAGCTGCCGGCCGCCCACCAGGTTGGCTATAGGGCCGCTGCGGGTTCCCCTGTCCGCCTTGAGCCACGCAGCGCCGACGGGGCGTCGCGTTGAGACACCCCGACGGGCAGCGGTTCTGCCTGGCCCGCCAGGAGGCACGTCGGTATGAACTCACCCGCCGAGGCGACGCTGCGGCGGTGGATCAAGGACTAGACGGCTTCGCTGAGCCGACGAGTCTGGAGGTAGGTGTCGAGCTTGCGCTTGATCCGCTGCAGGGCGTTGTCGATGGACTTGACGTGGCGGTCAAGCTCCTCGGCGATCTCGTGGTAGCTCTGCCCCTCGATGTAGCGCTGGAGGACCTGGGCTTCCAGATCGGAAAGGATCTCGCCGAAGTACTCCTCCAGCACAGCCAGCTCGTGGCTGGAGACGACGCTGTCGGCGGGATCCGCCGCGTCCGACACGAATTGCTCGACGATCTCGTTGTCGGGCTCGTCGTCGCTGTACGTGGGCAGATACAGCGAGACGTACGAGTTGAGCGGGGCGTGCTTCTGGCGGGTCGCGGTCTTGATCGCGGTGATGATCTGCCGCGTGATGCACAGTTCGGCAAACCCGCGGAAGCTGGCCTCGCGGTCGAGATCGTAGTCGCGGATGGCCTTGTACAGGCCGATCATCCCCTCCTGGACCACGTCCTCCCGGTCCGCTCCGACGAGGAAGTATGACTGCGCCTTCATCCGAACGAAGTTTCGGTAGCGCGACAACAGCGCCTCGAGAGCGTCGTCATCCCCGTTCCATGAACGGGTGACGAGTTCCTCGTCGGACTGCGTAATCGGCGACGCAGGCCGGATCGAAAGCGCTTCGGACATCGAGTTGTCCTCCGTCGGCTGCAGAGTGCGGCGTGGGCTGCGGGCGCGGCCTTATGACGAGTTAACGAGTCTTGGGGCCCCAGGTGACGCGGTCAAGGCGAGAACCCTCGCAATGGCCGTCTTCGGACAAAGTTCGCGATGCGTCACAAGCGCTCAAGTTGTGGTTTGGGACCGAGCAAAAGAACTAGTGCGCAGGGCGTACGCCGCCGCCGCGGCCCCCACTGTCGCGCCGACGTCGCACTTCGAAAAGCGCCACCGCGGACGCCGCCGACGCGTTCAACGACGTCATGCGGCCCCCCATGGGAATGTGAACCAGTGCGTCCACCCGATCTCGCACCAATCGTGACAAACCGGACCCTTCCGCGCCGATGACCAACGCCACCGGCGCGTCCAGCAACGCGCATTCCCACAGCGGCGACGCGGCTTCGCCCGCCAGGCCCACCGACCAAAAGCTCCGGTCGGCCAGTTCCTCCAGTGCGCGGACGATGTTGGTGACCTGCACGACGGGGATCCACGAGAACGCGCCGGCCGCAGCCTTCTCCGCCGCAGGTGTGACGTGCGCGCTGCGCCGCTCCCGCAGAATGATGGCTCCTGCGCCGGCGGCCTCGGCGCTGCGGGCGATTGCTCCGAGGTTCTGGGGGTCGGTCACTCCGTCGAGCACGACGACCAGGTCGGTGTCGGGGATGTCCGCCAAGGCCATGTACGTGAATCGCTCGGCGATCGCGACCACCCCCTGGTGCAACACCCCCTGCGAGAGGCGGTCCAGTGCGCCTCGGTCCTCCCGTCGCACGCGGACCCCAGCATCGTGAGCGGCCTCCGCGACGGCCACCAGGTCGGGGTTGTCGTTCGCCTCGACGACGACCTCCAGCAGGGATCTTCCCGACCTGAGGCATTCCGCGACCGGGCCGCGCCCAGGTATGGCATGCATTTTTCTACAGGGTCCTACCGCTTCGCTGCTTGAGGACCGTTTGGACGGTCCTACCGCTTCGCTGCTTGAGGACCGTGCTCCCTTCCCGCGGCGATGTGCCAGCGCGGCCCCTGCGACGAGTCCTCCACGATGACACCGATGTCACCAAGGCGCGAGCGGATGTCGTCCGCCGTCTCGAAGTCCCTTCGCTCGCGTGCCTGCATGCGTAGGCGCAGCAGTTCCTCGACCAGAGGCGCAACCAGGGTGCTGCCCTGCCGCTCGTCCTCGAACGCGTAACCCAACACACCGCACAGGTCCACCAACACGCGTCGGGCCGCAGCCGCTGCCGCCTCGTCCCCGCGCTCGAGAGCCCGGTTGCCGTCGGCGACCAGGTCGAACAACGCGGCCTGCGCTGCAGGGGTGCCCAGGTCGTCGTCCATGGCTTCTTCGAATCGCCGTCGCTGCTCAGCGACTGTTTCCGGGTCACCCTCCGGTGGCGGCAGCGACCGGGTTGCCCGCACGAACGCGCGCCACCGGTCAAACCCCGCACGCGCTTCCTCCAGACGCGCTTCGCTGAAGTCGACCGGCGACCGGTAATGCGCCGAGAGCAGGAACAGCCGGAGAATGTTGGCACCGAAACGGTCCAGCGCCTCGCCCAACCCGATGACGTTGCCGACAGACTTGGACATCTTTTCGTCGTCCAGCGTCACCATTCCGTTGTGCACCCAGAAGCGGGCGAACCGCCGTCCGCTGGCCGCCTCGGACTGCGCGATTTCGTTCTCATGGTGCGGGAAAATCAGGTCTAGACCGCCTGCGTGGACGTCGAAGGCGACGCCGAGATACTTCGCCGCCATTGCCGAGCACTCGATGTGCCACCCGGGCCGCCCCCGCCCCCACGGCGATGTCCACGAGGGCTCACCCGGTTTGGCCGCCTTCCACAGGGCGAAGTCCAGCGGGTCACGCTTGCGTTCCGTGGGCTCGATGCGTGCGCCCGACCGGAGATCGTCGACGTTGCGGCCGGAAAGGCTCCCGTACGGGTCGAACTTGCGGACCGAGAAGAACACGTCACCGCCGGCCTCGTACGCCACGCCTACTTCGACCAGGCGCTCGATCAGCCCGATCATCTCGATGATGTGTCCGGTCGCCCTGGGCGCCACATCCGGCGGCATCACGTTCAGCTGTGCCATCTGCTCTTCGTAGATGCGGGTATAGGCCTCCGCGACGGCGGCAGGTGGACGTCCCTCCTGTTCTGCCCGTGCAATGATCTTGTCCTCGACGTCGGTGATGTTGCGGACGTAGAAGACCTGGTAGCCGCGATAGCGCAACCACCGGCGCAACACATCGGGCACGACGGCGGCGCGGGCGTGCCCGAAATGGGGCACGTTCTGCACCGTCGGCCCGCAGACGTAGATCCCGACCCGCCCCTCGTCCCGGGTGGTGAACTCCTCGACCGTGCGCGTAAGCGTGTTGTACAGGCGCATGGGCGGGAGACTAGGCGATCAGGCTCGTCAGGTTCTCAGCCGGCGGGTACGCGTTCCAGCAGCGCGACCGCCAGACAGGCGATGCCCTCACCGCGGCCGATCATGCCGAGCCCGTCAGTCGACGTGGACTTCACGCTCACGGTCCCGGGAGTCACACCGAGGACGCGGTGCAGCCCATCGGCGATGTACACACGATGCGCGGCGAGCCGCGGACGCTGCGCGACGATCGTGCAGTCGGCATTGACCAGCCTCCACCCCGCCTGACCGGCACGGCGCAAGGCCTCGCCGACGAACACGGAGGACGGCGCCTGTGCGTAACGCGGATCGTCACTGCCGAACACCGTGCCCAGGTCGCCGAGGGCGGCGGCTCCCAGCAATGCGTCGGTCAGGGCGTGCAGCAAGACGTCCGCGTCGCTGTGCCCCGCAAGCCCGGGCCCTTCCGGGACGATGACGCCGCCCAGCACCAGCGGGCGGTCCGGGTCGTCGGAAAACACGTGCACGTCGATCCCCTGGCCCACGCGCATCACGGCGACGTGACCAGCCTCGTCGCAAGCACCAGGTCCACGGGATGTGTGATCTTGAAGTTGGCCGGGTCGCCCTCGATCAGGAGCACACGTCCGCCGGCGCGCTCAACCAGTGACAGGTCGTCTGTTGCCGCACCTATGTCGCTGGCAACCCGCGCATGCACCCGCTCCAGAGCCGCGCGGGAACTCACCTGGGGCGTCTGCACCGCCCACACGCCGGTACGGTCGATCGTGCGCAGGACAACGCCACGATTGTCCACCGCCTTCAGGGTGTCCACCACGGCGAGCGCAGGTGCGACGGCGTCCCACGGAGGTCGCAGCGCGGCGACCGTCCGGTCGATGAGTTCCGGAGTGACCAGTGGGCGCGCCGCGTCGTGCACCGCGACGACGCGCACGTCGGGGCCCAGCGTGTCCAGCCCAGCCGTGACGGACAGCTGCCGCGTCGCGCCCCCCGGCACCACCTGAACTTCTGCCGGTACATGCTCGTGCAATGCATCGGTGAACTTCGGCGGAGCGACGACCACGATCTGCTCCACGGATGCGGACGCCACGAACGCCGACGCCGCTCGCGCGATCATCGGCTGCCCGCCAAGGTGCACCAGGGCCTTCGGCAGGCCCGCGCCCAGGCGTTCCCCGGCCCCCGCGGCGACGATGATCGCAGCCGTGCTCACGCGCTCAAGCAGCCGGAGACGGTGGTGCCACGAACACGCACCGGCCGCTCAGGCGGAGGCGCGCGGGTGCAGGCGCGCCGGCTCACCGTTCGGCAGCGCGGTGGCGAACACCATCCGGCCCTGCGGATTGTTGAGAATGCTCGTCACCTCCGCAGTGACCAGGGCACCCTGCTGCCCACGCGCATGTTCGACGACGACCATCGTCCCGTCCGAGAGGTACCCGACACCCTGGTCGCGCTCCTTCCCTGGCTTGATGACACGGACGTCGAGGCGGTCACCTGGGACGACCGGCGGGCGCAGGTGATCCGCGAGGGCATGGAGATTGAGCACCGTCACGCCCTGCACCTCGGCGACTCTACCGAGATTGCCGTCGACGGTGACCAGCGCTGCGCCGCGGTCTCTGGCCATCGCGATCAGCTTCGCGTCCACCGCCTGCACGTCGGGGTAGTCGAGTTCGGTCACCTCCAACGCGACGCCGGCAGAGCGCTGCAAAGCGGCGAGCACGTCAAGCCCGCGGCGTCCCCGTATGCGGCGTTCCTCGTCGCCGGAGTCCGCCAGCCCCTGCAGCTCGTACAGCACGAACTGCGGCACCACCAGCGTGCCCTCGACAAAGCCCGAACGGCAGACGTCGACCAGCCGCCCGTCGATCAGCGCAGAGGTGTCGACCACTTTGGCTCTGCGACCTCCCGACGTCGTCGACACCGGCAGACGGCCCGTTGCTCCGAGGGAGCGCAGCAGGTCGCCGCCGCGGGCGACACCCAGTCGCATGCCGGTGATGGTCATGACCACCAGGAACAGCAGCGCGATGGGGACGGTGTAGATCTTCGCGCCGAAGAAGAGCACCGGCCAGGTGAGGGCGGTGCCCATGATGACGCCGACGAGACCGCCCATCGCCCCCGCGAGAAGGTTCTGCGCCGGCACCGCACGCAGGTTCTGCTCCGCGGCGTCGATACGACCAAGTGTGAAGCGGCCTACGACCCCGCCGAGGACGTAGCCGATCGCCGCTCCGAGGAGTACGACCAGCAACCCGTTCTCGCCGACGGTGGACCCGAGATGAAAGGCCGCTGCCGTGCTGAGCACCACGACGACCAGCCGAACGCTCTCGACCAGCGCGACACTTGAAGTGGTGCTGCGCAACCGCATGCCGTCCCGATCATCGAGCACCGCCGCACGCGACGGTGCCGTCAGTCGCTCAGCTTCTTGTCGATCAGCGCTTCGGTGACCTCGTCGGTCTTCTTGATGGCCGCAGCGAGTTCGGACACGAGGATCTGCTTGGACTTGGTCAGCATCCGCTTCTCGCCGGCCGAAAGGCCCTTTTCACGCTCCCTGAGCGCGAGGTTCCGCACGACCTCGGCGACCTGGAAGATGTCGCCGCTCTTGAGCTTTTCGTAGTTCGCCTTGAAGCGCCGCGACCAGTTGGTCGGCATCGTGCCGTCGCGCGCCTCGAGAAGGGTGAAGACCTCCTCGACCTGCTTCTTGCTGACGACGTCACGCAGACCGACTTCCTCTGTCGCGTCGGCTGGCACCATCAAGGTCAGGTCGCCGTAGGTCAGTCGCAGGACCAGGTAGTCGCGTTCCTCCCCTTGAAGGTTGCGCTTCTCCCTCTTCTCGATGATCGCCGCGCCATGATGCGGATAGACAACGGTGTCCCCGACCCGATAGCTCATCCAGGAGAATCCTCTCGAGTGGCGCCGATCACCCGTGCGCCTCGCTCCATAACGGGTGCCCACAGTAACACAAATCATGTTGTGACGAATCCCAAAGAGGCTGGTCAGAGCCCTGTCCCGGCGCGCGAATCCGTCATGCGTACCGCTCCAGCGCCGTCGCCTCCGCCAGCCGCGTCAGTCCGTCCCTGATCGAGCGCGCCCGGGTCTCCCCGATGCCCTCGACGTCGTCCAGTTCCTCCAGCGTCGCCGTCATCAGCCGCTGCAGCGATCCGAACCTGGCGACAAGGCGGTCGATCATCCGCTCGGGCAGCCGTGGAATGCGTGACAGCAGCCGGTAGCCACGTGGCGCCACCAACTCCTCGTAGCTGTCGTTCATGCCGGACTGTCCCAGGGCGTGACCCAGCGTCGTCAGGTCGAGCAGCCGCTCAGCCGGGATCCGGTCCAGGTCGCCCAGGATGGTCTCGACCTTGCGCCGGCGGTCAGGTTGGTAGTCGCGCACCACGAGAACGCGCTCGCCCTCCACGTGGTGCATCAGCTCGTCAAGTTGTAGCTGCAGCAGCCGCCCGTCGCTGCCCAGCTCCGCGACGTAGGCCTCGATCTCGTCGGCGATGCGACGCACCATCTCGGCACGTTGCAGCACCAGCAGCACATCCCGGAGCGTCACGACGTTCTCGATCTCCAGCGCCGAGAGTGCCGCCGACACCTGGTCGAGCCGGATCCGGTACCGCTCGAGGGTGGACAGGGCCTGGTTCGCCCGAAACAGGATGGAGGAGATCTCCTCAAGCACATGCTTGGTGTCGTTGACGTACAGGGTCACGATCCGCATCGACTCGCTGACCGAGATGACGGGCTTGCCGGTCTGACGGGCGACGCGTTCGGCGGTGCGGTGGCGGGTCCCGGTCTCCTGGGTCGGCACGGACGGGTCCGGCACGAGATGAGCGTTGGCGTACACGATCTTGTCGACGTCCTCGTCGACAATGATCGCGCCGTCCATCTTCGCGACCTCGCTCAGTCGCTGCGCGCTGAACTTCGTGACCATGCGGAAGCCCCCGGACACCAGCGGGTCGAGGCCTTCCTCACCGATGACGATGATCGCGCCCTTGCTCGCCGAGATGATGCGGTCGATGCCCTCACGCAACGCGGTGCCGGGCGCAACCTTCTGCAGGACCGACAGGATTCGATCGTCGCGGGGGGGCACCGGTCGGCTCCGATCTGCCTCGTGTTGCGAGCAGGACTACGTCACACACCGACGAGGCTGACCATGGATAGCGCCAGGTCCAGGGCGCCGGACAGGACACGCGCGCGGTGCAGCTGCAGTCCGTGGGCGGGGCCATCATACGCAGCGGGTACCACCGCGCTGGTGAAACCGAGGCGCGCGGCTTCCGCCAGACGCCGCTGGGTCTGCGCCACAAGGCGCAGTTCCCCGGCGAGGCCGACCTCGCCGAGAACGATACGGCCGGGAAGCACGGGAACGTCGCGTCTCGCCGACGCGATGGCTGTGCACAGCGCGAGGTCGACGGCGGGTTCGGTCAGCCGGACACCGCCGACACTGGAGGCGTAGACGTCGCAGTTGGCGACAGTGACGTCGGAGCGGCTCTCCAGCACCGCGACCAGAAGGTTCAACCGCTGTGCGTCCAGCCCGCTCGCGACGCGCCTCGGGTTGGTCAGGACGGACTTGGCGACGAGCGCCTGCACCTCGCATGCCAGCGGGCGACGGCCCTCCAGCGTGATCGTCACGGCCACCCCGGTGGTGCCCGGCGGCGTGTCACCCATGAACAGACGCCCGGCGTCTTCGACGCCGACCAGGCCCTTGCCGGTCATCTCGAAGCAGCCGACTTCCCCGACCGGCCCGAACCGGTTCTTCGTCGCGCGCAGCAATCGCAGCGCGTGGTGGCGGTCTCCTTCGATGTCGCAGACGGCATCGACGAGGTGCTCGAGCACCCGTGGTCCCGCCAGTTGGCCGTCCTTCGTGACGTGCCCGACCAGCACGGTTGCGATGCCGTGTTCCTTCGCGGCCGCGACGATCGCGGCGGCAGACTCGCGCACCTGCGTCACACTCCCCGCCGACCCGCTGACCTCCGGGATCCGTACCGTCTGGATCGAATCGACGATCAGCACGTCAGGGGCATGCGACTGCACCAGTGCGAGGATCGCGGGCACCTCTGCATCACCGGCCAGCAGCACGCGATCCGACAGCGCGCCCAGTCGCTGCGCACGCAGCCGCACCTGGCCGGGCGACTCCTCCGCCGACATGTACAGCACGGTTCGACCACCGGCGGCAAAGGCATCAGCCGCCTGCAGCAGCAGCGTCGACTTGCCGGCCCCCGGCTCCCCGCCGAGCAGGACGACCGATCCGGGGACGAGCCCTCCACCTAGCACCCGGTCCAGTTCGCCGATGTCGGTGGCGGCGCGGTCGTGCTGATCTGTGGACACCTGGCGGATCGGCTGGGCGGCCCGACGCGGTTGTCCCACGGGCGCACGGGCCGATGGGCCTGCTGCGGCTACGAGGGTCTCCTCACCCATTGTCCCCCACGCGGCACAGCCGGGGCAGCGGCCGACCCACCGTGGCTCGCTGTGACCGCATGCGCTGCAACGGGATTGGGTCTTCGTTCGTGCCATCGGGCGTCACGGTAGGGCAGTGGTGCGACAAACGCGCGGAGGCGCGCACCCAGGTGTGGATCAGGAGTGCTTGGCGGCGTCGCGCGCCGCCAGGAACGCGGCGCCGACGATCCCCGCGGTTGCCGACGCCAGCAGGATGCCGACCTTCGCGGCGTTCGTGAGCGCCGTATCCTCGAACGCGAGGCCGGCGATGAAGATGGCGACGGTGAACCCGACGCCGCCGAGGAGTCCGACGCCCACGATTTCCAGCCATCCCACTCCACGCGGCAGTCTTCCCAGCCCCGTCTTGACGGTGATGAAGGCCGCGATCGTGATCCCGAGGGGCTTGCCAACCACCAGCCCCAAGATGATCCCGATGGTGACCGGCTCATCGAGCAGGGACGTAAACCCACCGGCCGCCACACGTACGCCCGCGTTGGCGAGCGCGAACAGCGGGAGGATCAGAAACGACGTCCACGAATGCAGCGCGTGCTCCAGTCGCGCCAGCGGCGACACCCCCTCACGTGCCAGGCGCGACACCTCCATCAGCGTTGCCTGCTCACGCTCGTCGGCGACCCCGTCGGGGGCGGCCATCTGCAGCCGCTCGAGATGCCTTTCCGCCAGCCCGCTGACGGCCTCCGGAGGATGCAGCGGACGGGCCGGAGTCAAAAACCCGAGAATCACACCGGCGATCGTCGCGTGCACCCCGGACTCGAAGATCGCAAGCCACAGCACGCCGGCGACTCCCACGTACCACACGTAGCGACGGATCCCCGAGCGACGAAGTGTGAGCACGACCAGCACGGCGGCGGCAGCGACCGCGAGCCACTCCACCTGCAGCCCGCGCGTGTAGAAGATCGCGATCACGGCGATCGCGCCGAGGTCATCGGCGACCGCCAGCGTCAACAGGAACACCTTCAGGCTGGCCGGGGCGCGAGCGCCCACCAAAGCCAGCACGCCCACGGCGAACGCGATGTCGGTCGCCATCGGGACCCCCCAACCGGACGTGGCAGGGCCGCTGGTGTTGAGCAGCGCGTACAGCGACGCGGGTGCGATCATGCCGCCCAGGGCGCAGACCAGCGGCAGCGTCGCGGCGCGGACGTCGCGCAACTCGCCGAGGACGAGTTCGCGCTTGATCTCAAGCCCGACGACGAAGAAGAAGAACGCCATCAGCAGGTCGTTCACCCAATCGCGCAGGGCTTCCTCGATCGCGAACGGTCCCCACGTGACGCTCAGGGGGGTCTCCCACAGGCGCTCGTACGACTCGTGGGCCGGCGAATTCGCCCACACCAACGCCACGGCGGCTGCGATCAAGAGGAAGACGCCGCCGGCGACCTCGGTGTGCATGAACGCCTGCAGCGGCTGCACGATCACGCTGGTCACGACCCGCTGCTGCTTGCGCGGGCGCTTGAAACCAGGGGTGGTCTGCTGGGCCATCGATCCTCGCCGAGCGGTGCCTGACGTCGCGGCCCATGCTCGGCCGGGAATCGTAGCCGCCGGTTCGTGTACTTCCTTACTCCGACCGGCGGGTCAACCCGAGACGCTCCACCGCCAGTTCGTCGATCTCGGTCCGGCTGCTCAGCTCCGTGCCCGCGCGGAAGGCGGCGCGGCCGACCATGTGAGCGCCGACGGGTGCCGTGATGAACTGCAGGACCGCCACCAGGGCCAGCTTCGCGACGGCGTCGGCAGCACCCAGCCGCAGGGCCACGGCAAGCAGAAGGAGCACCAGACCCAGCGTCGCGGGCTTCGTGGCGGCATGCATCCTGGCGAAAACGTCGTCGAACTGCTGCAGACCCAGCGCCGCGAGGGTCGCGAAGGCCACGCCGGCGAGGACCAGGACGCCCACGGCGATCTCCAGGATGCTCACGGGCCTCTCCTCTCCATGTACCGCGCGACGGTCACGGTGCCGACAAACCCCAGCAGCGACGTGACCATCAGCACGTCGAGGAACACGCCGCTCCTGGTGGCGACCGCCATGACGGCGATGCCACTGGCGGTGATCACCAGCAGCAGATCGAGTGCGACGATGCGGTCCGCGATGGAACTCCCACGGATCAGGCGGACGAGACACAACAGCGCCGAGACCGTCAGCGCGGCGAAAGCGAGGGGTGTCACGATGCTCACGTCGGGGTCTCCCCGTGTTCGACTGCATCTGCGGCGATGGCTGCCCGTGTGGCGAACGCGTTCAAGGCGAGCATCTCCAGGCGCCGCACGTCGGCACGCGTCGCCTCGATGCTGCGAAGGTGCAGCACGTGGACGAACAGCACCGTCGGGTCGCGGCGGACCTCCAACGTCAAGGTGCCCGGTGTGAGAGAAATGGCGTTCGCGAGCAGTGTCACCATCGCGTCCCCGGCGCCGGTCACCTCAACGGCGACGACGCCCTCCCGCACGCGATCGTTGTTGGGGGTGAGCACCTCCCAGGCGACCACGGCATTCGCCTCGATGAGTTTCGCCGTGAAATACCCCAAAAACTTGGCCGCCGCCAATGGCCGGAACGACAACCGTTCGCGGCGCGGTCCCGCGGTGGGGAACAGTGCGGTCACGGTCATCGCGACGAGGAATCCGCCAACGATGTTCGCGGCACTGAGATCACCCCACAGCGCGATCCACACAACGGTCAGCCACAGCACGTGGGGAATCCAGCGGATCATCGTGCCGCTCCGAGGACGGCTTCTATGTATCCCCCGGGCTGGATCAGGTCGGCCGCCGCGCGTCGGCTCAACTGGAACAGCGGCTCTGCCGCCAGTGCGATGACGACCGTGACACCAACCAGCCCGACCGTGGCCGTCGTCATCAGCCTGGGAACGGTGCGGCCCGGTTTCGCGGGGGCAGCAGCCACTTCCGGCTGGTCAACGTCGCCCCAGAACACGCCGGTCCAGATCTTCGCCATGGAGAACAGCGTGAGCACGCTGACCAGCAGACTGACGGCCACCACGAGGAAGCGCTGCTGCTGGATGCCGGCCTGCACCAGTCCGAGCTTCCCGTAGAAGCCGCTGAACGGCGGAAGCCCCGCCAGGCTGAGTGCGGGCACCATGAACAACCCGGCAGTCATGGGGATCCGGTGCACCATCCCCCCGAGTCGAGTGAGTGCGCCGGTGCCGGTGACCTTCTCGACGATCCCGCCGACGAGGAACAGCGACGTCTTGACGGGCATGTGGTGGATGATGAACACCGTGGTGGCGGCGAGTCCCGCCACACTGAACAGCCCGAGGCCGAAGACCATGTAGCCGATCTGGCTGACGATGTGGAAGCTGAGGATCCGCTTCACGTCGTCCTGAGCGATCGCGCCGAGGACGCCGACGAGCATCGTTGCGCCGGCCAGGAACAGGATGAGGGTGTCGGCACCACCGTCCGACGAACCGAACACCACCGTCTGCGTGCGGATGATGGCGTACACGCCGATCTTGGTGAGCAACCCGGCGAAGACTGCGGTGACCGCCGCAGGGGCGGTTGGATACGAGTCCGGCAGCCAGAAGAACAAGGGGAAGATCGCGGCCTTGATCCCGAACACGACGAGGAACAGGGCGGCGAGTCCCGCTCGCAGCGCGCCTGGCACGTCTGCCAGGCGTTGCCCCAGATCCGCCATGTTGACTGTGCCCGTCGCGGCGTACACGAGCGCGATGCCGGTGATGAACAGCGTCGAGGAGAGCAGGCTCACGACGACGTACGTCATGGCAGGGCGGACCTGCTCGGACCGCCCAGTCAGGGTCAGGAGGACATAGGACGCGATCAACATGACTTCGAAGGCGACGAACAGGTTGAACAGGTCCCCGGTCAGGAAGGACGCCGAGACGCCCACTGTCAGAACCAGGTACAGCGGGTGGAAGTAGCGCTCCTCCACCGCGCGCTCCAGCTGGCCGAGCGCGAAGACCAGCACGGCCAGAACGGTGATCATCGCCACCAGCAACAACAGCGCGCTGAACAGGTCCGCCACCAGCACGATTCCCACCGGCGGCTCCCATCCGCCGACCGATACCACCGCAGTGCCCGAGCGTTCCACGTGTACCAGCAGGAGGGCCGCGGCTGCCGTTGCGCCGGCGACGGCCCCCACGGAGAGGATCCGCTGGAGTCGCAGCCGCAGGTGCACCAGCAACGCGGCGGCGGCGGCGGCCACGGGAATGGCGATCGGCAGGGCGACGAGGATGTTCACTGCCCAACCTCCTCGTCGTGGACCGATGCGCGCTTGCCGGCGGCGACGCGGCGGTCCTCCACGTCGTCCTCGACTTCGTCGTTGCGGGAGACGGCCCAGCTCCGGTACGCAAGTGCGAGCAGAAACGCGAGCACGCCGAAGGTGATGACGATCGCCGTCAGCGCCATCGCCTGCGGCAGCGGATCGCTGACCACGCCGGACGTCGCCTCTCCGACCAGAGGTGGTTCGCCTGGCGGACCCCCCGCCAGGAGCAGCAGCAGGTTCGCACCGTGGCCCAGCAGTGCCAGCCCTATGACGATGCGGGTCAGCGTGCGCTGCAGCAGCAGATACGTGCCGACGGCGTAGAGCACCGCGACGGTTCCGGCGAGGACGAGTGTCACGAGTCGAGCTCTCCGCCGAGCGTGACCAGCACGGCGAGCACCAGACCGACGACGACGAAGTACACCCCGACGTCGAAGACCAGCACCGAGGTGGCCTTGATCGTGCCGAGCAGGGGAAGCGTGAGCGCCCAGAGCCGCGACTCGAGCAGCTGTCCGCCAGCAAACCACGGTGCGATCGCCGATGCGGCGGCAGCGAACACCCCGGCGCCAAGCACTGTCTCCGGCCTTGCCCGCACCGTCCGTGCGGCATCCTGGCTGCCATAGGCAACGAACCGGAGCACCAGCGCAGCACCTGCCACCAGGCCACCGATGAACCCTCCGCCCGGCGCGTTGTGGCCGGCGAACAGGAGGAACACGCTGAAGACGAGGATCGTGTGGAAGACCGCGCGGGTCCCCGTCTCCAGGATCAGCGAGGTCACGTGGAATCCCCCGCCGACGCGCGGCGTTCGTGACGGCTCAGTCGCCCCGCCACGACGAGGCTGGAGATGCCCAGCGCGGCGGTTACCAGGACGACGATCTCTCCCAGGGTGTCCAGCGCGCGGAAGTCGACCAGTATCACGTTGACGATGTTGCGGCCGTGCCCCTCCGGAAGGGCCCGAGCGACGTACTCCTGACTGACGGGCGCGGCGGTGCGGGCACCCGCCGTGACCAGCGAGAAGGCGAACACCGCCAGCCCCACCAGCGCGGCCGTCGAGAAACGCACGACCCGGTCGATGCGCTGCGGGCGGTGGCCGAACCGCGACGGCAGGTGCCTGAGCACCAGGACGAAGATCACCAGCGACAGCGTCTCGATGAGCATCTGCGTCAGCGCGAGGTCCGGAGCGCCGTGCAGGACGAACAGCGCGGCGACGCTGTACCCGACCGCCCCCAGCAGCAGCACGGCGGTGAACCGGCGCGAGGCGAAAGCGATCGTCGTCGCGGCGGCCGCCGCCAGCAGGCAGATGCCGATCTGGAGCCAGCTTCCGATCGTGTACGTCGCGGTGGGCCATTCGCCGTCTGCCACGAGTACCGCGCCCGGCAAGGTCACGGCCGTGAGGAGAATGACCATGAGATACAGGGGCAGTGATCCGTTCTGCACCACGCCGGTGGTCCGCCTCGCAACAGCCAGTACTCCGCGCCAGGTCGCGTCGTAGCCGCCGCTCGCCGAGGGCGCGCGCGGTGCAGCAGCCTGCCACCGCTCGACTCGGGCGCGAGACGCGTGCAGCGCAGCTCCGCCGGCGACCGCGACCGCCGACAACCCGAGCGCCACGGTGAGGCCGTGCCACAGGGACAGGTGGTACGTCTCCCACTCCGGGTGGGCAGCAGTCGCAGCAGCGTTCACCAGCGCGTCCACGAGCAGCGGCGCCACCCCCATGAGGAGGCTCGCGGCGGAGAGCAGCGCGGCGGGAGCGACCAGGATGAGTCGTTCGCGGGGCACGACGGCCGCCGCCCGGGGACCTGCAAACACACCCCGGACGAACCGCAGGCTGTAGGCCACCGTGAGCGCCGAGCCGACGACGATGCCGGTGACGGCAAGGGGGCCGGTGAGGCCGAGCTCGCCGGCGAGCACTCCTTCGTACGCCGCCTCTTTCGCGATGAAGCCCAGTAGTGGTGGTAACCCGGCCATCGACGCGGCCGCCACGCAGGAGACGGAGAACGCCACCGGCATCCGATGCCGAAGGCCGCTCAGCTCGCGGATGTCGCGGGTGCCCGTCTGCACGTCGACGGCGCCGACCACCATGAACAGAGCGCCTTTGAACAACCCGTGGGCGACGATGAGCGTGGTCGCCGCGAAGGTGGCGTCGGGCGTCCCGAGCCCGAACATCACGACCATGAACCCCAGTTGGCTCACCGTCCCGTAGGCCAGCAGAAGTTTCGCGTCGTGCTGCCGCAGCGCGCGGTAGCCGCCGACGATCATCGTGGCGACGCCGACACCGACAACCAGGGGTCGCCATGCCGGCAGCAGTGCGAACGCCGGTGCGAAGCGTGCGATGACGTACACACCGGCCTTCACCATCGTCGCCGAGTGCAGGTACGCGCTGACGGGCGTCGGCGCAGCCATGGCGGCCGGCAACCACGCATGGAACGGTACCTGCGCCGATTTGGTGAACGCGCCGACGAGCACGAGCGCGATGCCCCAGGCCGCCGCCTCTCCGCCAGGGGGGGCCGTCAGCAATCCAGACAGCGAGTACGTCCCCGCCGCCTCGGCCAGGACCACCAGGCCTCCAAGCAGCGCCAGTCCACCAGCTCCCGTCGTCAACAGCGCCTGTGTTGCCGCACTGCGCGAGGCGGCCTCGCGGTGGTTCGTACCGATCAGCATGAACGACGTGATCGAGGTGAGCTCCCAGAACACGAACACGAGAATGACGTTGTCTGCCAGGACCAGTCCGAGCATGGCGCCGGCGAAGATGGTCAACCACGCTGCGAACCCCCCGACGTCACGTTTGGTCGCCGGGAAGTAGGCCGCCGCGTAGCCGAAGATCAGCGTCCCGATCCCGGACACCAGCAGCACCATCAGCAATGCGAACGCATCGAGCCTGAAGTCGCCGTTCAGCCCTGCTGTGGGAACCCAGGCGACGTGCACGTCCACGGCCTCTCCGCGCCCCACGACGGCGGATGCGTGCAGCAGTGCCCACACCGTCGCCGTCGCCGGCGCGACAGCGCACAGCAGGAGCACCCGCCGGCCAAGTCGCCGTGCCGCGATGGGGGCTGCGAGGGCAACCACTGCATGGAGGCCGAGTAGGGCGGCCGGCACGTGAACTCCGAGTCAGGCGACAGACAGATCAGGTGGTGGGTGCCGACCAGACTTCCCGGCGCTCCTCACCCGCATCGCGGGAACGGGGCCAACTTAGCGCCGGGATCGCCTGCGGGCGAACCCCAGGAACACAGCCGCCGCCATGAATGCCGCGGCGAGGGTGCCAAGCGCGCGTGACTGCGCCGCAGCGGCGGGACCGCTGCCCGCGTCACGACCTGCGGACAGGCTCGGCGGTGGCTCGGGCACCGACGGCACGGCCGGGTGGTCGCCCGGTGGCTCCACCGTGTGGGCGGTCTTCTCCGTCTGGACGAGCGTCGCCTCGGGCGCCTCCGGATGTGGGGGGATCATCGCGGCCGTTCCGCCCGGCGCCGCGAATCCCGCTCCTTCGCCCACCCGCGTGTACAACGCCCGCGCCCGCTCGACCTCCGCGTTGAACTCTGCGCCAACCAGGATCACCAGCATGGAGATCTGCAGCCAGATCAGCATGATCGCCACACCCGCGATGGTCCCGTAGGCCCGGTCGTAGTTCGATGCGGTCTGGGCGTAGAAGGTGAACCCGCCTGAGGCGACCAGCCAGCCGACCACACCCAGAACCGCACCTGGTGAGATCCACAACCACGACGGGTGGCTACGGTTGGGGCCGATCCAGTAGACGAACGCGAACAGCAGCACCAGCACGCCAAGCGCCAGCACGAACCGCGCCGCCGCCAGCACCCACTTGAACGGAGCGGGAACATCGCCGAGGAGCGCCGTCTGGATCTGCGGGCCGAGGATCAGCAGCGCGACGATGCCCAACAGGGCCGCCAGCAGGGCGACTGTCAGGGCGAGCGCGATGAGGCGCTGGCGGACGAACTTGCGCGTCTCGTCGACGTCGTACGCCCGGGACAGCGCCTTCATCAGCGACACGGCCGCTCCAGTCGCTGCCCACAGACCCGCCGCGACACCGATCAGGGCGGCGAGACCGGCGACGCTCTTCTTTCCTTCCACGATGTCGGTGAGCGGCTGTTTCATCACCTCAATGGCCCGGGGCGGAAGGAACCCGCTCGCCGACTCCAACCACGTCTGCATCTCAGCGGGCGTCGTGACGATGCTGAATACCGCCACGCCTGCGAACAGCGCCGGGAACAGGGCGAGGAAGATCTTGAAGGCGACCCCGGCAGCCAGCCCCGGGACGTCGTCGCGCTTGATCTCCGCCAGCGACCGCTTGAGCGCCCCAAGGTAGGCGTCACGATCCAGGTCCGTCGGATCGTCGGGTACTGCAACAGCCGGCCCGGCGTCGTTGGTCGCCATGCGCCAAGACATGCCCCCGACCCACGCCTGTGGAAACGTCAGGCGGGCAGGCGCAAAGTGTCGCCATGCCACTGGGCGAGCCCGTCCGCGACGAGGCCGTCTGCAACGTCCCGAGCCGCAGCCGCACTGTCGACCGCCGCCGCTCCGGGAAGGTCGCGCTCCGGCAGAGCGTGAAGGCGCAGAGCGTCGAGGAGCCGGCCCCGGTGGTAGCGGTTGGACCCTGCGAACGGCTTCGCCCCGCGTTTCGCCGTCACAGGGTCGTCTCCCCCGCGGGCGGACCACGTGCACGTGCTGCGCACCGGACATCCTTCACAACGCGGAGCGCCGCTGGTGCAGTGGGTCGCGCCGAGGTCCATCAGGGCGGCACTCCAGTCGCGCGCCCTGCCCTTCGGTACCAGTTCATCTGCCGCCGCCTGCAGCGCCGCCCCCCGCACCGGCGCTTCGCCGAGCGCACGCGCGATCACCCGCGCGACGTTGGTGTCCACCGGTGCCGTAGGACGGGAGAAGGCGAACGCCAGGACGGCGCGGGCGGTGTAGGCGCCGATGCCGGGAAGCGCCTGCAGCGCGGTGAGCTCCGCGGGGACCTCACCCTGGTGGCCTTCCACGATCATGCGCGCAGCCCTGTGCAGCGCGATCGCCCGGCGGTTGTAGCCCAGACCCCGCCACATCCTGACGACCTCGGCAACCGGCGCCGCGGCCAGGGTCGCGGCATCGGGAAACCGGACCATGAACTCGCCGTACTTGGGGACCACACGGGACACCTGTGTCTGCTGCAGCATGACCTCGCTGACGAGCACGGCGAAGGGATCGTCGATGTCTCGCCACGGGAGGTCGCGGCGGTGGTCGCCGTACCACACCAGCACAGCGTCCTGGAACGCTCCGGCAGCCGGCACGTTCGGTCTGCTCAAAAGAGCTTCAACTCGTGCGACTCCACACCGCGCAGCCGGTCGTAGTCGACTTCCACGCAGCCGATCCCGCGATCCTGGGCCAGCACTCTGGCCTGCGGCCTGATCTGCTGCGCTGCGAGCATCCCCCGCACCGGCTGCAGCAGCGGATCGCGGTTCAGCCGCTCCAGATACCGCGTCAACTGCTCGACCCCGTCGATCTCGCCCCGCCGCTTGATCTCGATGGCCACCGCCCGCCCTTGCGCGTCGCGGCACAGCAGGTCAACCGGCCCCAGTGCCGTCGGGTACTCGCGCCGCACCAGCACCAGCTCCTCGCCCAGCTCGCGCGGATTGGCAGCCAGCAGTTCCTGCAGGTGCGCCTCGACACCGTCCTTCGCTAGCCCCGGGTCCTCGCCGCAGTCGTGGGTGGTGTCGAGGTGAACGTCCTCCAGGTTGATCGTCAGGGTCTCCCCCTTTGGATTGGTCACGGTCCACGTCCGCTCGTGTTCCACCAGGACGTTCGGGGCGTTCATCCAGTTGAGCGGCTTGTAGGCGCCGCCGTCGGCATGGATCGCGACGCAGCCATCAGCTTTGACCATGATCAGACGCACCGCGCTGGGCAGGTGAGCATTCAGCCGGCCCGCGTAGTCCACGGTGCATCGGGCGAGGACCAGACGCATAGCGCCACGGTACGCCATGCACGCGCTGCCAGCCTCGCCGACCGAGTCTCACCTACCGCCACTGAAGGGCTGCGGCAGCAATCCCGCCAGCACTGCCGCACGCTGCAGATCCGCGGCGAAGGGATCCCGCTGTGACGGGAAGCGCATCGCCGCCGCGGGGTGGTACGTCACGACCAACGCCTGCTCCGGGCCGAGGGGGTAGACCTGTCCGCGCAGTTCGCCGACCTTTGCCATCGCGGTGGTGCGCTCGGGGTGCAGCCTGGCCGCCGCCGTTCCCCCCATTGCGAGGACGACACGCGGACGGATGAGTGCAAGCTGCCGATCCAGGTAGGACGCGCAGGCGGCCACCTCGTCCGGCCGGGGGGTGCGGTTGCGCGGCGGCCGGCATTTGTTCACCGATGAGATGAACACCTGCTCGCGCGTGAGATCCAACAACGCGAGTTGTGTGTCCAGGAAGCGTCCTGCCATCCCCTGAAACGGCTGCCCCGTCTGGTCCTCAGCGCGTCCTGGGGCCTCTCCGACGAGGACCAACGGCGCCCGCGGATCACCCTGTCCCGGGACGGCGTTGGTGCGCGTCGCCGCCAATCTGCACCGTGTGCAGCCGCGCACCTGCTCCGCGACGCGGCCCAGGGAATCGTCGGTCGACACGTCTGGCCCCCTACCCCTTCTCAGCGGCATCACGCGGCCATCTGTCGGGGGTTGGGTGAGTTTCCAACCTGGAAGCAGGCAACGTCGCGCGAGCGCACCCTGTCTGTGGCGTACGCCGTCATAGCGGGTCCCTCTTCGGTCGCCGTTGCAGCAGGCCGAAACGTCGAGATTTCGGCGAAGAAAAAGCAAAGACCCGGTGCCTCTGCACCGGGTCTGCCCTGGTGACTACGACTGGTGGCCCTTGCAGCCGTCCCAGCCGAGTCGTTCGGCGCCCCTCGGGGGATTGGTGGTCTCTTGTCGACCAGCCGCCCCCTTTGCCGAGAAGCGCCGACGTCTATTTTCAGCTCACGCCGAACACGTCCTTGCCCTCAAATGGTACCCGTCGAAACGCGGGATGCCACCGTTCTCAGGCACGGTCGTCTCCGCTCGAACCCGCGAGTTCGACAGGCGGCAGGTCCGGCGGTGCGTCCACAGCGCGGAAGACGATGGTGTCGTCCTCGACGTCCGCGACAATCAGTTGCCCGGCGTGGAAGTCGCCCATGAGGATCTTTTCGGACAGCACGTCCTCGATCTCACGCTGCAGCGTCCGCCGCAGCGGCCGCGCGCCCAACGCGGCGTCATAGCCCTTGTCGGCCAGCCACGCCTTGGCGTCGTCGGTGAGCTCGATGTCGAGGTCCTTGGACTTCATCTGGTCCTTCACGCGCCTCATGAGCAAGTCCACGATCGTCTTCACCTGCTCGCGGGTGAGCTGGTGGAACACGATCGTCTCGTCGATGCGGTTGAGGAACTCGGGACGGAAGTGCCGCTTGAGCTCCTCGTCCACCTGCTCCTTCATGCGTGCGTAGGTGTCCTTCTCGTCGTCGCGCGCCGAGAAGCCCAGCGCCTGCGCTCCGAGGTTCCGGGTACCCAGGTTGGACGTCATGATCAGCACGGTGTTCTTGAAGTCGACCTGCTTGCCCTGCGCGTCGGTCAGGCGACCGTCCTCCAGGATCTGCAGAAGGGCGTTGAAGACGTCTGGGTGGGCCTTTTCGACCTCGTCGAACAGCACGACGGAGAACGGCCGGCGGCGTACGGCCTCCGTGAGCTGTCCGCCCTCCTCGTAGCCGACGTAGCCAGGGGGCGAACCGATCAGCCGCGAGACCGTGTGCTTCTCCATGTACTCGGACATGTCCAGGTGGATCAGCGCGTCCTCGTCGCCGAACAGGAACTCGGCGAGCGTTTTCGCCAGCTCGGTCTTACCCACGCCCGACGGGCCCAGGAAGATGAACGAGCCGGACGGACGCTTGGGGTCCTTCAACCCGGAGCGGGTGCGGCGGATCGAACGGGACACCGCCGCAATGGCGTCGTCCTGGCTGATCACCCGCTTGTGGAGTTCCGACTCCATGCGCAGCAGCTTGGCGGTCTCCTCCTCGGTGAGCTTGAACACCGGGATGCCGGTCCAGTTGGACAGCACCTCCGCGATGTCCTCCTCGTCGAGCGTCAGCACCGACTCCATCCCGTCGGACTTCCACTCGCGCTCCCTGTTCGCCTTGCGCTCCAGGACCTTCTTCTCCTGGTCGCGAAGGTTGGCGGCCTTCTCGAAGTCCTGCTCGTCGATGGCCGATTCCTTGGCCTTGCGGATGCGGCCGGCCTCTTCCTCGAGGTCCTGCAGGTCCGGCGGGGCAGTCAGACGGCGGATGCGCAGCCGCGAGCCCGCCTCGTCGATGAGGTCGATGGCCTTGTCGGGCAGGAACCGGTCGGAGATGTAGCGGTCGGCGAGGTTGCCTGCGGCGACCAGCGCGTCGTCGGTGATCGTGACGCGGTGGTGCGCCTCATAGCGGTCGCGCAGACCCTTGAGGATCTCGATTGTGTGCGCGACCGAGGGCTCTTCCACGGTGATCGGCTGGAAGCGGCGCTCCAGCGCGGCGTCCTTCTCCAGGTGCTTGCGGTATTCGTCGATCGTGGTGGCGCCGATGGTCTGCAGCTCGCCACGGGCCAGCATCGGCTTGAGGATGCTGGCGGCGTCGATGGCGCCCTCGGCGGCACCGGCGCCCACCAGGGTGTGCAGCTCGTCGATGAACAGGACGATGTCGCCGCGCGTCGTGATCTCCTTGAGCACCTTCTTCAGGCGTTCCTCGAAGTCGCCGCGGTAACGGCTGCCGGCGACCAGAGCGCCCAGGTCCAGCGTGTACAGCTGCTTGTCCTTCAGCGTCTCCGGCACCGCGTTGTTCATGATCATCTGGGCCAGGCCCTCGACGATTGCGGTCTTACCGACGCCGGGCTCGCCGATGAGGACGGGGTTGTTCTTGGTGCGGCGTGACAGCACCTGCATGACCCGCTCGATCTCACGGGTACGGCCGATGACGGGATCGAGCTTGCCCTCCCGGGCGAGCTGCGTGAGGTTGCGGCCGAACTGGTCGAGGACGGGGCTGCCCTTGCCCTCGTCGGCGGGGCCACCGGAGACCCCGGCCTTGCCCTGGCTTCCCTGGCCGGGTTCGCCTCCGGCATAACCGGACAGCAACTGGATGACCTGTTGGCGCACGCGGTTGAGGTCCGCGCCCAGCTTCTGCAGCACTTGGGCGGCGACCCCCTCGCCCTCGCGGATCAGCCCGAGCAGGATGTGCTCGGTGCCGATGTAGTTGTGGCCGAGCTGCAGCGCCTCACGCAGCGACAGCTCCAGCACCTTCTTCGCGCGCGGCGTGAACGGGATGTGCCCGGCGGGAGCCGTCT
Source organism: Nitriliruptorales bacterium (assembly GCA_009377835.1). Classification (GTDB taxonomy): domain Bacteria; phylum Actinomycetota; class Nitriliruptoria; order Euzebyales; family Egibacteraceae; genus WHTG01. The sequence goes on from WHTG01000004.1 coordinate 39,606, forward strand.
GACCCTGTCCGATGATCTCCTCGACCTGCTCGCGGACCCCCTCCAGCGAGATGCCAAGTGACTCCAGAGCCTTCGCAGCGACACCTTCGCCCTCGTGGATCAGTCCGAGGAGGATGTGCTCGGTGCCGATGTAGTTGTGGTTGAGCATGCGCGCTTCTTCTTGCGCAAGCACGACCACGCGGCGGGCCCGGTCAGTGAATCTTTCGAACATCTGCTGCCCCCTGATGGGTGCTGTTTGATGACTGTATCACCGCCCTGTAGGCCCTCCGCGGGCAATCCGGACGGTTCGACGGTCGCTACTAGGGGTCCAAAAACGGGTCGGCACGAGACGGACGGGCCCCCTACCAATTGCCTGGGGGTGGAGTCCCAAACGCCCAAGCGACCCTGAACGTTCCCTTGGAGTATCGGCGTGCGATGCGCGTCCCTGAGCGGCCGCCCTCGGTGACTCAACGGTACCTGCGACCGAGCCTCGTCGCAGCGGTCCGATCGGCTACGCCTGCTCGGGTCTCAGGGTCGGGAACAGGATGACGTCGCGGATCGTGTGCACGTCGGCGAGCAGCATGACCAACCGGTCGACCCCGATGCCCAAACCGCCCATCGGCGGCATTCCGAACTCCATCGCCCGAAGGTATTCCTCGTCGACGACCATTGCCTCTTCGTCTCCGGCGGCCTTCGCCCGCGCCTGCGCTTCGAAGCGCTCACGCTGGTCGAGCGGATCGGTGAGTTCGGAGAACGCGTTCGCCAGTTCCCGACCGTTGACGATCAGTTCGAAGCGCTCCGCCACGTGAGGATTGGCGCGGTGGCGCCGTGCCAGCGGGCTGACTTCGAGCGGGTAGTCGATCACGAACGTCGGGTCCCACAGCGAGTGTTCGACAAGGTGCTCGTACAGCTCGAGCAGCAGCTTGCCGGTGCCCCATGCCTCGTCGACGTGCACACCGTGTCGCGAGCACACCTGGCGGACGTCGTTCAGCGGCGTGTCGTAGTCGAGGTCGTAACGCTGCGTGGCCGCTCGCACGAGGTCGAGCAGGCTGCGGCGCGGCCATGTGCCGCCCAGATCCACCCTGCCGTCACCGTACGGCAGTTCAAGCGTGCCCACCGCTTCCAGCGCCGCTCGCTGGACCAGGGCCTGCGTCAGGTCCATCACGTCGTGGTAGTCCGCGTACGCCTCATAGGACTCGAGCATCGTGAACTCGGGGTTGTGTCGCGGCGACAGCCCTTCGTTGCGGAACACGCGGCCGATCTCGTACACGCGCGGCAGCCCGCCTGCCACGAGTCGCTTGAGATGCAGCTCCTCGGCGATACGCAGGTACAGCGGGATGTCCAGCGCCTGGTGCTCGGTCGCGAACGGCCGGGCCAGGGCGCCACCGGGCACGTGGTGCAGCACCGGCGTCTCCACCTCGAGGTATCCGCGTCCGTCGAGTTCAGAGCGCAGGGCGCGGATTACCAGCGAGCGGGTCCGGAACACGCGACGCGCCGCGGCGTTGACGGTCAGGTCGACCTCGCGCTGCCGAAAGCGCGTCTCGGTGTCCCGCAGGCCGTGCCACTTGTCGGGCAGGGGGCGCAACGACTTTCCGATCAGCGTGACCCGCTGCGCCTTGACTGACAGCTCCCCGCGCTTGGTACGGATGACAACCCCTTCGGCGCAGACCCAGTCCCCGACGTCGAGGTCGGCGACCCGCTCCATGGCCTCCTCGCCCAGGGCGTCCAGTTGCGCCATCACCTGCAGCTCGGCGTCGCCCTCGCGCAGCACGAGGAACACCAGTTTCCCGTGGCCACGCCGCATGACGAGGCGCCCGCCGACCGCGACCCGGTCCTCGGTCTCCTCGGCCGCGTCCAGACGGTCGGCGTAGGCGGCGACGATTGCCAGGAGCGAATGGGTGACCCTGACGCCGACGGGATACGGGTCGATGCCCTCGGCGCGGAGCCGCTCGAGCTTCGCGTGCCGCTCGGCCGACAGCCGGTCCCCGCGCTCCTCGCTGCCGTCGTTGTCCAGGAGTGGGTCCGTCGGCGTCATGGACCCGGCAGGCTAGCGGCGGTGCCGCAGCGGCGACAATGCACAGGGCTCCGACTCCACGAAGGGTTGCCGTCAGATGCATCGGGAAGGGTGCAGCCACCCGACACGGAGGTTCCACATGGCTACGCGCAAGAAGACGAAGGAAGGCAACCCTGCCAAGACCGCCGCGAAGGGCGCCGCGGCCTATTACGCCTTGAAGAAACTGTTCAAGGGCGCCTTCGTCGTAGCCGGCGCGGCGGCGGTCGCGAAGGTCCTGCGCGGCGACCGCGCCACGTAAGCGGGTTCGATCACTGTTGCCCGGCCAGCCGGCCGTGAGGAAGAGGTGTTCCTCACCGGTGCCGGCGGCGCCGGCTGCGGCAGGTGGGGTTTCGCTGTCTGCTACGGGACGTTGCGGTCCCAGACGATCCGTAGCCCTTTGAGCGTCAGCCACGGATCGTGGCGCGTCACGGTCCGGCACGCCCCGAGGATGGACGGTGCCAGACCCCCGGTCGCGACGACGGTCGGCGCAGCGGCGAGCTCCCCGCAGATCTCCTCGACGATGCGGTCCACCGTGCCGGCAAATCCGTACACGGCGCCGGAACGCATCGCTTCGATCGTGCTGCGCCCGACAGGTGTCTTCGGAGTCGCCAGCTCAATGCGGGGCAACTGGGCGCCTCGCAGCGACAACGCGCGCAACGAGGTCGCGACGCCGGGGGCGATCGCCCCGCCGAGAAACTCGCCGCGGCCGCTGTAGACGTCGAAGCTGGTCGCGGTGCCGAAGTCGACGACGATGCCCGGTCCACCGAACTCCTCGTACGCCGCCAGCGCATTGACCAGTCGGTCGGCACCGACTTCACGCGGATTCTCCACCGCGAGGGCCATGCCGGTGCGCGTCCCGGGACCAACGATCACAGGCGCGAAGTGGAAGTACTTGTGCGTCATCACCCGCAGCATCTCGGTCACGGCGGGGACCACAGAGGAGACGATGACGCCGTGCACGTTCCGACTGAACGACAAGTCCTCGAACGACATCAGGCCGCCGAACATCAGGGCGAGTTCGTCGGGCGTGCGGTCCGGGTCGGTCGAGATCCGCCAATGGTTCGCCATGTCGCTGCCGTTGAACACGCCGATGACGGTCTGCGAGTTGCCAACGTCCACCGCGAGCAGCATCACTCCTCCTCCCAGTCCAGGGCGATGTCCAACGCGCGCACCGAGTGTGTCAGCGCACCCACCGCCACTGCGTCGACACCCGTCTGGGCGATCGCTCGCACCGTCTCCAGGTTGACGTTGCCGCTCGCTTCGACGAAGACGTGCTCATCACCCGCCCGGCATCGCTGCACCGCGGCGCGCACGTCATCAAGGGTGAAGTTGTCCAGGAGTACCGAACGCGCCCCCGCCGTCAGTGCCTCGTCGAGTTGCGTCAGGTCGTCGACCTCGATCTGGACCGGGAGACCGCCCGCCGCCGTCAACGCCCGACGCGCCGCGGATGTGATGCCGCCCGCGACCGCGACGTGGTTGTCTTTCACGAGCAAGCCGTCCGAGAGGCTGAAGCGGTGGTTGGTCCCGCCCCCCGCTGCGACCGCAGCCTTCTGCAGCGCGCGCATGCCGGGGAGCGTCTTGCGCGTGTCGCGGATCGCGCACGCGGTGCCGGCGACGGCATCGACAAAGCGGGCGGTTTGCGTCGCGATGCCGGACAGGTGCGTCAACAGGTTCAAGGCCGTGCGTTCAGCGGCGAGGATGCTTCGTGCCGCGCCGGTGACGGTGGCGACCGTGGTGCCAGGCTCCCGGCGGTCACCGTCAGCCGACAGCGCAGTGAACCTCAGCGTGTCGTCGACGGCCGACACGACCGCACCGACCGTGCCGAGGCCCGCGATGACCCCGGGGGCGCGCATGACGAAGGCCGCGGTGGCCGTCGCGTCGGGCGACACGGTCGCGGTGGCGGTCACGTCGACGCCGGGTAGGTCCTCGCTGAGTGCCAGCGCGATCAGGTGCTGCGTGACGGGGTCGACGGAGGTCACCCCGCCAGCAGATCCGGGGCGGTGGTGTAGGGCGTTTCCGATCCGATGGGTCGAAGCATGTCTGGCTCCCGTGTCAGGCTGCCGGGGACGAACCGGCCGGCTCCAACCGGATGTTGTCGATCAGACGGGTGTCGCCGACGTATGCAGCGACAACGGCCTGGGCCGGGCCCTCAACGACGCCCTCGAACGGTTCGAGGGTCTCGGGGTCGATGACCTCCGCATAGTCGAGACGGACGCCGGACGCCTGGGAAAGTGTACGGCGCAGCGTCGCAACGGCCGTCGCCGCGTCACCGGCCCACTCCTGCGACAGGCGGTGCAGCGCCTGCGACAGTTGCAGCGCCGCCACCCGCTGTTCACCCGAGAGATACGCGTTTCTGCTGGACAGCGCGAGCCCGTCGGGGTCGCGCACGATCGGGCAGCCGACCACCGTGACCGGCAGGTCGAGGTCGGCGACCATCCTCCGGATGACGGCGAGCTGCTGGAAGTCCTTCTCTCCGAAGTACGCCTGGTCGGGACGGATCACGTTGAACAGCTTCGTCACGACCGTCGTGACGCCGTCGAAGTGTCCGGGGCGGCTGGATCCCTCCAGCCGCTGCGTCAGCGACGCCACGACCACGCTGGTCAACCGGCCGGGCGGAGTGAACGACGCCGCGTCGGGAGTGAACACAACGTGGGCGCCGGCGGCGTCGAGCTCTTGCAGATCGGCGTCGAGCGATCGCGGATACCGCTGGAAGTCCTCACCGGGCCCGAACTGCAGCGGATTCACGAAGATGCTCACGGCGACTGTGGCGCAGTGTCGCGTCGCGGCGTCGACCAGCGACAGATGACCGCCGTGCAGCGCGCCCATCGTCGGCACCAGTCCCAGGGGGCGCGGAACTCCCTGCAGACGGGCTCGGATCTCCGCGACATCGGAGACGACATCCATCAGTGGTCCAGCACCCGGGCGACGGCGGCTGCCTGTTGCTCGTCCAGCCCCGAGCGGCGCGCATACCCCAGGGCGAGCCGAGCGACGGCCAGGTAGGCATCCACCGCCTCAGGCAGGGCCCCCCGCAACTCCTCGAGGTGCGCCGCGACCGTCCCGGCGTCCCCTCGGCGGACTGGGCCTGTCAGAGCGGCAGCGCCAGAGGACGCGGCGTTGGCGGCGCTGGTCGTCACGAGAGGACCGAGGAAGTCGCCCGGGTTCTCGATGCCCGCGCCCAGCAGCAGGTCCCGGGCCAGTGCGACGACGGTCACCGTCGCATTGCTGCCGACGGCGAGCCCCGCGTGGTACAGCGTTCGACTGCCGGCGGGAACCGCCACCGGACGCCCGCGCAGATCCGTGACGAGCACGCGTGCCCAGCCCAGATCCTGCTCCTGCGCCGTGACCGCCCACGAGCAACCCGGGAGCGCCGCGAACCCCGTCTCCGCATCGGGGAAGGTCTGCGCCGGGTGGCACGCCGCGACGGCCGCACCGGCCAGATGTGCCGGTCGCAACACGTCGGTTCCGTACCCACCGGAGACGTGCACCCAGCGGCTGCCCTCCGCGACACCGTCGTCCCGCGCCACCGCCGCCACGAGATCCGCGAGAGCGTCGTCGGGCACCGCGACAATCACGAGTTCGGCGTCGCGTGACGCGTCCACAGCAGCGAGTGGCCGCGCCGTCGGGACGCGCTGGACGAAGCTGTCGACGCCTCGGCGGTCCTGATCGGCAACCGCGAAGACGTCGTAGCCCGCCTGCGCCAGCGCCATCCCCAGAGCTGTGCCGACGCGGCCGGGGCCGATCACCGCCGTGCGCTTCACTGCGCGGCCGCGTCCGGCCCGTGGACCTGGGACCCGACCATCGTCACGCCCTCGATCGGGGCCAGCTTCGCAAGGACGGACGCAACCGAACGGCCGTCGGGCAGCTTCAGCCCCGGCGCCACCTCCATCAGCGGGACAAGCGCGAACGGCCGCTGGATCAGGCGGGGGTGCGGTATCTCGAGGTTGCGCCGCCGGACCGTCCTGGATCCGTACAGGAGGATGTCGACATCGATTGTCCGCGGGCCCCAGCGGACGGCACGCTGGCGCCCCAAGCTCGCCTCGACGTCCTGACAGACGCCTAGCAGGCGCCGAGGACTCAGCAACGTCGCGAGCCGCACCACGAGGTTGAGATACGGCCCCTGCTCGGGACCACCCACCGGGTCCGTCTCGTACACACTCGACACGGCGTCCACCCGGTTGCCGCCATGCGCATCCAGCGCCTCCACCGCCGACTGCAGGTGGTCGAGCCGGCTTTCGAGGTTGCTCCCCAGGCCGAGGAACGCCCACTGGACACCTCGCCACATCACTGCCGTCGTGCCTTACGCACCGCGACGGCAACCTCGGTCAGTTCGACGTTGATGGGGGCGTCCGGCTTGGCGACGCGGACTTCGACCGCCACGACGCTGGGATCCGCCAGGGCCAGATCTGCGATGTGGCCGGCGAGGGCTTCGATGAGGTTGAACCGCGTCGACTGGATCGCGTCGCCGACCTGCTGCGCGAGGATGCCGTAGTCGACCGTCTCACCGAGGGAGTCGGTCGACGCCGCGGCCGACAAATCGAGCTCCAAGGTGAGGTCGACCACGAACGGCTGGCCATGCCGCCGCTCCTCCTCGAACACGCCATGCCGGCCGCGGGCACGGACGCCCTTGATCTCGATGCGGTCCATTACCGCCTGAGCCTACGCAATGGGGGCCCCTGGCTGGACGCCGGGGGCAACCTCGAGCAGGCGGACGGTGCCATCGGGGTCCAGCGTGCCGAGGACGAGGAACTCGCTGACGAACCCGGCTATGCGCTTGCGTCCGAGGTTCACGGCACCCACGACCAGACGGCCGAGCAACTCGTCACGGCTGTAGTTGCGGATCTGGGCGCTGGTGCGGAGCTCGCCGATCACCGGTCCGAAGTCGACGGTGAGTTTCCACGCGGGCTTGCGGGCTTCGGGAAAGTCGTCGACGCCGGTCACACGGCCGGCGCGCATATCCAGCGCGAAGAACCCCTCGGCGCCGATGTCGCCTTTGCGCTGCAGGTGGGTGGGGTCATAGGGAAGCGCCGTCATGCGCGACAGTGTGCCGCCCAACCCATTGTGGGGCGACCCGGACCACACCCGCCGGCGCGCGAAGTAGCCACGCCCGGACATGGTGAGGACCTCGTCGTGCGCCTGATTCACCAACTCGCCGCGAAACAACACAGTCCCGCGATCCGGGCGGTGCGAGGAAGGTTGGATCTCCTCCACGACGAAGCGGCCCGTGATCAGGTCGGAGGGCCGCACCGGCCGTAACCAACGCAGCTCGGAGATTCCCGGCGAGCCCATGCTCGCGGCTTCCGCCAGCACCGCGTCGACGTACAGGCGCATGAACACCGCGGCCGTGTGCCAGCCGCTGGCGATCAACCCGCCGAACCCAGACACCGCACCCGCCTCCTCATCCAGGTGGAACGGCTGCGGATCGAACCGCCGGGCGAAGTCGACGATGTCCTCGCGGGTCATCTCATGCGATCCCAGCTGGAACGGCTGGCCGGGTCTGAAGTCCTCGAAATAGAGCGTCGGCATGACGATACGGATTACCCGACGGTGAAACGGGTGACAAGTCACACTCATATGGACGTCCCAACCGACCTGCTCGACATCTACCTGAGCGACATCGGTTCAGTCGACCTGCTCACGGCAGATGAGGAGGTCGAGCTCGCCAGGAGGATCGAAGCTGGGCGGGAGGCCGAGGAGCACATCGCCGTGGAGTGCAAGAACGGAACCTACGACGAGGCGACCTGTGCAGGACTCGAGGACGCCGTCGTCGACGGGCAGCGGGCGTTCGACCGGTTCGTCCGTGCCAACCTCCGCCTGGTCGTCAAGGAAGCGGCGAAGGTCGCGCGCCGGTCCCCGCTGGGGCTGGACGAGCTGATCCAGGAGGGCAACCTCGGATTGATCCGTGCCGTGGAGAAGTTCGACTGGCGGCGCGGCTTCAAGTTCTCCACGTACGCAATCTGGTGGATCCGACAGTCGCTGCAGCGAGGCACCGCCGACAAGGAGCGGGTGATCCGCCTTCCGACGGGAGTGCACCAGAACCTGTTGCGGGTGCGGGCTGCGCAGTCACGCCTGGACGCGGAACTGGGACGTCCCCCGTGCCTGGACGAACTGTCGAACGCGACCAGGCTCACCGAGCATCAGGTCCGCCAGGCCCTGTCCGCCGACTTCGCGGTCACGTCGCTGGACAAGCCGATCAGCGACGACCACGACGCCGGTGAACTCG
>WHTG01000072.1 GCA_009377835.1 Nitriliruptorales bacterium
ACACGACGTTCGGCAATTCCTTGAGCCGATCTCGCGGCCCGGGATCCGGCAGGCCCTCCCACTGGAACACGTCCAGACCTGCGCCACGGATGCGGCCGGACACCAGCGCGTCCTCCAGCGCCACCTCGTCCAGCACCTGCCCGCGGGAGGTGTTGAGCAGGATCGCACTCGGCTTCATCAACCCGATAAGGTCTGCCCCGACCAGCCCCTTGGTCTGCGCGGTCAGCGGCGGCGTGAGGGCCACGAAGTCCGACTCCCGGAACAGATCCTCCAGGGAGCGGTACTCCGCGCCGAGCGCGATCTCCTCCGCCCGCGACAGCGGCGTGCGCTTGTAGTAGACGACGTTCATGTCGCACGCTCGTGCCTTGACGGCGACGTCGGTGCCGATCGCGCCGAGGCCGACGATCCCGAGCGTCTTGCCGTACAACCGGGTGCCGAGGAACGCCTCGGACTGGTTCTGGATCCAGCGTCCCCCGCGCAGGAAGGTGTCAGCCTCCGGCAGGCGCCACGCCGTGGCCATCAGCAGGGCGAAGGTGAACTCGGCGGTCGTCTTCGCCAGGCCCGTGTTCGGAATTCCGCTCACGGGGATACCCCGCCGAGTCGCGGCCGTGATGTCCACGAACGCCGGGCTGACGTGCATCGCGGCGATCAGCCCCAGATCGGCGACGCCGTCGATCAGTTCGGCGTCGTACTCGATGCCTCCCAGTGCGAACAGAATGTGCTGGTCGGCGACTGCCGTGCGCAACTCGCCCGGCGGGAGCAGTCGGTCCAGGTGATCGAACACGGTCACCTCGCCAAGCGACCGCAGTCGTTCCAGCGCGACAGCCGGAATCGGCTGCGGGACGTAGATCTTCATCGGCTGCCCTGGCGTGCCGGCGGTCGCTATTTCACCGAGCCGGTCGTGATGCCCTGCACGATGTAGCGCTCGATGCGCAGGTACACGAGGACGAACGGCACGATCGTCAGGATCGTGAACGCCGCTTCCGCGGGGAAGTTCTGGATCCCTTGAATGCCCTGCATCAAGTACAGCTCGTACGGCAGCGTTCTCTTTCCAGGGGTGGAGGTCAGGACGAGGACGAGGGTGAACTCGTTCCAGGCCTCGCGGAACGCGAGGACGCCGATCGTGATCAGCGCCGGCAACGCCATCGGCATCACGATGAAGCGCAGCCGCTTCCACAGATCTGCGCCGTCGACGTTCGCCGCCTCTTCCAGCTCCCGCGGGATCTGCTGGAAGAAGCCGACCAGCAGCCACACCGCGAGCGGCAGGAGCATGCCGGTGTACACGACCACGAGCGTGAGGCGTCTGTCGAGCATGCCGAGCGTCACTGCCATGCGGTACAGCGGCACCATCAGGCCGAGACTCGGCACGAGGCGCGGCAGCAGCGTGAACAGCAGCAGCAGGTGCCGGCCACGGAACTTGAACCGCGCGAATGCGTAGGCCGCCGGCACTGCTATGACCAGGGTCAGCGCCGTCGTTCCCACACCGACGACGACACTGTTGAGGAACGCACCTCGGAATCCGGGGCGTTCGATGACCTCGCGGTACGCGTTGAGGTTCGGGGTGTTCGGAATGAGGTCGGGGTGCGCGAAGACCTCGCCGCGGGTCTTGAGCGAGATGCCCAGCGTCACCACGAACGGCATCAGGGTCCACAGCACGAGCAGGATGAGGGGGATGTAGATGAGTGCCCTGCGCAGATAGCTGCGCGCCAGGGAGGCACGGCCGCCCGAACGTCGTGCGGTGAGCCCGGGCTCCGGAGCGCGAGGGGGCGCACCCGGGAACTGTGCGCCGGGTCCCTGCCCGACCTCCATCGCCATCAGGCAGCCACCTCATACCGGCGCGAGAAGCGGACGAACATCAGCGTCAACACGGCGTTGAGGACCAGCAGGAACGTCGCGATGGCGAGTGCTTCGTTCATCTTCAGGCTCTGGAACGCCGTGCTGTACATGTCCATCGGCAGGGTGTGCGTCGCTTTCAGCGGACCACCACCCGTGAGCGCCAACACGACGCCCAGGCCGGTCAGGGTCGAGTAGCTCAGCCACACGATGCTGATCATCAGCTGTGGCGCGATCAGGGGTATGGACAGATGCCAGGCCCGCTTCCAGCCTGTGGCCCCGTCGACGAGTGCGGCGTCCAGGTATGACGAGTCGATGCTCTGCAGGCCACCCAACAGCAACAAGATCGTCAGCGGGAGGTCGGTCCACACCTGGGCAAGGATGACCACGACCATCGCCAGCGCCGGCGTGGACAGCCAGCGGGGCCCGTCGAGTCCGAAGAACTCGATGGTGCGGTTCAACATGCCGAACTCGGTGTTGAACAGGATGCGGAACATCACGGCGGCGGCGACGTTGGAGATGATGTACGGGGCGATGGTGACGGCTCGCAGGAAGCGCAACCGCTTGAGGACCCGGTTCAGCGCGAACGCGAACAACAGGCCGAGCGTCGTGCCGACGACGATGCAGCCGGTGACGAAGATCGCTGTCTTCGTCAGCGAGTCCAGGAACTCGGGCGACTTGAACATGTCGACGTAGTTGCCCAGGCCGACGAATTCCTGGTCAGCACCGAAGCGGGGCGCCCGGTACAGGCTCTTGTACACGCCGTAGAGGACGGGAAACGCGAGCATCGCGGCCACTGCGATGATCGACGGTGCCGAAAAGAGGTAGGGCACCCACTTGCTGTGGCCGATGAGGGCATTGCTCCCGGGGCCGTCCCGGTTGGTCTTCTTCTTCCGACGCGGCGTCTGCGGGTGCGACGCTCGCTTTGCGGTCACAGCGGTCACACGTGGCCCTTGTCCGTTGGTCTGGCCGGCGGCAGCACCAGGCCTTCAGCGGTCGGGAGGCTGGTGGTGCCCCGCCACCGGACTTTCACTCCGGCAGCGGGGCACCGTCAAGGGGTTATGACCGGGCTACAGCTCGTCGAGCTGCGGCTGGTACTTGTCGGCCAGTTCCTGCGCCGAGGCGTCCGTCCCCGTGACGATCTCACCCCACAGCTGCTCGAGGACTTCCTCGACCTCACCGGAGTTCAGGCCCGCCGGGACGGTCCCTGCCTCCAGGTAGGTGTCCTTCAGCTCGTCGGTGAACAGCGGCAGGATCTCCTGCATCCTCGGGTCGTCGACCGCCTCGGTGTGGCGCATCGGCACCGCTCCGCCCTCGAGCGTGTCGAGGAGCACGTCCTTGTCGGCGATGTACTGCAGCACATCAAGCGCGGCGCAACGGTTCTGGGCGTCGGGCGTCAGCATCCAGGTGCGAGCCGACGTGATGCGCTCACCCTCGGTGGAATCGGTCTGCGTGGGAAGCACCGTGGTCTGCCAGTCCTCCGGGTAGGTGAAGTCACCGACCTCGTTGAAGTCCGCGGCCACGGTGATGCCGTCCATGATCAGGTCGGCGTCGCCGCGAATGAACGCTGCGCGCGCCTCGGACTCACCCCAGGAGATGGCCTCCGGCGGCAGGAGCTCGTCGCTCTGCGCGTTCTGGAAGAACTCGATGAGCTCCAGGCCTGCCTCGGACTGCAGGTCGGGTACCGCACCCTCGAAGGGCACGCCCATCGCGCTGCCGACGGTCTTGAAGGTGGTGACACCCTCGCCGGCCAGCGCCTGCACCGTCAGCGGGATGCTGTCGGGGCGGGACTCCTTCATCTTGACCATGGCCTGGTACAGGTCGTCGAACGTCTCGAAGGGCGGCTCGATGCCGGCTTCCTCGAACCACGGCGTGTTGTAGTAGACGATGTCGTAGTTGGACATGATGGCCATGCCGTACGTCTGGTCGTCGTACTGGTTCTCCTCCCAGGTGATCGGGAGGATCGCCTCGTACTGCTCGGGCTCTTCCTGCTCCCAGACGGCCATCAGGTCGTCGATCGGGCTGACGACACCGGCTTCCTTGTAGGCCTCGACGAGGAACGTGTCGTCGTGGACGATGTCCGGCATCTTCTGGCCGGCATCCTTCATGCGCTGCAACTGCTCGAGGATGTCGTCGTTGGACTGGACGTCCGTGCTGATCGTCAGGTTCGGGAACTCCTCCATGAGGCCCTCGAACTGGTCCGGCGGCAGGTAGTAATCGCGCGACCCCCAGACCAGGACTTCGGCTTCCGCGTCGTCGCCCTCACACGACGTCACCTCGCTGCCACCGGCGCCTCCCGTGGCTCCTTCGGTGCCGCCGGCGGATTCGTCACCGGACTCACCACCGCCGCCGCCGCACGCCGCAGCCACCAGCGTCAACAACAGCAAGAGGGCGAACAGCCTCAGCCGCCCTGTTGCCTTGCCGACCGGCTCCACCCCCCGAGACCAACCCGACGCTCCCAACCAGGCCGCCACTCTCATCAGCTTCTCCTTCTCCTTCGCCGCCGGAGGACGGTCCTTGATGTGTTGCTGGGCCAGGCGCCACTCAGGGCTACGGCACCCGCGGCCCCGCCGCAGACCCCGCGCCGCCGCAAATCGCTAATTGCTACATGACGCATCATACAAAATACCTATGAGCGCGGTCAACGGGTTCCCCGACGTCCGGGGTCCCCGACGTGATGTACGACCCGTCAACGATTTCCGCGACGTTCAGGTTCCGCCGGCACAGCCCGCCGGTCAGCGCAGCGCGTGTCCGGTATCGAGGTCGAAGAAGTGCAGTTCGCCCGTTGCGACGGGGACCTCGATCACCTCGTGGCGCTGCGGCAGCTCTCGCGGGTCGGCGCGGCACACCATGTTCATTCCGCTGGTCTGCTGCTTGCGGAGGTCCTCAAACGCCTCCGTGTCCTCGAAGACGTCCGCGATTTCCTCGGTGACCACGGGTGTCGCATCAGTCGAGACGTGCACCAGCGCCTCGGCGCCGAGACGCTCGACGAGGTTGACGTCCGCGCGGAAGCGCTGTTCGCCGTTCGGCGAAGGGTCGGAGCGGAAGAAGCTCTCCGGACGAATTCCGACCGCGACGTCCCGACCGGCATAGTCGGCGAGCTTCGGGTACTTCTCCAGGGCCGCTGGTGCGAGCGTGAGTTCGTTGCTGCCGCAGCGAACGACGTGGTCGTCGTCGCGGCGCTCCACGTGCGCGACGCACAGGTTCATCGGGGGCGAGCCGATGAAGCTCGCGACGAACAGATTGACCGGTGCGCTGTACAGCCCGTCGGGCACGTCGTACTGCTGCAACTGCCCCAGCCGCATGACCGCAACCCGGTCGCCCATCGTCATGGCCTCGACCTGGTCGTGCGTCACGTACAGCGTCGTGGTGCCGAGTTCGTCCTGCAGGCGCGCAATCTCGGCGCGCATCTGGCCGCGCAGCTTGGCGTCGAGGTTGGACAAGGGCTCGTCCATGAGGAACGCCTTCGGGTTTCGGACGATTGCCCGGCCCATGGCGACGCGCTGGCGCTGCCCTCCCGACAGCTCTCTAGGCTTTCGCTTGAGGAGGTCACCCAGTCCGAGGGTGTTCGCGGCGGCCTTGACGCGACTGGCGATGCTCGGCTTGTCGACATGCGCCAGACGCAGCGCGAAGCCCATGTTCTCCCCCACAGTCATGTGGGGATACAGGGCGTAGTTCTGGAACACCATGGCGATATCACGCTCTTTGGGCGTGAGATGGTTGACGACCTCAGCGTCGATGAGCACGTCCCCGGACGTGATCTCCTCGAGGCCGGCAGCCATTCGCAGCGACGTCGTCTTCCCGCACCCCGACGGCCCCACGAAGACCACGAACTCGCCGTCTTTGATCTGCAAGTTGAGATTGTCCACCGCGACGGTTCCGTCGTCGTACTCCTTTGTGACGTCCCGGAACTCGAGCTCAGCCATCCTGATCCCACCCGTAATTGCAGACGTGGCTATTCCCGCCGGATCCTATAGCATATGAAGTGTTGCGGAAAGGCCCCTCAGCTGACCTTCATGGCCGACAGCGCCGGGTCCAGCCCGTGGCCCTCAGCCAGCACCCTGAGCTTGGCCCACACCTGCGGTCGCAACGCGAGCCCCGACGTCCACGCCCGCTGCTCGGCCTCGTGCTCGATCTCGCCCGGGACGAAGATCCGCTCCACCCCCGGCGCCCGGGGCGACGCAGTGACCTCGGCGCACAAGGCCCGCAGTCGGTCCGAGAAGTCCGGAAACGCACCGTCGGAACCGACGTCGATGACAAAGAGGAAGTAGCCGGTGTCGCTGGGCGTCGCGGGGTCGTAGATCCAGTTGCGCACGCTGCCGAGCATGGCTGCCCCGGACAGCGCTCCCGAGAGCGTCTCGACCATCAGTGACAGCCCGTAGCCCTTGTGGTCTTCCATGGGCAGGAGGGCACCGCGGCGTACGAGAAAATCTTCGGGGACAGTAGTCGGATTCCCCTCTGGATCCACGATCCAGCCCAGCGGAACCCGCTGACCGTTCTGGATCGCCATGCGGATCTTCCCGCCGGCGACGCGGCTCATCGCGATGTCGAGAACGAACGGTGGTGCACCGGTGCGCGGCGCGCCGAAAGACAGGGGACCATTCCCGATGGATCTGCTGCGCGAGCCCGTCACAGCCATGATCGGCGGCGTGTTCGACATCACCAGTCCGATGCACCCGGCCTCGGCGCACAGCAGCCCGTAATGGCCGGCGGCACCGAAGTGGTTGGCGTTGCGCACGGAGGTCATGGCGATCCCGTGGGTGCGGGCGCGGTCGATGGTCGCGGTCGTGATCTGTGCTGCCATACTCGGGCCGAGTCCCGCGTCCGCATCGACCACGGCGAGCGCACCCCGATCGACGATCACGCCGATTTCAGCCTTCGGGTTCGCGCCGCCTTCCCGCAATTGCTTGACATACTGATGCAGGTAGGACACCCCGTGACTCTCGACCCCCCGCATGGTCGTACGGCACAGGACGTCGGCGCCGGCGGCAGCGGGTGCCTCGTCCATTCCCGTCGCACGCAGGACTGCGGCGGTGAAGTCGATCAGACCAGCTGGATCGACAATCACCGACGGCGTCGACAGGTCGGCCATGCGACGCCTTTCAGACGTTGCTGAAGTCCGCGGGACGCTTTTCCATGAACGCGCGCACCCCCTCGCGGTAGTCGGCGGTGTCAAAGGCTGCGCTGCGCAGGGCCAGCGTCTCGTCGTTCTCCTGCGTCAGGCCCGCCGCGACGAGCTCGATGATCCGCTTCATGGTGCGCACGGAGTACTGCGCCCGCGTCGCGACGGTGTCGGCGACGGCGCGGACGTCGTCGTCGATCGTCTCGGCGGCGAAGACGTCGTTGACCAGGCCGAGCTCGCGGGCGCGAGTCGCATCGAGTGCCATGCCGGTGAGAAGGATGGCCTTGGCGTGCGCGGGGCCGACGAGGTCGACGAGGCGCTTCGTCACGCTGACCGGATACACGATGCCCAGCTTCGCCGGCGTGATGGCGAACGTCCCCGAGCCGTCGCTGTAGCGCAGGTCGCACGACAGCGCCACGCCACAGCCGCCACCCACGCACACGCCCTGCACCAGGGCGATCGTGGGCTTGGACAACCCGGCGAGCATGTCCTGCGCCCTCGCCGTGGTCGCGTTGTAGACCTGCGTCTGGGTCGACGACGCGCGCAGGGTCTCGAACTCGCTGATGTCGGCCCCCGCCGAGAACGCCCTGCCGCCGGCGCCGCGCACGATGAGCACCCGCAGGGCGGGATCCTGCTCGAATTGGGCCAGCAGGACGGGAATGCGGTCCCACATGTCGAAGGTCAGCGCGTTGCGCTTCGCCGGGCGGTTGAGCACCAGCGACGCAACACTGCCGTCGACCTCCAGATACACGTCGTCGCTGATGGGTCTCATGATCCAACCTCCCCAGGTGCATCCTCGGCCAGAGCCGCGTCGTACACGGTTCCCGACGTAAGCAGATCCTCGACGTCGGGTGGCGCGAGCCCCAGCTCGGCGAGCACCGCCGCCGTGTGCTCCCCCACGGCCGGCGCCGGCAGCCGCAACTGCAGTGGCGTCGCGGAGAACTTCGCCGGCGGCGCCAGCGTGCGGATGGTTCCCATGGTCGGGTGCTCCATCTGACGCACCATCCCGCGCGCGATGACGTGCTCGTCGGCCAATGTCTCGTCGTAGGTCAGAACCGGCCCTCCGGGCAGGCGTGCCTCATCGAGCCGTGCGACCCACTCCTTGGTCGTGCGTGTGGTCGTGATCCGCTCGATGTCCGCTTCCAGCTCGTCGAGGTGCGCCAGGCGCTGATCCTTCGTGGCGTAGCGCGGGTCGTCGAGCAGCGCCGGCGCGTGCAGGACGTCGGAGCACAACAGCTGCCACATCGGCTCCGTGTTGCCACCGATGGTGACGTAGCCGTCGCTCGTGCGGTACGCCTGGTAGGGCGCGTTGCGGCGATGCCGCGTCCCGCTGGGCTGCGGGATCTCACCGCTGCCGAAGTATGCGGCTGCCTCCCACACGGTGAGCGCAAGACCGGAGTCGACCAGTGACAGGTCGATGTACTGGCCCTCCCCGCCCGTGAGGCGATGGATGTAAGCGGCCAGGATTGCCTGCACCGCCGTGCCCCCGGCCACCACGTCGTTGATGGCCAGACCGAACTTTGCCGGTCCGTCTCCCGGCGTGCCTGTCATGCGCAGAAACCCGACCAGGCCCTGGGCGATGATGTCAAAGCCCGGCCGGTTGCGGTATGGCCCGTCCTGGCCGAAGCCGGTGATGGAGCAGTAGATCGTGTCGGCTTTCCGGGCGCGCACCGTGTCGTAGTCGATGCCGAGGCGCTGCGTCACGCCTGGCCGGAAGTTCTCCACGACGACATCGGCGGTTGCGGCGAGGTCGAGCAGGAGTTCCCGGCCCCGCGGCTGCGTGACGTCCAGGCCGACACTGCGCTTGTTGCGGTTCACCATGGCGAAGCAGTAGCTCTCGCCGTTGACCATCGGCCCCTGGGCACGGGTTTCGTCGCCCGCCGGGAACCGCTCGATCTTGATGACGTCGGCACCCATGTCGCCCAGGATCATCGTGCAGAAGGGACCTGACAGGAAGCGCGTGAGGTCGAGAACCTTCATCCTCTGCAGTGGCAACATGGGCGCTCCTCGGCGCGAGCCCGTACCCGCGTCCCGACCAGCCCGCGGTGCTTCTATATCCTATATGATTCGTCCCCGCAGCCGGACGGACGACGCGAAGCGAGGGCGGCGATGGGCGACTCCGTGGGCTTGGTGGGCCTGGGGCTGATGGGCACCGCAATGAGCACGCGGCTGCTGGCAGCCGGGCGTGCGGTCGTGGGATTCGACCCGTCGCCCGGCGCCCGCGCCAACCACGAGGCAAGGGGCGGAACGCTCGCCGGTTCCGCGGCGGAGGTCGCGGCGAGCAGCCGGGTCGTGATCCTGTCCTTGCCCAACGGTCAGATCAGCCGCAGCGTCTGTCTGGACGACGGCGGGGTGCGCGACGGCGCGACGCCGGCGACGGTTGTCGTGGAGACGAGTACGACTCTGCCGGACGACGCGGCCACGACTGCCGCACAACTGCGCGAGTTCTCGATCGCCTTCCTGGATGCGGCGCTGAGCGGCTCCAGCGACATGGTCGCCAGGGGCGACACGCTCGGCATGGTGGGCGGCGACGCCGCCGCGTTGACGGTTGCGGAGCCGATCCTGCGAACCTTCTGCAAGGAGGTGCGCCATGTCGGCGGCAGCGGTGACGGGATGCGCGCCAAACTGGTCGTGAACCAGATTCTGTCGTTGAACCGCTTCGCCCTCGCGGAGGGTCTGGTGCTGGCAGAGAAGCTGGGGCTGGAGCCCGAGCAGATGCTCGGCGTCTTGCAGGCGAGCGCCGCGTACAGCAAGGCGATGGACATGTGGGGACAGCGCATGGTCGAGCGGCGCTACTCGGAACCGGTATCGCGCATCCGCATGCACAACAAGGACGCGCAACTGACGATGGACGTCGGACGGCGCCACGGTGCGCCGATGATCGCCACCACGCAGCTCAACGCGATCGTGCAGATCGCCCTTGCCAACGACCTGGGCGAGGCCGACAACTCCGTCATCATCGAAGTCCTGCGCCGCATGGCCGGCCTCGGTCCCGGATTGTCGATCAGCAGCGACGAATGACGGCCCGAGGCGAAGCGGCGGCTCCCCC
The DNA here is from genome assembly GCA_009377835.1 of Nitriliruptorales bacterium. Classification (GTDB taxonomy): domain Bacteria; phylum Actinomycetota; class Nitriliruptoria; order Euzebyales; family Egibacteraceae; genus WHTG01. The sequence goes on from WHTG01000072.1 coordinate 10,005, forward strand.
GTGCTCAGCGTCGACGGCGGCGGGTCGCTGTCTTGATGATGGCGAGGTAGTGCCCACCGGTCATGTCCGCTCGTCGGTCGCTTGCTGGAGTCCTGCCGACGCCCGTGCGACGTTGATGGCGGCGAGTGCGCCCTCCTGCAAGGCCGGCAGGTCGCGGTACACGGGCAACAGGTTGAACCCCTTGTCCCGGTACCAGGCGATGTCGGGTGTCGGCGGGTGGATCCCGCTCCATGTGCCCGCTGTCCCACACGCCGACGCGATCCGCTCGACGAGCTCGCGATGGGAGTCGTCCTGGAGCGCGAGCATCGGCGGCAGTCCCGCCGACGACGCGAGATCGCTCGGGCCGATGTACACGACGTCCACGCCGTCGACCGCCGCGATGGCCTCGATGTTCTCCACGCCCGCGACCGTTTCCACCATCGCGAAGCACACGGCCTGCTCGTCACCGATCCGAGGCGTGTACGGCACCGACTCCAGCGCCGGCCGCAGTGCGCCCCAGCTACGGTGACCACGCGGCGGATAGCGGCACGCGTCCGCCGCCCACGCCGCCGCCTCCGCCGTCTCCACCAGCGGGACGATGACCCCTTGCGCACCTGAGTCCAGAGCCCGCCCGATCTCGCCAGGGATGTTCCCCGACACGCGGACGACAGCGGGTGTACCGGTAACCGCGGTCGCCTGCAGCATCGACAGCATGGTCTCGTACCCGATGAGCCCGTGCTGCGTGTCGATGCCCACCCAGTCGAACCCGAGATGGCCGACAGCCTCGGCGGCGATCGGGTTGGGCATCTGCAGCCATGCACCAAGCAGCGGGCGGCCGGTCGACAGCGCCTCCCGCAGTGAACGTGTCGTCACGTCGTCTCCCTCTCATGTCAGCGGAACGGGTGCAGCGGCAGTCCTGGGGCGCACCGGCCGTCGAGCGCGAGCACCCGCCCGTGCTGCGCCTCGGTGACGTATGCGGCGCCGGCCGCGCTGATAGCGACGTTCGTGTGGTGTGTCGATCCGCCGTCGAGCAGCACCTCGACGAGCGTGCCGTCGGCATCGAAGACCTGGACGCTGCTGGCCGGTTGCTCCGGCGTCCCGGGCGCTGCCACGACGACGTGGCCGGACACGTCGAACGCGAAGCCGTCCGGCCTCCCCCGCCGCAGTGCGACGGCGTCGACTGGTTCGCTCAGACGGCCTGCCGCTACCCGATACCGGACCAGCCGTCGCCCGGTCATGTCCGCGACCCACAGGGTGTCGTCGCCGTCGAAGGCGATGCCATTCGGATACCAGGCGACTTCGGCCAGCACCTCGGCCTCGCCGCTCTCGACATCGATCCGCCACAGTGAGCCACTCGACCCGCCGCGCACAGGGTCCGTCACGTAGAGTCGCCCGTCGGGACCGAAGCACAGATCATTCGGTGCCGCTGGTGCGAGCGACACCGGTTGGACCCGCTCACCCCGCCGCCAGGCGAAGATCCCGCCGATCCCGTGGCACTCCGGCCGTGCCGGCCACGCACCCGAGAAGGCCGTGAGATACAGCGTCCCGTCCGCGCCTTCGGTGGCTCCGTTGGGGGCAGCGTCCGTCTCGGCGATGACCACCGGCGACCCGTCCGCGGCGATGGAGTAGACGCGCTGATGGTCCAGCGAAACCACGGCAAGGGTGCCCGATCTCCGCAGCGTCGGTCCCTCCACGAAGCCGAGCCCGGTCGCCACCGTCCGCCCTGTCATGCCACCGGATCCTCAGTCCCGCCGCGCAGCCGCGAGCGCCCCTGTCAGGCCGAGGCTGTCGGCGACCTGTTCCAGGTGGTGCCAGATGACCGGCTCGAGCTCCAACCCGCGCTCGAGCGCGTCTTGCTCCCGCAAGTGCTCCAGCTCTCCCGGCACCAGAACGCGTTCCACACCGGGTGCCGGCTCGGCTGCATGCAACTCGCCGATCAGCTGCTGCATCCGGCGGTAGAAGTCGTCCCTGCCCATGAAGCACTCGACGTCGAGCGCAACGAACGCATGGCCTGCGTTGGTAGGCGTACCCGTGTCGACCAGCCACGGCACCACCCCCCGTGTCATGGCCGCGCCGCTGAGGGCGCCCGCCAGTGTCTCGGTGAGCAGCGCCATGCCGTAACCCTTGTGCCCGCCCAGGGGGGCGAGCGCGCCCCCCGCCGCGTAGTCTCCCGGGTTCGTGGTTGGCATCCCGCCGGCATCCACCACCCACCCCTCGGGGATCGCCTCACCGCGTTCCGCCGCCAGGCGGACCTTCATGCCGGCGGTGGCGCTCATGGCGATGTCCAGCGCGAGTGGGAAGCGCCCGGTCGGCACGGCGTAGGCCAGCGGCGCATTGCTGATGACCTTCTTGGCTGAGCCGGCCGCCGTCATGATCGGCGAGGCGTTGCTCGTGGCGAGGCCGATGAACCCCGCCTCGGCCGCGGCGAGCGCGTAGTGGCCCGCCGCGCCGAAATGGTTGCTGTTGCGGACGAGGACGACACCGATCCCTGAGTCGCGCGCCTTGCCCACGGCCATGGCCATGGCCGCGGTTGCGATGACGAGGCCCAACCCGCCGTTGCCGTCGACCACAGCGGTAACTGGAGTCGAACGGACGACGGTCTGTCGGGTGGGCGAGCAGGTGCCGCCATCGCGGAGGTTCTTCACATGGAACGGCAGTGTCTGCACGCCGTGTGAATGCACACCACGCAGATCGGTGCGGACGAGCACTGCGGCCGCCACCGCGGCGTCGTGTGCTGTCGCTCCTGCCGCACTCAGTGCCTCTGCGCAGAACCTGCGCAGCCGGGTTGCGTCGAGCCGGAGGCGTTCGCCGTCGGAAGCCGCCGCTGCCATCTCGTCTCGCTTCTCGCTGTGAACCACGCTCGTGCGTGCCCGGAGGCCGGCCGGCCCACCGGAAGTTCTTGCATCATATGAAATATGTCACTTACCATGCGAGCGTCGGCTGGATCGGGCCGGATGTCGCGGTCGGACCACGGAAAGGCAGTTCATGGATCGCTTTGCGCGAGGCCAGTTCCAGGTCGCTTACGAAGAGCGGATCGACCTGCAGCACCTCCGCGCGCAGCGGGTCCAGAAGGCGCAGGCCGAGCGGGAGAGCGACGAGCTGGACGCCCTCCTGGTCTGGAAGGACGAAAACGTCCGGTACTTGACCGATCTGCGGCCGCAACTCATCGCGTGCAAGAGCACCGCACTCAACGGCGCCCTGCTCGTCTCGGATGACGCTCCGGTGCTGTTTTGTTCCGGTGGCGAGCGCGATCGCGTCGACGACACGATGCCCTGGGTCAAGGAGGTGCACACGATCCCGATCATCGAGGACCGGGATCTCATCGACGGGTTCGTCCGCGACATCCTGGGACCGGTCCTGGAAGACCACGGCCTGGCCTCGGGCACCATCGGCATCGACGAGTGCAACACCGCCCTGATGCTGGCCATCCAGCGCCACTACCCCGACGTGACCATTGCCGACGGCGACGCTCCGATGCTGCGCGCGCGCAAGATCAAGCTGGCCGAGGAGTTGCAGATCATCGAGGAGGCATGCGCGGTCGCCGACGCCGTCACCATCACCGGACTGGAAGCAGCAAAGGCCGGCATGCGTGAGCTGGAGGTCGCGGCCGAGGCGATGCGCACCTTGTTCCGCCTCGGCGGAGAATACGCGCACGTCATGACACCCTTTGTCGCATCGGGCGAACACATGGCGCCGCCACACCGCATCGCCAGCGACAAGATTATCCGCAACGGCGACATCGTGTTTGTCGACATCGGCGCCTCGTACGGCGGCTACTACGGCGACATCGCCCGGGCGACGATCGTCGGCCGGCCGTCGCGCCGGCAGCAGGAGGTCTACACGGCGGTCTACGCGTGCGTGCAGGCATGCATCGAGAAGATGCGGCCCGGGTTTACGAACAAGGACGCGGCAGACGCGGTCGGCAAGGCTGCCGCCGACCACGGTTTTCCCGGCAGGTTGCTGTCGCTCTTCATCGGCCATGGTGTCGGCATGGGCGCCAACGAACCGCCGTACATCGGCGAGACTCTGCCCGGCTCCCCCGTCGTCGAGTTCAAACCCGGCATGGTGTTCGCCGTCGAACCCCTTATCTGGGTGCGCGGTGTCCGTGGCGGTGGCGGCGTCCGGCTGGAGGAGATGGTTGCGATCACCGAGGACGAAGCGCACGTGTTCTCCCGTGCCCCGTTCGAGGACCGGCTCCTACTTCCCTGACCGTGCACAACGTCCGGGTGCCCCGTACTTCGACCCTTTCCTGGTGATGTTGACGGCACGCGGTGGCACGCGGCCTCGTCAGCCACAACGCGGGCCGATACAGATTGGGCGTGGAAACAAGGAAGAACGTCCAAATCCTTGGTACTCGGGCCATCGTCGCTATATATTGGCTCCTATAACATCCACCTGCGCCCCTGCTCGGCAAGGCCTTTCGTGGGGTCGCACATGGATCCTCGTGGGACATCGACGCCTCAGGAGGGCGGCATGGTAGAGATCGCGGCAAGCTTCGCCGGCCCTCGCACTGCGCACGAGTACGTAAAGGATTCCCTGCGGCAGGCGATCCTGCGTGGGACCATCCCTGGTGGCTCCCGACTGGTTCAAAAAGATGTCGCGCGAGACCTCCGGGTCAGCACGACGCCTGTGCGGGAGGCGTTGCGCGACCTGGCCACCGAAGGGCTCATCAGGCTCGACCCGCACCGGGGGGCGATCGTCCATCGCCTCTCCTACGAGGAGACGCGCGAGGTTCACGACATCTGCAAACTGCTGGAGCCCGAGGCGATGAAGCAGGCCACCAGGTGCGTGACTGAAGAAACGCTCGCGGAGGCGGAAGCGCTGATCGCCGAGATGGCAGACGAGTCCGACCCGGGCCGGTGGGCAGACCTGAACCGCCAATTCCACGGCGTTGTCATCCAGGACATCAAGTCCAAGTACCTTCTCGACATCCTGCGGACCCTGCGGGACACCGCGGCGATGTAT
>WHTG01000160.1 GCA_009377835.1 Nitriliruptorales bacterium
GCGGGACTTCGCGAACAGCCTCCTTTTCACGAGCATGCGGATGGTCCCACGGCGCGCCGTTGCTGCCGGCTACGAGTTCCGCCATCCCACCTTGGAGGGTGCGTTGCGGGACGTCTACGGGCGCTGAGCTTGGCGACGCTGGTCCTGCTGGTCATCCTGAGCATCGACTGACGTGCTCCTAGCGCCGGCAGCCCTCGGCAAGTTCGGCGACCAACTCCTTCACGCCCGCCGGCCCGCCTGACTCGGCGGCACGGACAGCGGCGGAACCGACGATGACGCCGTCCGCAAACGAGGAGAGCTCCCGGGCGTGCGCGCCGCTCGTCACACCGATTCCGACTGCGACGGGCTTGTCGCTGCAGGCCCGCAGCCGCCGCACCAGCGGCTCGGCCATGCCGGACAGCGACGGCCGCTCCCCCGTCACACCCATCGTCGAGGTCGCGTAGATCCACCCGCTGCTGCGTTCCGCCACCGCCGCGAGACGTTCGTCCGAGGAGGTGGGGGCTGCCAGGAAGACGGTCGCCAGGCCGGCATCGGCCGCGACGCGGCACCACGCCTCGCCCTCCTCCGCCGGGAGGTCCGGCAGGATCGCGCCGGCCATCCCGGCGCCGAACGCCGCCCGCGCGAACTCACCGAACCGGTCCGTGCCGCCAAAGTGCCACGCCAGGTTGACGTAGGTCATGAGGAGCACCGGGACGTCCACGGCCGCCGTCAGTTCGGTGCACATGGCGAAGTCGTCGACCGGCGTGTAGCCGTGGTCCAGCGCCACCTGCGATGCCGCCTGGATGGTGGGGCCGTCCATCAGAGGGTCGGAGTACGGGAAGCCCACTTCCAGCAGGTCCGCACCAGCCTCGGCCGCGGCCTCAAGGCAAGCCCGCGACGTCGCCATGTCCGGGAACCCCGCCGGGAGATAGATGATCAACGCCGCCCGGCCGTTGACGTTCGCCGCACGGATGGCCTCCGCGACCTTGGTCACGGAGTCATCCCCAGCAGGCGGCTGACCTCGTCGACGTCCTTGTCGCCCCGTCCGCTCAGATTGAGGACCACGACGGCGTCCGGGCCGAGTTCGCGCGCGATCCGCAAGGCCGGCAGGACCGCGTGGGACGGCTCCAGTGCCGGGATGATGCCCTCCAGACGGCACAGCAGGCGGAAGCCCTCCAGAGCCTCCTGGTCGGTGGCTGCGATGTATTCGGCGCGGCCGCTGTCGGCCAGCCACGCGTGCTCCGGACCGACACCCGGATAGTCCAACCCCGCGGAGATCGAGTGGGTCGGCTGGACCTGCCCGAAGTCGTCCTGCAGCACAAACGACCGCGCGCCGTGGAGGATTCCCTCGCTGCCACCGCTCAGCGTGGCGGCGTGGCGCTCGCCGGACAGTCCTTCGCCGCCCGCCTCGACACCGACCAGCCGCACCCCGGCATCCTCGATGAACGGGTGGAAGATGCCGATGGCGTTCGACCCGCCGCCGACGCAAGCAACCACGGCGTCGGGCAGCCTTCCCTCAACCTCGAACAGCGACGCGCGCACCTCCTGTCCGATCACCTTGACGAATTCACGCACCATCAGAGGAAACGGGTGCGGCCCGACCACCGACCCGATCAGGTAGTGCGTGTGCTCGACGTTTGTGACCCAGTCGCGCATCGCTTCGTTGATGGCGTCTTTCAGTGTCCGGGTTCCCGACGTCACGGGGATCACCTCGGCGCCCATCAGCTGCATCCGGACGACGTTGAGCCGCTGGCGGCGGGTGTCCTCTTCACCCATGTACACGACGCACTCCATGCCGAGCAGCGCCGCGATGGTCGCCGTTGCCACACCGTGCTGACCCGCGCCCGTCTCGGCGATCAGCCGGCCCTTTCCCATGCGCTCGGTGAGCAGTCCCTGCCCCAGGACGTTGCACAGCTTGTGACTGCCGGTGTGTGCCAGATCCTCGCGCTTGAGGTAGATCCGGGCACCGCCGGCGTGGTCGGTGAGCCGCTGCGAGAAGTACAGCGGCGTCGGGCGTCCGCCGTAGTGGCGCTGCAGTGCCTCCAACCGGTCCAGGAAGTCCGGGTCGGCGGCGGCCTCGGCGAATGAGCTGTCCAGTTCGTCCAGCGCCGCGATGAGCGCCTCGGGGACGAACCGCCCGCCGAAGCGACCGTAGTGACCGACGGCGGTGACCGTCATCCACGCACCTCCGCACCGTGCTGCCCTGCCGCGACCATCGCGGCGACCGCGGCCGCAGGATCCGCAGCGGTGGCCACGGACTCCCCGACGAGAACAGCGTCCGCGCCCAGTCCCGCCACCCGCCGCACGTCTTCGGCGCTGCGCACCCCGGACTCCGCGACTGCGACGGCACCGTCGGGGATTGCCGGCCGCAGCGCCTCGAAGCGATGCGGGTCCACCTCCAGTGTCGTCATGTCCCGGGCATTCACACCGATGACCGGCCTGCCGGTGATGCCGGCGGCCTCGTACGCCCCGACAGCGCGCGTCACCTCCAGTTCGTCGTGCGTCTCCAGCAGCGCAGCCATGCCGGCGGCTTGTACGCACTCCAGCAGCGCAGCCAGTTCGTCCTGCTCCAACGCCGCGACGATGAGCAGGATCGCCGCGGCGCCGGCCGCCCGCGCCTCCCAGACCTGGTACTCGTCGACGACGAAGTCCTTGCGCAGCACCGGCGCACCCACGGCCGCGACCACGGCCTGCAGGTCGTCCAGTGAGCCGCGGAAGTGCTCCGGTTCGGTCAGGACGCTGATGGCGGCCGCGCCGCCCGACGCGTACGCCTGAGCGAGTCCGGCCGGGTCGGCGATGTCAGCCAGCGCGCCACGAGACGGGCTGGAGCGCTTCACCTCCGCGATGACGGAGACGTCGCCGGGCCGCAGCGCGTCCAGCAACGCCGGCGGTACGGACGTAGCCTCCCCCCGGCGGCGCAGCGCGGCGAGCGGCTCCTGCGCCGCAACGGCATCAACCCGCCGCCGCGCGGCGGCGCACACTTGGGCCAGAAAACCGTTCACCGTGGGGATGTCTCCCGTTTGTCGGGCTGGGACCCGGAGAAGGATGCCACGCCGATGACGAAGGTCGTGCTCAGCCGCAAGGGCTTCGACGCCTCAGCCGGCGGTGCCGCCAGTCCGCTCCTGCCCGACGGTCGGCTCATCTCACTGCCGATCCCCGAACACGGGACGGGAGCGCGTTACTCCAGCTTGCGGGCGCCGTGGGGGCAGTCGTTCGCCGACGTCATGCGCCAGTCAGGCATGCGGCGGGTGCGGATGCGCAATCGGTGGGTTCTGCTGGACGACGGGCTCGAGGCGCACCTCGATCCGGATCTTGTCCGCACCGCCCGCCCCCACCGCCCACCGGGATGGCGGCCGGCGTTCGGTCAGGCCGGCGCCGCACAGACCATCCTGAACAACGCGGGTGTCGGGGCGGGCGATCTGTTCCTGTTCTTCGGGTGGTTCCGTGACGTCCGGGCGCGCCCGCGCAGGGACCTGCACGTGATCTGGGGCTGGTTGCGCGTCGGCAGCGTCGTCACACCGTCGACTGCGCTGAAGCCGCACTCCGACCACCCGCACGTCGTCCTACCGGACCGGACGAACAACACCCTCTACATCGCGGCTGACGAGGCCTTCCCGGGTGTCCCCGGCGCCGGTGTGCTGCCATTCGGCGCGTCACGGGTACTGACAGCTCCGGGCGCGCGGGGGCGGGCGGATTGGCTCCTTCCCCGGTGCCTGCACCGGGCGCAGGTGCTGCCCAGGCACCGGGGCCGGTTCGGGGAAAACGGCCGCTTCGACGCCCGCTACCAGTGGCAGGAATTCGTGGCCGACGGCGAGGGCGTCGAGGAGTGGGCGGAGGGACTCCTGCGAGCGATCTGACCGCGGCGCGCCGGCGTCACCCTGACCCGGTGGGTTCGTCCTCGTCGGTTGCGGCCAGCATCCACTCGTCGTCGCCCGCCTGTTCCCGGGGCACCACATAGCGCCCACGCGGTCGCGGCGACGCCGTTGAGGCGATTGCCAGGCCGCCACCCGCGACGAGGGCGACGGCGGCGGCCAGCGCCACCCAGGGTGCTGCCGTAAGTGGTCCTTGGCTCGCGGCGTAGGCCACTCCCCGGACCACGAGGTACACCCCGGAGACACCCACCGCCGCGGCCGCTGCCGCGACAATGCGTCGCACGGTGCGCCGCAGCACGGCGAGCAACACCGCCAGCACGACAGCGAGCATGCCCGCGACGATCGCGGTGGACGCGAAGTCCGTGCCCGGGGCGGAAATCGGCTCGCCGACCGGGACGCCGCCTATGGCACGGCGTCCCGCCACCGTTACCCAATCGGCCCCGGTGGAGACGATGAGCGCCAAGCCACCGAGCGCCACGAGCGCCGGCGGTGCCCAGAAACTGCGCGTCACGCCGAGGCACCGCCCAGCGACTCGGCGGCGCGGACTGCGGCGAGCAAGGCCATCGCCTTGTTCTGCGTCTCGGCGAACTCCCGCTCCGGCACGCTGTCGGCCACGACGCCCGCCCCCGCCTGTACATATGCCTGGCCTCCACGCATGACGACGGTGCGGATGGCGATGCACAGGTCGATGTTTCCGGCGGCGTCGACGTAGCCGATCCCGCCCCCGAACAGGCCGCGCCGGGTGGGCTCCAGCTCGTCGATGATCTCCATCGCGCGCACTTTCGGAGCGCCCGAGAGCGTGCCGGCGGGGAATGTGGCGCGCAGCACATCGACCGCGGTCACACCGGGCCGGATGGTGCCGGTGACCGTGGAACGCAGGTGCATGACGTGGCTGTATCGCACCACGTCCATGAAGTCGTCCACCGTCACGCTACCCAGCTCGCAGACGCGGCCGAGGTCGTTGCGGGCGAGATCGACGAGCATCACGTGCTCGGCGCGTTCCTTCTCGTCTGCGCGCAGGCCGTTCTCGAGCAGGCGGTCCTCGACGTCGGACGGGGCGCGCGGAGCCGAGCCCGCGATCGGCCAGATGGACGCCTGCCCGCCACGCACGGTCACCAGCGCCTCGGGGGAGGATCCGACGACGCTCATGTCGCCGAGGTCGAACAGGTACATGTACGGCGACGGGTTGATGACGCGCAGCACGCGGTAGACCGAGAACGGGTCGACATCGGTGGCCAGCGAGAAGCGTTGGCTGGGCACGACCTGGAAGATGGCGCCCGCCCGGATGTATTCCTTGGAGCGCTCCACGGCGTCCAGGTAGTCGTGACGCGGCATGTTCGCCTGCGCATCCTCCACGTTGGCTGCCGACGGCGGCGCCAGTGACGGGGCCCGCACCGGGGCAGAGAGTTTCGCGACCAACGTCTCGGACGCCGCGACGGCAGCATCGAAGGCCTCAGCCGTGCCCTCACGCACGTTCGACACGACCAGCAGCCGCTGACGCAGATGATCGAACACGATGAGCTGCCCGGGGAACAGCAGCCGAGCGTCGGGCATCCGCAGATCGTCGACACCTCCCCCGGGCAGTCGCTCGATGAACCGGACGACGTCGTAGCCCAGGTACCCGACGGCACCGGAGAACAGCGGTGGCAGACCCGGAAGCTCAGGGGTGCGGAGCGCTTCGAGCAGGACCTCCAGCGTCGCCAGCGGATCGCCCTGTTCCGCCGCCCCCCGGGCCTCGGCCGGTGCGTCGCCATCCAACACCACGGTGCCGTCACGAGCGGTCAGCTCGAGGAATGGCCGCAGCCCGACGAACGACCAGCGGCCCCACCGCTCGCCGTGCTCGACGGACTCCAGCAGGAACGTGGGGCCCTCGCCACGGACGCGGTCGTAGACGGCGAGCGGCGTTTGCAGGTCCGCCAGGACCTCGCGCCACACGGGAACAACGCCATGAGCCGCCGCCAGTTCGACGAATTCCTCCCGCGACGGGTGATACAGGTTCATGCGTCCACAGCGTTGTGGAAACAGGTGCGCGCCCCGGTGTGACAGGCGACTCCGTCGCCCTGCTGGTCGACCTTGATGAGCAACACGTCCGCGTCGCAGTCGGCGACGACCTCGACAACGCGTTGGGTGTTCCCCGAGGTTTCGCCCTTGTGCCACGGCTCACGACGACTGCGGCTGTAGAAGACCGTCTCCCGCAGCTTCAGGGTCTGTAGCACCGTCTCGCGCGTCATCCACGCGACCATCAGGACCTCGCCGGTGTCGTGCTGCTGGACGACCGCGGGAATGAACCCGCGCTCGTCGTAACGCAGATCGCCGGGCTGCAGCGGTTTGTTCCAGGCCATGGGGCGAAGAATAGGGTTGATCACCGCGCGGCCGGCGCGGGTGCCTCCACGGTGTACATCAGTGGAGGCGTTCAGGGCCGTCCGGCAGGACGAACCGCCCCCACCCGACGGTGTTCGTCGACGGGCACGGACTACACCCGGACCTGGATGCCGGCGGCGGCCATGCTCGTCTTGACGTCGCGGATTCGGAACTGCCCGAAGTGGAAGATCGACGCGGCGAGCACTGCGGAAGCGCCGCCCCTGCTGACGCCCTCCACCATGTGGTCCAGCGTGCCCGCGCCGCCCGAGGCGATCACCGGCACGTTCACGACGTTCGTGACCGCCTGCAGCAGCTCGATGTCGAACCCCTGCCGAGAACCGTCGCGGTCCATGCTCGTCAGCAGGATCTCGCCGGCCCCTCGCCGCTCGCAGTCCACGGCCCATTCGATGACGTCGCGGCCCGTCGGCGTCCGGCCGCCGTGGACGTACACCTCCCACCGCTGCCCCGCATCGAATGCATCGCTCCGTCGGGCGTCGATGGCCGCGACCACGCACTGTGCGCCAAACGCGTCCGCCGCCTCGGACAGCAGCTGCGGACGCTGCACCGCAGCCGTGTTCAGCGACACCTTGTCCGCGCCGGCGCGCAACAGGCGCTGGACGTCCTCGACGCTGCGCACACCTCCCCCGACCGTCAACGGGATGAACACCTGCTCGGCGGTTGCGGCGACGACGTCGTAGATGGTCTCGCGCCTGTCACTGGACGCGGTGATGTCAAGGAACACCAGCTCGTCCGAGCCCTCGGCGTCGTAGGCCCGGGCCATCTCCACCGGATCGCCGGCGTCTCGCAGGTCGACGAACTGCACACCCTTGACGACGCGGCCCGCGTCGACGTCCAGGCACGGCACGACGCGACGGCACAGGGTCATGGTCCCACCCGACCCGTGCCTGCGCTCGCCACGCTCGCTGACCGGGTCGGTCCCACCCGACCCGTGCCTGCGCTCGCCACGCTCGCTGACCGGGTCGGTCCCACCCGACCCGTGCCTGCGCTCGCCA
>WHTG01000166.1 GCA_009377835.1 Nitriliruptorales bacterium
GTCACCGCGCGGGTGCTCGAGCGGGTTCGCAACCCGCAAGGCGACCGGGATCCTCGTCTTGCCCGTCTAACCCCCACGGAGAGCCGGATCCTGGACATGATCGCCGAGGGCCTGACGAACCGCGAGATCGGCGAGCGGGTCCACCTCGCGGAGAAGACCGTGAAGAACTACGTGTCCACGATCCTGACGAAGTTGCAGGTGTCGCGGCGCGCCGAGGCTGCCGCGTACGTCGCGGACCGACGTGCGCGGGAAGACCGCGGCTGACGTCAGGTCGGCATCGCGGCCAGGCGCGGGTCGGGCGGGTCGGGCCGGGTCAATGGTCCCGCGATTCCGGGGCGGGTGTCCCTGCCGACGGGCGTCCTCGACGCCGATTCTGTAGGTCACGGCACCGGCGATGCCCTGCCGGCGCCCTGCATCGGCCCCTCTTGAGACAGAAAGCACGTCATGATCCCCACCAATGGTGCGGCACGCCTGTGGGCGGCCGTCTCCGCATCACTCGCGCTGTTCCTGATGATCACGGTCACCGTGACCTACACGGGCAGCGCCGCGCCCGCGGCCGCCACGTCCGACGCAGCCGGGGATCCTCAGCAGTTCGACGTCGCACTCAGCGAGTTCACGATCGAACCCGCAGAGTTCACAGCGACGGCGGGTGCATCGCTGACGTTCTCGATCGAGAACACCGGTCAGGCCGTGCACGACTTCACGATCGACAGCGGGCCGCAGTCCGAGACGGTCCCGGCCGGAGGTTCCACCACGCTGGAAGTCGACGGCCTGAACGCGGGCGAGTATCGCGTGTTCTGCAGCCTTCCGGGGCATGCGGACGCGGGGATGGAAGGCACACTCAGGGTCACCGACGATTCCGGTGCTGCGCCTGAGGCGGCGGGGCACGACGCCGGCGACCACTCAGACCTCACCCCGGAGCAGATGGTCGCAGGTCACGTCGAGGGCGTGAAGGCGTTCCCGGCCGAGACCGCAGGCAAGGGCAACCAAGCCCTGAAGCCGACCATGGACGGCGACGTCAAGGTCTTCGAACTCACCGCGGACGAGATCGAGTGGGAAGTTGCCCCCGGCGAGGTCAAGGCAGGCATGGCCTACAACGGCCAGATCCCGGGACCGCGCCTCGAGGCGAACGTCGGTGACCGCGTGCGGATCGTCCTGCACAACGAGCTTGACGTCCCGACGGCGGTCCACCCCCACGGGCTCGTGGTGCCCGTGGATCAGGACGGCGTCCCGGGCCTGACCCAGGACCCGGTGATGCCGGGTGAGTCGTTCACCTACGAGTACACGCTGCGCAACAGCGGGTCGCACATGTACCACTCGCACTTCGACTCGGCGGTGCAGGTCCCCAGTGGTCTGCTCGGCGCGTTCATCGTGCATGGTCGCGACGAACCCAAGGTCGACCTGGACTACACCATGATCCTCAATGACGGCCCGCTGGGCTACACCCTCAACGGCAAGGGCTTCCCCGCCACGGAGCCGCTGGTGGTCGACAAGGGGCAGAAGATCCGCGTCCGGTACATGAACGAGGGCTTGCAGATCCACCCGATGCACCTGCACGGCATGCCGCAGAGGGTGATCGCCAAGGACGGCTACGCGCTCCCCCAGCCGCACCTGGAGGACACGGTGCTCGTGGCGCCCGGTGAACGCGTGGACGTGATCATCGACGCCACGGAGGTGGGGCCGTGGGCGTTCCACTGCCACATCCTCAACCACGCCGAGGCCGCCGAGGGCATGTTCGGCATGGTCACCGCTCTGATGGTGCAATAGACGACGGGCTGGCACCCACGGAGGTGCCTAAGGGCCCAAACGCGCGGGGTCGTTCGCCTCTACGACGGCCCCGGCGCCTCGCTGATGCTTGGCTCAGACGGCCTCGTGCCGTCCATCCCGGTGCAGGAGAACGGAGAAGTCATGGCCAACTCGGTGGAACGCGGGGCCCCGGGACCCCGCCTCGAAGAACTGACGGTCGACGAGAGCCTCGAACTCCTCGCCGCGTCGATGATCGGGCGGCTCGCCTACCTCGATGACAGCGGACCGGTGGTGCTTCCCGTCAACTACGTGATGGACGGTGGAGCCATCCTGTTGCGCACCACCTACGGCGCCCTGCTCGACACCGTCGGCAGCGGAGCACGGGTGGCGTTCGAAGTGGACCGTCTCGATGCACACACGCACACGGGGTGGAGCGTTCTGGTGCGTGGGAAGGCCGAAGAGGTGTGGCTGCCCGAGGAACTGGACCATGCGCGAGCGCTCCCGCTGCGCTCGTGGGCGCCCGGCGAGCGCTCCCACTTCGTTCGAATCTTCCCCTCGACGATCACGGGCAGGCGAATCCTGTGACACACGCGACGAAAGGGCTCGCGATGGCGACCGACCGCAACGGGCTGACCGTCCTGACCGTCGACGAGTGCTTGCGGCTGCTCACCAGCCACGTCCCTCGGGTGGGACGCATCGCCTTCGTCCCGGACGGTCGACCTGTGATCCTTCCGGTCAACTACCTGTTCCACGAGGGTAGCGTCGTCTTCCGATCCGATCCCGGCTCCAAAATGGCCGCGGCTTCGGCGTGTGAGCACGTCGCATTCGAAGTCGACGCGATCGACCCCACCTGGGAAGAAGGGTGGAGCGTCCTCGTCCAGGGACGGGGTGAGCAGGTCACCGACCCCGAAGAGCTCGAGCATCTGGAGGCACTGCCGCTGAGGCCGTGGGCACCGGGCGCCAAGGCCGCCTACGTGCGCATCAGTTCAACCCAGATATCGGGCCGCCGCATCGAGTGAAACTTCCGCTTGACCCTGACGTTACGTGAGGACGTACCGTCGCGTCAGGAGGTACACATCGTGAGTTTCACCGTTTCGCAGGTCGCCCGCGCCGCGGGTGTGACTGTCCGCACGTTGCACCACTACGACCAGATCGGGTTGTTGACGCCGACCGGGCGCAACGCCTCGGGCTACCGGCAGTACAGCGAGGTGGATCTGGAACGACTGCGGCACATCCTCAGCTACCGGGAATTGGGCTTCGGGCTTGAAGACACCGCGGCGCTGCTGGACGGAAGCGGTGATGCCCTGACGCACCTGCGGCGGCAGCACGGATTGCTGCTGGAACGTATCGACCGACTGCAGCGCGTCGCCGCAGCGGTGGAGAAGACGATGGAGGCGCGTGCCATGGGAATCTCGCTCAACCCGGAGGAGATGTTCGAGGTCTTCGGCGACCAGGATCCGGCGCGGCACGCCCAGGAGGCCGAGGAGCGTTGGGGCGACACGGACGCCTACAAGCAGTCACAGCGTCGGGTGTCGAAGTACACCAAAGCCGACTGGCTGCGGCTGAAGGACGAGGGTGCCGCCGTCGAGGAGCGCCTGCGCGCAGCCCTGCTCGCCGGCGTACCTGCCGACAGCGACCAGGCGATGGAGGCCGCGGAGGCCCACCGGGAGCAGATCCACCGGTGGTTCTACGACTGCTCACACGAGATGCACCGGGGGCTGGCGGACCTGTACGTCGCCGACCTCCGTTTCACTGCCCACTACGACGACCAGGCGCCGGGGCTCGCGCAGTACGTGCACGACGCCATCCACGCGAACGCCGACCGCGCCGGCGCGTAACCCAGGCGAGTCACCCCTCACCGCACGGGGACGACGACTGGACCGGATCGCGTCGTCCAGGACACGCTGCGCGTGCTCCTGGGCGTCCGGCCCGCGACGGATGGATCCGCGGGTCCCGGCGTGCGCATCTACGCGCTCGCGTCGTGCCTGCTCGCCCGCAGGGCCGCGTGCGCTGCGGCGAGCCGCGCGACCGGAATGCGGTAGGGGGAGCAGGAGACGTAGTCCAGCTCGAGTTCGTGGCACAGGCGGATGGACTGCGGGTCACCGCCGTGCTCGCCACAGATCCCGACCTCCAAATCAGGTCGCGCGGCACGACCTTCCCGGGAGGCGATCTCGATGAGTCGACCGACCCCCTCTGGGTCGAGGCTGGAGAACGGGTCGACGGGCAACAGCTGCTCGGCCAGGTAACGCGGCATGACTCTGCCCTGGACGTCGTCGCGTGAGAAGCCGAACGTCATCTGCGTCAGGTCGTTCGTGCCGAACGAGAAGAACTCGGCGTCGGCGGCTATCGCGCCGGCGGTCAGCGCCGCACGCGGTGTCTCGACCATCGTGCCGACCTTGTACGGCAGATCCACGTGCGCCTCCGCGAGCACGTCGTCGGCGACGGCGCGGACCCAGCCGGCCAGAAGCCGGAACTCGGCCGCCGCGACGATCAGCGGAATCATGATCTCCACGATCGGCTTGCCGCCGGCCCTCTTGCGGGCCACGGCAGCGCGCATCAAGGACCGCACCTGCATCCGGTACAGATCCGGCTTGAGGATGCCCAGCCGGCAGCCGCGCGTCCCGAGCATTGGGTTGAACTCCTGCCAGTGCCTGGCCGCCTGTAGCAGCTGGTGGCCCTCGTCGTCCAGCTCATCCTTGGCCTCCGCGATGACCAGCTCCGTCAGGTCCGGCAGGAACTCGTGCAACGGCGGGTCGAGCAGGCGAACGATGACGGGCAACCCGTCCATCGGCTCCAGCAGGTCAGCGAAGTCGGACTCCTGGACGCGGCCGAGCTCGTCGAGCGCCGCGACGGCTTCCTCCTGCGTGTCGGCGAGGATCACCCGCTGGATGATCGGCAACCGGTCGCCGAGGAACATGTGCTCCGTGCGGCACAGGCCGATGCCTTCGGCGCCGTAGCCCCGTGCGACGGCAGCGTCCTCGCCGGTGTCCGCGTTGGCGTGCACCCGCAGCGCCCGGAAGTGATCGGCCCATCCGAGCAGGGTTTCGAACTCAGGGCCGGGTTCGGGAATCCTGACCGGCACCTCACCAACGACCACCTCGCCCGTGGTCCCGTCGATCGAGATGATGTCGTCCTCGTGAACCGTGACGTCGCCGACGGTGAAGACGCGGCGGGCCACGTCGATGTCGATGTCCGCCGCGCCGCAGATGGCCGGCTTGCCCATGCCTCGCGCGACCACGGCCGCGTGGCTGACCAGTCCGCCGGTGGACGTGAGAACGCCCTTTGCCGCGATGAGACCGTGCAGGTCGTCCGGCGATGTCTCCGGGCGCACCAGGATGACGTGCTCGCCCTTGTTGGCCGCGGCCTCGGCGTCGTCGGCGGTGAAGCGCACATGACCCGTCGCGGCGCCAGGCGACGCGTTCAGCCCCCTGGTCAGGACGCTGTAGTCGGCGTCCGGCTCGAACTGCGGGTGCAGCAGCTGGTCGAGCTGGCGCGGTGTGACGCGGGTGACCGCCTCACGATCGTCGATGAGCCCCTCGGTGGCCATGTCGACGGCCATGCGGACGGCCGCGGCCGCGGTCCGCTTGCCGACGCGCGTCTGGAGGATGAAAAGCCGGCTGCGTTCAATCGTGAACTCGATGTCACACATGTCGCGGTAGTGGCGCTCGAGTCGATCCATGACCGCGGTCAGATGCTGGTGGCACTGCGGGAAGGGCCCAGCCAGATCGTCGAGTTTCTGAGTCATGCGGATGCCGGCAACGACGTCCTCCCCTTGCGCGCCCGGCAGCCAGTCGCCGTACGGGGTCGGCTCTCCCGTGGAGGGATTGCGTGTGAACGCGACACCCGTGCCGCTGTCCTCGCCGAGGTTGCCGAACACCATCTGCTGCACGTTCACTGCGGTGCCGAGGTCGTCATCGATTCCTTCGTGGCGGCGGTAGTCGCGCGCCCGACGCCCGTTCCACGAGCGGAACACGGCCTCAATGGCCTGGCGCAGCTGTCGGCGCGGCTCCTGGGGAAACTCCTGACCCGTGTGGGCGCGGATGACGGACTTGAACGTCGCCGTCAGGTCCCGCAGGTGATCTGCGCCCAGCGCGATTTCGTCGCGCACGCCGGCATTCGCCACGGCCTTCGACAGCTCCTCCTCGAACGCGCCGCCCTTGACGCCCATGACGACTTTGCCGAACAGCTGCAACAGGCGGCGGTACGCGTCCCATGCGAAACGCTCGTCCTGGGTGGCGCGGGCGATGTGCTCGAGGGTCCGGTCGTTCAGGCCGACGTTGAGGATCGTGTCCATCATCCCTGGCATCGAGAACGCGGCACCGGAGCGGACCGAGACCAGCAGTGGCTCGGAGCCGCCGAAGGTCCGCCCGGATGCCGCCTCGAGCGCATCCAGATGCTCCGACACCTGGGCCCACAGTCCCTCCGGAAGGGTCTCCCGGCCCGCGAGGAAGTCGCGGCAGGCGTCTGTCGAGATGATGAATCCAGGCGGCACCGGCAGCCCGATGCGAGTCATCTCGGCCAGGTTCGCGCCCTTTCCGCCGAGTAGTTCGCGCTGGCCCTTGTTGCCGTCAGCGAACGCGTACACGTAGCGGCGGCCTGCGGTCCTGGCGTCCATGGGATCCTCTCGGTGGTACACGTGGCGTCGCGACCGCACAGCGGCCTGCCTGCACAGACTCGTCCCCGCCGTGGCGATCGACAAGCCCGAGCGGCCTCCACGGTCGGCGCCCGGAGGTCCCTTGTTCCAGCGGCTACCCTTCGAAGACCACGGGACGTAGCGCAGCTTGGTTAGCGCGCCTGCTTTGGGAGCAGGAGGTCGCGGGTTCGAATCCCGCCGTCCCGACCGGATGCTGCGCCGCAAGATTCGTCGGCCCACCACGGGATTACGCGGCGGAGTAAGCCTGGTCACTCGCTACACTCGCCGCGATCGCGGGTGTAGCTCAATGGCAGAGTCCCAGCCTTCCAAGCTGGTTATGCGGGTTCGATTCCCGTCACCCGCTCCATATAAAATCGCTGGTCAGAGGCCTAATCGCACAAGCTCGCCAGCGCCGTCCACAGCCCGCGTGCCATATACGTGCCATAAGGAATCGCCTGTGGCAC
>WHTG01000182.1 GCA_009377835.1 Nitriliruptorales bacterium
CGAGGCGGCGGATCTCGGCGAGCGTCTCGAGCCCGTTCATGCCCGGGAGCTGGTAGTCGCACAGCACGAGCGCCACGCCGGCGAGTCGCTGCAGCGCCTCCTCGCCGCTGCCTGCCTCGCCGACCTGCTGCACGCCCAGCTTTTCCAGCCGCAGCCGGATCAGCCGGCGATGGTCCGGGTTGTCGTCGATGACGAGAACCGGGCCTGCGCGTGACAGCGTCCGGTCAGGGGGCACCGCTACGGACCGCACTCAGGCAGAGCCGACCCCACGGTCCAGTAGTCCGCCACGTGACGCAGGCCCACGCGCAGGTCCTGGGAGAGCCCGGGTTTGGTCACGTAGGAGTTCGATCCCAGCCGGTACGCCGCGTCGATGTCCTCGGCTCGGTCGGAGGAGGTCAGGACGACGACCGGGATGCACGACAATTCCGGGTCGCCCTTGATCCGCTCGAGCACCTCCAGACCGGTCATCTTCGGCATGCGAAGATCGAGAAAGATGACATGCGGGAGCCGCTTGTCGGCGTATTCGCCCTGTCGCATCACGTACGCCATGGCCTCCTCGCCGTTGCGCACGCCGTCGACGTCGATCGTGGCCCCCTCGACTTCCCGCAGTGCACGCATGGTCAGGAACCGGTGGTCTTCGTTGTCCTCGGCGACGAGGACGCGGACCTGTTTCATTGCCACTGGACCTCCATGCTCTGCGATGACTGCCGGGCCGGTGACACGGGCAGGCTGATCCTGAAGGTGGTACCGCTGGCTGCGGGATCGATCCAGATGCTGCCGCCGACGTGTTCGACGATCTTGCGGCACATGGCAAGCCCGATGCCGGTGCCAGTGGTGGCGCCGTGACTCTCGCCGTCGAGCCGTTCGAAGATCCCGAAGACCCGCTCGCGATACGGCTCGGCGATACCCGTCCCGTTGTCCGCGATCGATACGATCGTGCCGCCGTCGGACCGCTCCCCGGTGATCGACACGGTGATGTCGTCCCGGCCGCCGTGACGGACGGCGTTCTCCATGAGGTTGGTGAACAGCTGGCGCGCCCGAACGGGATTCATCTCGACGGTGGGTAGCTGCTCGATGGCGAAGCGGGCCGCAGGATGGCTGCGCCGCAACTCGGCGGCGATCTCCTCGGCGATGGCGGTGACGTCGATCGGCTCGACCTCGGTCTGGGTGCGCCCGATGCGGGACAGCTCGAGCAGGTCGCGTATCAATGCGTCCATGTAGCGGGCGCTGGCCGAGATGCGATCCAGGTAGTGGCGCGCCTCGTCGTCGAGCTTGTCGGCGGCATCACTGGCCAGCAGTTCCAGGTAGCCGATGACGGTGACGATCGGGCTGCGCAGATCGTGCGAGATGCCGTACACCAGCGCGACAAGTTCGTCGTTGGTGCGCTGCAGCTCCAACTTCGTCCGCTGCTCCCTGGCATACAACTCGATACGGCTCAGCGCGAGGTCGACAAACGTGCCCAGGGAGCGCAACAGCTCGAGTTCGTCCGTCCCGAAGAACGGTGCGTACGCACCGGCCCGCACGACGAGTGACCCGGTCCGCAGCGGGAGGATTACACGGTCCTTCTCGACCGTTTCGTCCGACAGGTCGGGCAGGTCGGCCAGCTGCTCCCGTGTGAAACCCTGCGACACGATCGGCTCGCCCCCACGGTCGACCAGCGCGGCCCCTTGGCCACCCAGCAGCCCGGCGATGTGAGGGACGATCGCCTCGGCCACCTCCTCTTGCGTGGTTGCCGTCATGAGCGTTCCCTCGGCACCTCGAAGCCGCCGCTGGTCGCCTTGTCGCCACACGTGGCGCAAACCGCTGGGCGGGGCGAAACCGAGCAAGAAGGATCCGGCACTCACCCAGGCAAGCGCCGTGGTCGTCAGACGCAGGGGTCCGGGCGACGACTGCCCCGCGGCGGACACCGCCGTGGACAGCAACAACGCGACATTCAGGAGAACGGTCCCGGCGGCGAGCAGTTGCATCCGCCGCTTGGCGACTCCCGGTTGTCCACGGCCTCCACTCCACAGCCGCGCCGCGATCCATCCCGACAATCCCGTCCAGTACACCAGGAGCAACAACAGATACAGCAGCGCCCACAGCGGCCGCGGTTCGTCCCCCGCCGGCAACGGCGGCGCCGCGAGCGTGAAAACGGCGATCCCGGCGAATCCCGCGAGCGCGAGGCCGTGCACCCACGCCGCCGGCCGGCCGAACCCGATCGCGAACCGGAACAGGGCGTACGGGAACGCCATCAAGACGATGATCAGGATTTCGCCGACAAGCCGCAGAACGGGCGTGGTCCGCTCCTCCGCAGGCGGCAGAATCGCCGACGCGACCACGATGGCGGCCAGGGTGACGAACGTGACGAACAGCCAGACCGACGACTCGGTGCGGGTCCGGCGATGCACGCGCCAGGCAGCCCACGCCACGCCGGTGAACACAGCGGCGTTGATGTAGGTCAGGACACGTAGGCCGTCTCGCACGAAGTCTCCGGAGGGCAGGGCTTAGCAGTCTTTGAGGACGGCGAACCCGTGTCAATGGTGACAAAGGACCACCCCGGCGTGGCTAAATGGGCTAAAAGGGCTAGACCGGCAGACCCTCATCGTGCAGTCGCCGGCGCAACGGCGCGGCGCCGTGGAAGACGTGGACCCGCATGCCGACGGACGCGGCGGCCTCGCAGTTGAGCCGGCGGTCATCGACGAACAGGCAACGCGACGCGGGAACAGCGATGCTGTCCAGCATCGCCTCGAAGAACGCCGGGTCCGGCTTGCGCACGCCCAGTCGGCAGCTCACAAACACCCCTTCGAAGTGCTGGTCGAAGTCAAAGCGGGCGTGCAGTTCCTCGATCCACACCGGATAGTTGCTCGCGACGTAGCGGTCGACGTGACCGTCAAGGGCCCGTAGCAGGTCCGTCATGCCAGGCAGGAAGTGGTAGCCCTCGCGGCGTACGCGGTGGAACGCCTCGATGTCGAACCGGTGTCCCGCATCGCCGTCGATGAAGAAGCGGCGTACGAATTCCGCCTCGTCGATCGCCCCCAGCTCGAACTGCGGCCACGAGTCCGGGTTCTTCACCGCCTGAGCGTTTGCCAGATCCAGCCCGGTCGCCGCCTCGAGCGCCTCGAGGTAGGGGTCGTACACCACCGTTCCCATGAGGTCGAGGCACACGACGTCGAGCATGCCTGCCATTGTGCCGTTTGGGGCCACCGCCCCCGGGACGTGGCACGATGAGGTGATGAAGCCCGTTCTGCACGGAACTGCGACTGTGCTGCGCCCCGTGGAGCCCGAAGACGCCGCCACGCTCGCGGCGATCCTCGCGGAGCCGGAAGTGTCGCGATGGTGGGGGCGATACGACGTGGAGCGTGTCCGTTCCGAGCTGATCGGCGGCGGCCACTCGGAGGTATTCGTCATCGAGGTCGACGACCAGGTTGTCGGTTCGGTCCAGTATTTCGAGGAGCCGGCCCCCGGCTACCGCCACGCGAGCATCGACCTGTTCATCCACCCGGAGTGGCACGGCAAGGGACTCGGTACTGACGCTGTCCGCACGGTGGCGCGCCACCTGATCCACGACCGCGGCCACCACCGACTCGCGATCGATCCCGCTGTGACCAACGAGAAGGCGATCCGCGCCTATCAACGGGTGGGCTTCAAGCCGGTCGGCGTGATGCGCTCCTACGAACGCGGTCCAGACGGGGAATGGCACGACTGCCTGCTGATGGACCTGCTCGCCGCGGATCTGCACTGACGCAACCGCATCGTCACACGAGGTCGAGCACCGCTCCCCAGCCACCGGCCGAGGCCGGTTCGATCACGTGATCTGCAAGGGCCAGTGCGGCGTCGCATCCGTCGCTGACGACACACGCCACCGCCGCGGCCGTCAACAACTCGACGTCGTTTTCACCGTCGCCGAGCGCGAGGACGCGCTCGGGGTCCAGACCCTGCTCGCAGCAGAACGCCTCGACGCCCTCCCACTTGCTGACACCGGGCGGCCGCGCGATCAGTGTCGCGCCGCCGAACATGAGGTCACGGACGACGGCCGATGCCGCGGCGTCCCCGACGGCCGCGTGGACGCTGCGAAGTTCCTGCTCGTCACAGCCGACCACGCCGATCGCCAGGACCTCCTCGCGTTCCACGACCGCCCATGGGTCGTCGTACGCCAGCCAGGGCCCGATGTGCGCCAGATGCTCGGGACGGGTCGACGGTGCCGGTCCGACCACGACGTCCGCATCCTCGCGGTCCACGTACAGGCAGGGCGAGAGCCCGCAGCGTTCGAACGCCGCGAGCACCGTGTGCGCAGTCCCGGCGGGAAAAGACGCACGGTGGAACCGGCGGCCTGAACCCAGGTCGTAGCCCACGGCGCCGTCGAGGAACACCGCCGGCGGTGTGAGGCTCTCGCGCGCGAGGCCGGCCGCGGCGCTGCGCGGACGGCGCCCCGTGGCGACCAGCAACGGCGTTCCCTGGCGTTCGAGGTTCCGCAGGGCGTCCAGGGTGCGTTCGTGGATCCGCTCGTTGGCGTACCACAGAGTGCCGTCGAGGTCCGTGACGATCAGGTCGATGTCGCTCACTGGTGCACCATCCCGGTGTCAGTGGTCATGGGACTGCTGATGCACCCCCGGTGCCTGCCGGACCATCGCCTGAGTCGCTTGCCCCTGGAGGGCCACGATGAGTAACGCGAGGTCCGGCGGCCCGGGACGTGCCAAGCGGCAACAGGGCTGAGCGCCGCAGAGCGCCGATCAGTGAGCGACCGACGAGCACGTCCCAGCACCACCGGGTGCCCCTCAGCTGCGGTAACAGCCAGGAGGCACGAATGCAGGATGACACGACCGCGCCCACCGGAGGGGTCGACTGGGCGACTGACACCAACGAGCAGTGCATCGTCGACGCCGCCGGCGACGTGGTGCTGCGTCGCAACACGACCCATGACGCAGCGGGGATCCGCCGGCTGGTCGAGGGCTTTCTCCGCCACGAGGTGCGGCAGGTCGCGATCGAACGGCCCGACGGGCCGGTCGTGGATGCGCTGCTGGCCGCCGACTTGGAAGTCGTGGTAATCACGCCGCGGCAGGTCAAGCACCTGCGCGCCCGCTACGGCGCGGCCGGCAACAAAGACGACCGCTTCGACGCCTACGTCCTGGCCGACGTGCTGCGCACCGACGGCCAGCGACTTACCCCGCTGACGCCCGACAGCGCTCAGACGCTGGCGTTGCGGTCCGCGGTGCGCGCCCGCACCGATCTGGTCGAGGCGCGCGTCGCGCTGTGCAACCAGCTGCGCGCCCACCTGCGTGTCGTGTTTCCCGCCGTGGTCGGGCTGTTCGCCGACCTCGACTCGCCCATCAGCCTGATCTTTCTCACCCGCTTCCCCACCGCCGACAAGGCCGCGTGGCTGTCCCAGCGGCGCCTCGGCGCGTGGCTGGCAGCCAACGGCTACTGCGGCCGCACCCCCACCAAGGTGCTGCTCGAACGGCTCACCACCGGCCCCGACGGGCTGACCGGCGACCCGGCCGCCGCAGCCGCCCACACCACCCTGGCCTACGTCGAAACGCTCAAAGCCATCCGCGGCCAGATCACCACCCTGGAAGCCCAGATCCGCGAACAGCTCGCGCTGCACCCCGACAGCCACATCTTCACGTCCCTGCCCCGCAGCGGACAGGTCCGCGCCGCCAAACTGCTCGTCGAGGTCGGCGACGCGCGCGGCCGCTTCCCGACCGAGGCGTCCCTCGCCGCGCTCGCCGGCGCCGCGCCCTCCACCCGCCAGTCCGGGCGTCACCACGTCGTGACGTTCCGCTGGGCCTGCGACAAAAAACTCCGCGATGCCGTCATCGACTTCGCCGCCGACAGCCGCCGCGCCAGCCCCTGGGCCGCCGCCATCTACGACCGCCACACGACTGCCGGCAAGACCCACCAACACGCCAGCCGCATCCTGGCCAGAGCCTGGCTGCGCGTCATCTGGCGCTGCTGGCAAGACGGCGTCGCCTACGACCCAACCAAGCACGGCGGCGCCCACCAATTCCTCGCCCAAAACGAAGACGCCAGCCTGGCGGCTTGACACAGGGCTACTCATCGGGTCGCCTCCTCGCGCATGGCTGTCGCCGCGGTGCGCACCGCGTTGACGATGTTCTGGTAGCCGGTGCAGCGGCAGAGGTTCCCCTCCAGGCCGTGGCGGATCTCCTCGTCGCTGGGGTCGGGGTTTTCCCGCA
>WHTG01000083.1 GCA_009377835.1 Nitriliruptorales bacterium
GCCGTTGCACATGCGGCGCACGGCGCGGTGCTGGTCGGCGGGAACCGGATCGGCAACCCCGGGTTGGCGGTTCGGGTTCGACACGAACTTGATGCGCACGTTGATGTTCAGCGTGTCGCCGCTACGGGTGACCTGGAAGCGGTTGCTCTGGCCTGCGTTGAGGACCTGGTAGGTCGTCGCGGGCGCGCCGCCGGGGGCCGGCGGAGCAGGGTCCTGCTGCAGCCGCTCGCTGAACGAGGTCGGCACGGCGAGGCGCTGCAGTGGCAGCCGTTCGTCGCCCACGAAGGCCGCAACCGCTGCGTTGCCCGCCGTGCTCTGGAGGGCGAGGAGGCCAGGCGCCTGCACGGGACCGGCCAGATCCATCCGGGCGTCCGTTGCGGAGGACGCCTTCGCCGGCCGAGCGGCGTCGGGCTTCTCCGTGGCGCGACGCCGCGCTCCACGGGCATCGTCGGAATGCCGCGGTCCAGTCACCAGGCCGCAATGCTACGGGCGCGGTGGTGTCACCCCCAGCCCGATCGGTCTGCCTCTTCAGGCACAGTTGTCTGTGGCCCGCGGCGCTGCGGGCGTCGACGAGCCCTCAGACGGTCAGCCAGGTCGCGACGGCGAACATCGCGACAAGGACCGCGCCACCGGGCCGGCCGATCCTGCCGCGGAGTCCGAGGAGCGCCGCGAGCACCGCGCACGCCGCGACCATGATGAACAGGCTCCTCGTGAACGACGAGTGCAGCTGCACCGTGTCCAGCAGCCCCGCCAACCCGGCGACGGGCAGCGAGTTGAAGATGTTGCTGCCCAGCACGTTGCCGATGACGAGGTCGGGCTCGTCGCGGCGCGCGGCTGCGACTGCGGTGACCAGCTCGGGCAGGCTCGTGCCGACCGCGACGATCGTCAGCCCGATGACGGCCTCGGTCACGCCGAGTGTGCGCGCCAGTCCCGTGGCGCCCAGCACGAGAAGCTGCGCACCCCCCAGCGTGCCGACGAGCCCTGCCACCGCCAGCAACAACGAGGACGACACGGTGACGTTGCCCGCCTCGTACTCCGCGACCTCCGCCTCGAGGGCGGCGGCGCTCTGGCGGTCGCGCAGCGCCGTGTGGACGATGAGCCAGACGAAGACTGCTGCGGCCACCAGCAGCACGACCGCGTCCCGCGTGGTGACGCGTCCTTCCAGAGTCACAGCGGCCAGCAGGGCGACCGCCAGGACCATCAGGGGCAGTTCCCGCCGCAACGTGGGACCGCTGACGCGCAGCGGGCGCAGCAGCGCGGACACGCCCAGGATCAGCAGGACGTTGGCGGTGTTGGACCCGACGACGTTGCCGAACGCCAGGTCCTGTGACCCTTGCAGGGTCGCCAGGCACGTCACGAGCAGCTCGGGCGCGCTGGTCCCGAAGCCGATGACCACCGCGCCGACGATGACAGCCGACACGCGCAGTGCCGTCGACAGCCGTGCGGCACCCATGACGAACCGGTCGGCGGCCACCGTCAGCAGGACCAGGCCGCCGACGACGAACAGCGGATCTCGCACTACACCTCCAGTGTCGGGGCGCGCTTACGCTACGTGCGGATGGACCCTGTCGATGAGGAGCGCTTCTCGGAGCTTGTGGGTGCCGCCCTTGACGAGCTTCCCGACCCGCTGTGGGAGCGTCTGGACAACGTCGCCGTCGTCGTCGAGGACGCCAACCCTGACGAGCCGGGCCTGCTGGGTCTGTACGAAGGGATCCCCCAGACGCACCGGTGGGACTATGCCGGTGTGCTGCCCGACAAGATCTCGGTCTACCGGTTGCCGCTGTGTGACATGTGCGCCGACGAACGCGAGTTGATTGACGAGGTCAAGATCACCGTCGTCCACGAGTTGGCGCATCACCTTGGTGTCGACGACGAGGCCCTGCTCGAACTCGGGTGGGACTAAAGGTCGCCCGGACGCCGGAACAGCTGCATGAGGTACCGGCCGTTGGATGACCGCACTTCCACCGCGGGCGGCGGCGAGCCCCACAGCGAGACCAGTCCCCGGGTCGCGAACGGTGCTCCAGGGGTTGCAAGGATGTAGTCGCCCGAACCTGGTGCCAGCGGGGTCGCCGGGGTCGGCTGCACGAACGACAACCGCTGCCACGGCCGGGCGAACACCTCCTGGCCGAACCCGCTCAGCGGGTCGACGACGATGGTCTCGCGGGGGCCGCCGGCACGGTCCAGCTGCTGCAACTCACCGACGGCGCTACCTGCGAACGCGCGCCACTCCTGGTGTGACGACCACGCGCCGCGCATGCCGTACCACTGCGAGGTCAAGGTCTGACGCACGGCGACACCGGTCCCGACCGCGAGCCCGACGACGGCGAGGAACATCAGGATGCTCATGCCGGCGGCCGCGGCCGGATTCCGGTTGCGCGTCCCGTAGCCGACCGACTCGTGCCGGGCCGCTGCAACCCCGGCCAGCGCGGCCAGCAGGAACGCCGTCTCACGCCCAAGGAACTCGTACCACATCTCGCGGCCGAGGACGTCGATCAGCACGAACGCACCGGACAGCGCCAGCAGCGTCCAGATCGACCGCGACGTCGGTGTCCCCCGGCGCCAGCGGACGGTCGCGGCAAGCCCTGCGGCTCCCGTCACGCCCAGCAGGGCCCAGTGCCACCACTGCAGCGAGATCGCCCGTTGGGCCTTGCGGGTGAACTGGAACCCCAGATGCGCGGCGGCGGCCTCGGCGTTGGCCACGAAGTACAGCACCTGGACGACCCACAGCGCGGCGACGGCGCCCAGTACGATCCTGTCGGCGGGGCGCCACGGCGGGAGGCCGGTACGGACGACCGCTGCGCCGCTGACCGTCACGGCGACCGCGAGGCCGACGGGATGCAGCAGGGGAGCGACCCACGCGCAGGCGAGAGCCAGCCTCCACCGGTCGCGCGCCGTCAGCCACAGGGCGCCCCCGGCCAGCGCCAGGATCAACCCCTCCATGCGCGCGATGTTCGCGATCGCCACGACGCGCGGAAGGCACAGCCACAGGGCGCACGCGCCGAACGCGACGGGGTGCGGAACACCGGCACGTGCGGCGGTGACGGCGACTGCCACCGCGAATATGACGACACCCGAGAGGCTGAGGAGCCGGGCCGCGGCCAGCGGGTCGAGGCCCACCTTGAGCAGCGGCACCTGTGCGACGTAATAGCCCGTCGGCATCCAGAAGATTCCGCCGGGCGCGTTCAGCTCCGGCACTGACAGACCGTCACCGCGTATCAGTGCCAGAGCCGGCGCGATGAAGTGAGATTCGTCCGGCCACGGCCGCGGAGCGGTGTAGCCGGCCCACACGTGCAGCACAGCGCCGATCGCTGCAAGCGCCACCAGCCCCAGGAGCGTGCGACGGCGCGCGTCGATCACGTCACCGTGCCCGTGCCTGGAGCGCGGCGACGAACTCGGGGCCACGCCGCGCCAGGCGGCGCGCCGCGATCGTCGTCCCCAGCCACCACAGGAGCGAGCCGTACACGGCCGCGGCCAGGGCGACGACGGACAGCAGGGGCCGGTCGTTTCGGAGAGCGAGCGCCAAACCGGCGGCGACCGGCGCGAGGAGAATCAACTCGACGAACAGGCCCAGACTCTGCAGCAGCACGGCCGCGCATCCCAGCCCCGCGTTGGCGGCGAACACATTGGTCGGTGTGTCAGGCAGCGGGTACGGCGCGACCACGGAGACGACCATGCCGACCGCCCCGACGACCGCGGTGCAACCGGCGCCGGCCAGCAGTGACGGCACCACGTATTGCCAACCCTGCGTCAGCACGCCCAGCACGACAGCCAGCGCCGCCACGATCGCCATGCTCAGCGTCATCGTGACGGTGGACTTCGCGACGATGTCGCTTCGTGGTTGCGGGCCGCTGACCTCCAGCAGCCACACAGCTCCCCTGTCGGTACCGAACAGGTTGAACCCCGCGGTGCCGATCAGCAGCGCAGCCAGCGGCGCCAGGAGCACCACGAACGGCTCCACGGATGCTGCGGCTGCATAGAAGGCCGCCGGGACGACCAGCACGGCGAGCACCAGATACTGCGCCCGCAACTGCGGGACCCGCCAGGTGTAGCGGATGTCCTTGGCGATGCCGGCGCCGAGACGATCTCTAGGTAGCCAGCGCAGCAGCCTGGGGTACAGGTCGGCAGTGTCGACCGCGCCGGCGTGGCTTCCAGGCGCGTCCAGACCTCGTTCGAGCGCGTGTGCCCACCACCACAGGAGCGCGGCAACCGCGATGGCCGCCGCGCCCAGCCAGAGGACACCCTGGCCCCAGTTCCCGGTGCTGCCTGCGGTCACTGCTCTGGCGGCCCAGGCGGGCGGGAGCGCGGAGAGAGCGGACGCGACAGTACCCAACCGCTCCGCCAGCGCCGCCGGCGAGGTGTCGGTCGAAGCACCCCCGACGAACAGTCGCGGAACCTGCGTCAGCACCGCCACACCCACTGCGAACAGCCCGCCCCCGACGGTGACGACGTCGCGCCCCCGCCGGGACTGCAGTCGACGTGACAGCGTCGTCGTCAGTGCACGCGCACCGGCGACGCACAGCGCGAACTGCGCAACCGCGCTCCCGACGACCAGCGCCGCCGATGCGGGACCGCGCGACATGCCGACGGACACGCCGTACATCAGGATCAGCGTCGCGAGGGGACCCAGCCCAACCGAGGAGGCGGCGAACAGGCCGGTCATGAGCTGGTGGCGGCGCAGCGGCAGGGAGCGCAGCCTGCTTGGGTCCAGTGTCTCGTCCATCCCGAACGCCAGCAGTGGCCCGACGAGCCAGGTCACCCACACCAGCACGAAGCCAATCACCAGTAGTGGCTCCACCAGTGGCTCCATCACCTCCTCGCGGCCCAGCGCGATCGTTCCGAACGCGGCGATGATCGCCATGGGCACGACGTAGGCGGTGGCGAACACGATCCCGAGCGCCTGCTGCCACCCCCTGCGAAAGCCGTTCAACAGCAGCGTGAGCTTCAGTCGGATGAAGAGCCGAGCCATTCCAGGCCACCCCCCGCATGCTCGGCGCCTCCGACGAGACGGACGAACGCCTCATCCAGCGACTGTCCCCGCCGCACCTCGTCCAGCGACCCGATGGCGACCAGCCGGCCCTGGTTCACGACCGCCACGTGGTCGCACAGGCGCTCGACCAGCTCCATCACGTGGCTTGAGAACACGACTGTGCCGCCGTGGCGGGTGTGGCGTTCGAGCACGCTGCGCAACGTTCGCGCGGACATCGGGTCGATCGCCTCGAACGGCTCGTCGAGGAACAGCACCCTGGGGCCGTGCAGCAGGGCCGCGGCGAGCGCCACCTTCTTGCGCATGCCGTGGCTGTAGTCGACGACCAGGGTGCCGGCGGCGGTGTCGAGGCCCAGGACGGACAGCAACTGGCCGGACCGATCCGCGACGGTCGGCGCCGGCAGCCCCCGGAGCAATCCGGTGTAGGTCAGCAGCTGGCGCCCTGTCAGCCGGTCGAAGAGGTCAAGCTCCTCCGGGAGCACGCCGATGCGACGCCGCGCTCTGACGGCGTCGGCCCACACGTCGACGCCCTCGACGTGCACGCTCCCCGCGTCCGGCCGCAGCAGACCTGTCGCCATCCGCAGCGTCGTCGTCTTGCCGGCGCCATTGGGACCCACGAGCCCGAAGAACGAACCGGCCGGAACCTCCAGGTCCAGTGCCGCGACAGCTGTCGTCGCACCGAACGACTTGCGCAACCCCCGAAGAGCGACCGCCGTCGTTCCACCGTGGTCCACGGTCAGCGGCGCTTCTTCTTTTTCTTGCGCTTCGGCACGTTCTTGTTCCGCGGTCGTCCGCCGGCGGGACCGCTGCCCGGCATGCCGGCGCCAAGTCCGGCCATCGACGAGGGATCCAGATCCCCGATGCCGAGACCTGCCAGGTCAGGCGAGTTGCGGAGCTGACGCATCGCCTTCATGCCGCCCGCCCCGCCCAGCGACTTCATCATCTTCTGCATCTCTTCGAAGCTGCGCAGCAGTTCGTTGACCTCCTGCGCGCTGCGGCCCGCACCGGCGGCGATGCGCTTCTTGCGTTTGCCGTTGAGCAACTTGTGATTGCGTCGCTCCGCCGCAGTCATCGACTGGATGATCGACTCGACCTGCTTGAGGTGGCCGTCGTCGAGGTCGACGTCCTTCAGGGCCTTCCCCATACCGGGAACCATGCCCAGCAGCCCCTGCAACGGCCCCATCTTCTTGATCTGCTGCATCTGCGCGAGGAAGTCCTCGAGGGTGAACTCGGCGGCGAGCAGCTTGGACTGCATGTCCTCCGCCTGCTCTGCGGTATACACCTCCTCGGCCTTCTCGATCAGGGTCAGGACGTCGCCCATGCCGAGGATGCGGCCGGCCATCCGGTCCGGGTGAAAGGCCTCGAACTCGTCGAGCTTCTCACCGATCGACGCGAACTTGATCGGCCGGGCGGTGACCTCCGCGACGGACAGGGCCGCGCCTCCGCGCGCGTCGCCGTCGAGCTTCGACAGGATCACGCCGGTGAAGTCGACGGCCTCCTGGAACGCCTTCGCGACCGTGACCGCTTCCTGCCCGATCATCGAGTCGATGACGAACAGCGTCTCGACCGGGTCGACTGCGGCCTTGATGTCCGCCGCCTGCTGCATCATCTCGTCGTCGACGTTGGTGCGCCCGGCGGTGTCGACGATGACGACCCCCGCGCCCTGACGCTTTGCCTCGTTCAGCGAGTCGCGGGCGACGGCAACAGGGTCGCCCGACTCGACGGGGGCGTACACCGAGACGCCGACCTGCTCACCGAGGATCCGCAACTGCTTGACAGCAGCCGGGCGCTGCAGGTCACATGCCACCAGCAGCGGCTGGCGGCCCTTCTTGCGCAGCAGCATGGCCAGCTTTCCGGCCGCGGTCGTCTTCCCCGATCCCTGGAGGCCCGCCAGCATCACGACGGCAGGAGACGCACTTCCCAGATCCAGCGGCGCAGACTGTTCACCGAGAATGCGGACCAGTTCCTCGTGGACGATCTTGACGACCTGTTGCCCAGGGTTGAGCGCGGCGCTGACGCCGGCGCCGACGGCCCGCTCCTTGATGCGGGACACGAACGTCCGCACGACCTTGAAGTTGACGTCCGCCTCGAGCAGCGCCAGGCGAATCTCGCGCAGGGCCTCGTCGACCTGCTGCTCCGTCAGCGCGCCGGCGCCGCGCAAGCGCGCGAATACCGCTTCCAGGCGGTCGGACAGGGCGTCGAACATGCAGGGTCCTCACGGGGGCGATCGCGTTCTGGCGAGTGTACCGACGGGTTGCACAGGCGCTTCCCAGCGGGTAGGACGCACGCTGTCCCCTCCCCACAGGAGGCATCTTGGAGTGCCGGAAGCTCGGTGATCGCACCGTCAGTGCGATCGGCCTCGGGGCGATGCCCCTCTCCGTGGAGGATCACCCGCCGCGCGAGCAGGCCGTACGCACGATCCACGCGGCACTCGACGGGGGTATCTCGCTCATCGACACGGCGGATGCCTACTGCACCGGCGCCGACGAGGTCGGCCACAACGAACGGCTGGTGGCCGCAGCGGTCCGCGGGTGGTCCGGCGATCGCGACACTGTCGTCATCGCGACGAAGGGGGGCCATACCCGCCAGGGCGACGGGTCATGGGGACTGAACGGTTCCCCTGCGTACCTTCGGCGTGCGTGCGACGCCAGCCTGCGCGCCCTGGGCACCGACGTGATCGACCTGTACCAGTTCCACCGTCCCGATCCCGGCGTTCCCCTGGTCGAGTCGGTGGGGGCCTTGGCGGACCTGCGACATGAGGGGAAGGTGCGCATGGTCGGCGTGTCGAACTTTGACGTAGACGGGATCAAGGACGCGCAGTCGGTGGTGCCGATCGTGAGTGTGCAAAACGAATACTCGCCAGCCTTTCGCAGCTCGCGGGCGGAGATCGACTACTGCGATGCCCACGGCATCGCCTTCCTGGCGTGGAGCCCCCTGGGCGGCATGAGCGCGGCGCACAACCTGGCCTCACGCCACCCCGCCTTCGCCGCGGTGGCCGACGAGTGTGGCGCATCGCCCCAGCAGGTCGCCCTGGCGTGGGAACTGTCGCAGGCGCCGAATGTCATCCCCATTCCTGGGGCCAGCCGTCCCGACTCGATCCTGGACAGCATCCGTGCCGCGGACCTGCACCTGACCGACGCACAGCGGTCGAGGTTGGATCACTCGTGACCGACCAGCAACGGCCAGCAGGTGCGCACCGCGCGGCGAGTGCCATCGTCGGGATCGGCCGCAGCCGGTCGGTGCCCGACGCGTTGCAGGCAGCGGTGGACACGGCGTCCGAACTGCTCGACGCGAACGCCGTCTACGCATGGTGGGACGACGGTGCTGAACGGACAGCCGTCGCGTCGGGCATGCCGGCGACCGACGGCCTGGCGCAGACGTGGGCCCTGCTGACGGAGCCCGAACCCCTGTGTGCCGTACGCGACGCGTCGTCCGAGCCTGTGTTGGCCGCCCTCGGCTGGACGAAGGTCGCCGTGCTCCGTGCGCCACTGGGCGGTCCCGGTGCGGGCGCGTTGCTGGCCATCCGCCGCAGCGGGGAGGCCTTCGCCGACGCCGAGCAGGAGCTGGGAGACGCGGTCGCTGCACAAACGGGTATGGCCCTGGAAATGGTCCACGTCGAGGAGCGCTACCGGCGGCTCGAGGCGGAGCTCGCCACCGCCGAGCAGCTCAAGACGGAGTTCGTGGCGATGACGTCGCATGAGCTGCGCACCCCGCTCACTTCGATCCGAGCCGCGACCTCAATGATCCGGTCGTACTGGGACACGATCACCGATGAGCGGAAGATGCGACTGCTCGAGGTGATCGAAGGGCAGGCGCAGCGCCTGTCGCGGCTCGTCGAGAACATCCTCGCCGCGGCGAACATCGAGGCGGGCGTCGTGCTGCCGCGGATCACGACGGTGGACCTCGC
Source organism: Nitriliruptorales bacterium (assembly GCA_009377835.1). GTDB lineage: Bacteria > Actinomycetota > Nitriliruptoria > Euzebyales > Egibacteraceae > WHTG01. The sequence continues at coordinate 8,892 of WHTG01000083.1, forward strand.
GGCAGCCGCTGACGACGTGGCCCGCGACTTCGCGGCTGAACTTGATGTCGTCGTCGCGGTGGAACGGCCGCTGATCGCCGAAGCCGACCCCGACCACACCCGTCAAATCCTGATCAACTTCGTGGGCAACAGCTTGAAGTACGGGGAGCCGCCCGTGACGATCAGCGGTCGGCGGCAGGACCGCAGCATCGAGTTGCGCGTCACTGATTGCGGCCCAGGCGTGCCACCCGACTTCGTGCCGCGCCTGTTCGACCGGTTCACGCAGGCCTCCAGCGGCTACAGCCGCCACGCGAGCGGCAGCGGTCTCGGCTTGTCGATCGTGAAAGGGCTGGCCGAGGCAGTAGGCGGATCGGTGCACTACGAGGAGCACCAGCCGACCGGCTCGAGCTTCGTGCTCCACCTGCCTGCGTCGTAGTTACCGAGCGTGTCGTCAGGCGTCTGAAGACTCCGCGTGCTCGACTGGCTTCGTCAGCAACCGGGCGCGTCCGATGCGGTCGACCGCGAAGCTTCTCTCGCCCTCGCGCAGGTGACAGTAGCCGCGCAGGAGGTCGTCGTCGAACGACCACGGGTCTACCACGCGGTCGGTCTTGGCCCCCGCTCGCGACGACGTGTAGTACTCCAGGCGCACCTGCCGGGACTCCTGCACCGCGCGCTGCAGCAGGACGCGTATCGCGCGTGGTCCAGCCGCCTGTTCAGGCGTTGACGGCAGCGCCGGCTGGCGCTCGGACACCTCCACCGCCGCATCGGTTTCCAGCGCGATCCCGGCCGAACGCAGCGCAGCCGTGACTACGTCGGCGGGGAGGGTGGACACCGCGACGGTCGGGGCGACCGCCCGCAGTTGGGCGGGCGCCACGGTCAGGACACGGTCCAGCATGCGACCTGAGGAGGTGACGACGACCGCCGCGGCGCCTTGCACGTCGACCGTGTCGGCATCGGCGGCGGCAGAGCCGACACCCCCGACGTCCAGCGTCAGTTCCAGGAATCCCTGGCGGGCCTCATCCAGGGGGTGGAGCAGTCCGTCCTCGGTCACCACGACAAGTCCACGCGCCTGCAACCAGTCCAGCGGCGGCGGCAACATCCCGCGCCCCCACCAGCCACGACCCAGGATGTGCTCCACCGGTGCGGGGCCGTCCTCGATGAGCCGCAGAAACGCCTCTCTCGCGGCATGCGGTGCGCGCTCCAGCAACGTGCGCACCGTGCCGTAGCTGCGTAGCGACTCCTGCAGACGGCGGACGCGCGTTGCGCGGCCCGTGTCCGCGTCCTCCGCCTGACCCAGCGCCAGGAGCGCCTCGCGGATCCGCGCCGGCGTCAGGGCCTCGACTCCCGGCACGTCAGTCCTCGAGGCTCTCGTCGAGGTCGACGTCCTGGGCAACCTGTGCGAACAGTGCGTCGACGAACGCCTGCGGGTCGAAGTCGGCGAGATCGTCGACGTCCTCCCCCAGCCCGACCAGCTTGACAGGTATGCCCAACTCGCGCTGAATCGCGACGACGATGCCGCCTCTGGCCGTGCCGTCCAGTTTCGTCAGCACGACCCCGGTGACGTCGACCGCCTCCATGAACGCCCGCGCCTGCGACAAGCCGTTCTGACCCGTCGTGGCGTCCAGGACCAGGAGCACCTCGTCGCACGGTCCCGCGTCGCGCTCCAGGACCCGCTTCACCTTTCGCAGCTCGTCCATCAACGCGCGCTTGTTCTGCAACCGCCCCGCTGTGTCGACGAGCAACAGGTTCGCGTCAGCCGCCTTGGCCGCCTGCCACCCGTCGTAGGCGACGGCGGCAGGGTCCGCTCCGGCCGCCTGGCGCACCACGCGCGCTCCTGCACGTTCTCCCCACAGCTGGAGTTGCTCCGCCGCCGCAGCCCGGAAGGTGTCGGCGGCCGCGAGCACGACTCGTTCTGACTGCCGCGTGTGGCGTGCCGCCAGCTTGCCGATGGACGTGGTCTTGCCAGTCCCGTTGACCCCGGTCACCAGCCACACGGTCGGCGCCTCGGCGCGACGGTGCAGAGACCGGTCCGCGACCGACAGTTCGAGCAGGAGCACCTCCTTGAGCAGGCGCAGCGCCTCCTCGCCGGTCCGGATGCCCTCCGCCTTGGCGCGGTCGCGGAGGCCCTGGACCAGCTCCAGCGTCGCGTCGACCCCGACGTCCGCCGCGATGAGCGACTCCTCCAGTTCATCCCATGCCTCGTCGGTGACGCCGCGGCCGAAGATGCCCGCGACGTTGGCGCCCAGGGAGGACCGCGCGCGGCCCAGTCGGTGGCGGAACCGTTCGGCCGGCGTCAGTGGTGCCGCCACCGGCGCAGGCGCCGCGTCCACCACTTCCGGCGGGAGTGTCTCGACCCCTGGCGGCGCCTGCACGACGTCCGTGGGTGCCGTGTCGGCTTCGGTGCGGGGTGCCGGCGGGGTGGCCGTGCGGCGGCTCTCGTCGAGCGTCGGTGTCCGCGGCTTGGAGCGCATCCGTGGGACCAGCCCCACCAGCATCACGACCAGCAACAACAGCACGGCGCCGCCGGCGATCAGCAGTTCGACGAGTTCCATCACGCACCTTCGCAGTCCGCCACCCTTGACGCGCAGGGTAGCCGTGCCGCACGAACCCAACCGTGGAATCTCAGCCGGTGGGTACGGGCTCCCGCAGCCGTTGCGACACGACCTTGCTCACACCGTTCGACTGCATCGACACGCCGTACAGGGTGTCGGCGATCTCCATCGTGCGCTTCTGGTGCGTCACGACGATCAGCTGGCTGGAGGCCCGAAACTCCGAGATCACTCCGAGAAGGCGCTGCAGGTTCACGTCGTCGAGCGCCGCCTCGACCTCGTCGAGGACGTAGAAAGGGGACGGCCTGGCGGCGAAGATCGCAAAGAGCACCGCGAGCGCCGTCAGTGAACGTTCGCCACCGGACAGCAGGGACAGGCGCTTGACACGCTTTCCCGGCGGACGCGCCTCCACGTCGACGCCCGTCGTGAGCATGTCGTCGGGGTCGGTGAGCACCAGCCGCCCCTCGCCACCGGGAAACAGGCGCGGGAAGATCCGCTCGAACTGCTGCGCGACGTCGCCGAAGGCTTCGGAGAACACCTCGCGGATCCGCGTGTCGACGGCCTCGACGACTTTGAGCAGATCCTGCTTGGACGACCGAAGGTCCGCCAACTGCCCTGTGAGGAAGTCGTGGCGCTCCTGCAGCTGGTGGAATTCCTCCAGAGCCAGTGGATTGATGGTCCCCAGCAGGCTGACTTTGCGGATGAGCCGTTCCTCGTCCTCGGCGAGGGTCTCGTCGCGTTCCTCCCCGCCCGCCAGCGGCCCATGGGCACCCGCCGCCTCGGCCGTCCGGGCCTGGGCCAGTGCGGTGTCGGAGTCCGTCCCCAAGTCGTCACGCAACCGCCCTGCCACCGCGTCGACTGCGTGACGCAGCTCGGTGCGCGCCAGTTCGTCGCTGTGGCGTGTCTCCCGCAGATCGGCGAGTACCGACTCCTGCTCACGCAGGCCCGCACGGATGACGCCGAGCCGACGCTCGTGGTCGGCGCGTTCCTGGTCGAGGCGATCCCGCTGCTGTGCCGCCGCGGCCAGTGACTGTTCGGCGCGCGCCAGCGCCGCAACGGCGATCTGCGCGAGGACGTCACAGCGTTCGATCGCCGCCATGCGTCGGGCGCGTCGCTCGTCACGTTCCACCAGTTGGCGCTCGACGTCGGAGGCCTCACCTTCCAGGCCCGCGACGCGCCGGCGGACCTCGCCTGCCCGCTGGTCCGCGGTGCTTGCCGCCAGGCGCGCCTGGACCTCCCGCTCGCGGGCCTGCGCCAACTCGTCGTCCAGGCGTTCTGCTTCGACGTCGGGGCCGCCGGGGTCCGGCTCATCCACCGGCTCGACGCCGCGTGTCTCCAGCGCCTTCAAGCGCTCATTCTGCGTCTGGATCTCCTGCGCCAGATCCTCCTGCTGCCCCACCAGCACGCCCAGCTCCCGCTGGCATGCGGCGAGTTCCTTGCCGAGGCGGTTCATCCGCTCGGCGGCGCCCGTGATGAGGCTGTCCGACTCCTGCATCGCAGCCGTCGCCGCGTCGAGTTCCGTTCGCGCGGCGGTGAGTTCCCTGTCCGCGTCGCCGAGCCGTCGGTGCGCGCGCAGCAACTCGTCGGCGACCACCGCCAGTTGGGACTCCGCCTGCTCCGCCGCGGCGCGCAGCAGGACCGCGCTGTTGGCCGACGC
>WHTG01000038.1 GCA_009377835.1 Nitriliruptorales bacterium
CGGTGCGGTAGCCCTGGGTTCGGCAGTGTCTATGGTCATGCTGCGCCACCCGGTCCACTCCGCGCTGATGCTCGTCGTCAACTTCTTCACGATCGCGGTCTTCTACGCCGTGAACGAGGCGCAGTTCCTGGCGACGGTCCAGATCATCGTCTACGCCGGCGCGATCATGGTGCTGTTCCTGTTCGTCATCATGCTGCTGGGGGTGGCGAAGGAGTACACCCCGACGTCACGCAGCCGGCTGCGCGGTCAGACCGGCGCGGGGATCGTCCTGGGCGTCGTCCTGTTCGCCGGACTCGCGGTCGGCATCGGCGGGCCCCTGCTCGCACGCGAGTCCGCCTGCCCCTCACCGGCCCCCGCGGAGGGCACGACGCCCAGTGGTATCCCGTGTCGAGGACTCGCAGCCGCTAACGAGAATGGCAACACCGAAGCGATCGGCGGGCTGCTGTTCAGCCGCTACGTCTGGCCGTTCGAAGTCGTCAGCGTCCTGCTGGTCATCGCGGCAGTGGGCGCGATGGTGCTCGGGCGCGGTGACGAGGATCCCGCCGACCTCGTCGACCGCGACGAGGCGGTGGTGCCGCCGACCGCTGCGTCGGTCGAAGGAGCGGACCCGGCAGCCGCTGTCGAGCCCGCGATGATCGGCCGCGGTAACCCCGCGCCGAGCAGCCACGCGACGGAGGAAGAGGAGGAGTGATGGACGTTCCCGCCGGCTACTACCTCATCCTCGCCGCGGCGCTGTTCACCGTCGGGCTCGTCGGGGTTCTGATCCGGCGCAGCATCATCGTGATGTTCATGTGCGTGGAGTTGATGCTCAACAGCGTCAACCTGACCTTCGTCACCTTCGGGAGGGTTCACGGCAACCTCGACGGCCAGGTGCTGTCCTTCTTCGTAATGGCCGTCGCGGCGGCCGAGGTGACCGTGGGCCTGGCGCTGATCGTCAATCTGTTCCGGTTGAAAGCTTCGACCGACGCGGACGACGTGGACGGGTTGCGCTCATGAGCCACCTGCTGCTCGCCGCCTCGGAGGCGGTGCCGCTGAGCGACCTGGCGTCCGCCCCCGGTGGTTCACCAGCGGCGCTCGCCTGGTTGATTCCGGTGGTCCCCGCTGTGTCGGCCGGGTTGCTGATGATATTCGGCAAGCGGCTGGGCAGGGTATCGGCGCTGGTCGCGGTCGCGGCCATGGTCGTTTCCGCGGCCCTGTCGACATCGGTCTTCGTGCACCTGCAGGCACAGCCCACGGACGCACGCTCGTTCGAGCACACCATCGCCACCTGGATGTCCGTGGGTCCGCTGACCATCGACTGGGGCGTTCTTGTCGACCCACTGTCGACGGTCATGCTGCTGCTGGTGACGTGGGTCGGGCTGCTGATCCACATCTACTCCATCGGCTACATGCACGGCGACGAGCAGTACTCGCGATACTTCGCGTACCTCAACCTGTTCGCCGCGTCGATGCTGGTGCTCGTCCTCGGCTCGTCGTTCCTCACCCTGTTCGTCGGGTGGGAACTCGTGGGGCTGTGCAGCTACCTGCTCATCGGCTTCTGGTTCGAGCGCCGTGACTACGCCACTGCGGCGAAGAAGGCCTTCGTCGTCAACCGCATCGGCGACGTCGGGTTCCTCATCTCGATGTTCGTCATCTTCGGCGCCTTCGGCTCGTTGTCCTTCGCGGGCGTGCTGCCGGAGGCGGAAACGGTGCTGGGTGCGGGGTCCGTGACGGCGGCCGTCATCTGCCTGCTGCTGTTCGTCGGCGCGGCGGGTAAGAGTGCGCAGATCCCCCTGCACGTCTGGCTGCCTGACGCCATGGCGGGTCCGACGCCCGTGTCCGCGCTTATACACGCCGCGACCATGGTGACCGCCGGCGTGTACCTGGTCGCGCGGACCTCACCCCTGTGGGCCCTCAACCCGGGGACCGGGCTGCTCGTCGCCTACATCGGCGCCGCGACCGCCCTGGTCGCCGCGCTGATCGCCTGCGCGCAGAACGACATCAAGAAGATCCTGGCGTACTCGACAGTCAGTCAGCTCGGCTACATGGTCATCGGTGTGGCCATCGGCGACCAGGTCGCGGGTGTGTTCCACCTCCTGACGCACGGGTTCTTCAAGGCACTGCTGTTCCTGGCCGCCGGATCCGTCATGCACGCGGTTGCCAACCAAACCGACGTGTGGCTCATGGGCGGCCTGCTGCGACGCATGCCGATCACCGCGATCACCGCCGGCATCGCGGTGCTCGCTATCAGCGGGTTTCCGTTCCTGTCGGGTTTCTTCTCCAAGGAAGAGATCCTGGTGGCGGCACTCGACACGCCCGGCGCGCAACCGGTCTGGTTCATCGGGGCGCTGGTCGCTGGGCTCACCGCCTTCTACATGACGCGGTGGTTCGTGCTGGTGTTCCTCGGCAACCCGCGGTGGACCAGCATCGAGCCCGCCGTGCATCCCCACGAGTCGCCGCTGACCATGACGGTGCCGCTGCTGGTGCTCGCCGTCGCGTCCGCGGCGGGCGGCTTGATCAACGCCCAGGGGGAAGATGGCTTCCTGCACCATTGGCTGGAGCCGAGCGTGCAGCTGTACCGCGGCGACCAGGCGTTCATCGAGCACGGCATCGCGGCGACCTCGGTCGTCATCGCCGGCCTGCTGGGGATCGGCCTCGCTTACCTCCTCTACACGCGCCGGTGGCGCCGACCGGCGCCCGCGACCGGCCTGACGGGGTTCGCGCAGCGCGCGTTCGCCGTGGACACGTTCTACGAGTGGAGCGTCATGCGGCCCGGTCGGTTCGTCGCGTGGGGCTCCGAGGCGTTTGATCGGCGGGGCATCGACGGCCTGGTCAACGGCCTGGCGCGCGGCACCGGCGGTCTCGCCACGTTCAGCCGACGCCTGCAGACAGGCTTCGTCCGCAGCTATGCGCTGGCGGTGCTCGCCGGCGCGGTGCTCGTCACCGCAATGCTGCTCGGCAGCGGACTGGGGCGGTAGGTGATGAACCTTCCGGTCTTGACCGTGCTCATCGCGATCCCGGCGGTGACGGCGGTGGTCATAACGCTGTTCATCCCGGCGGGGAACCGCACGGCGCTGCGGAGCACCGCACTCTTCGGCACCGCGCTGACGCTGGCGGCGACTGTCGGGCTGGTTCTGCGGTTCGAGCCGATCGCCGGGTTCCAGCTGCGCGAGACAGCAACGTGGATCCCGCAATGGGGAGTGAGCTACCGCCTGGGCGTGGACGGCGTCAGCCTGTTCCTGGTCGCGCTCACCGCCCTGGTGATGCCGCTGGTGATCGCGGCGTCGTGGGAACAGGCCGTCCGCGTCAAGGGGTTCTTCGCGTCGCTGCTCGCGTTGGAGGCGTCGTTGATCGGTGTGTTCCTGGCGCTGGACCTCGTCCTGTTCTATCTGTTCTTCGAGATCATGCTCGTGCCGATGTACGCACTGATCGGCATCTGGGGGGGTGCGAACCGCCGCTACGCCGCGCTGAAGTTCTTCCTGTACACGCTGGTGGGCGGCTTCCTGATGCTGATCTCGATCCTGTACCTGTATTTCCAGCCCGGCGGCGGCACGTTCTCCTATGAGACCCTGACCGACGTCGCGCGCGGCCTCGATTCGACGCAGCAAGCGCTGCTGTTCACCGGGTTCTTCGCCGCGTTCGCAATCAAGGTGCCGCTGTTTCCGTTCCACACGTGGCTGCCGGACGCCCACACCGAGGCGCCCACCGCCGGATCGGTGGTGCTGGCCGCGGTCATGCTGAAGATCGGCGGCTACGGTTTCCTGCGCTACTCGCTGCCGATGTTCCCCGACGCCACGAGCCGGCTCGCTCCGATCATCCTGACGCTGGGGGTGATCGGCGTCCTGTACGGCGCCCTGGTGGCGATGGTCCAGCGCGACATCAAGAAGCTGGTGGCGTACTCGTCGGTCGCCCACCTCGGGTTCGTGGTCATCGGTGTGTTCGCGCTGCATCCGACCGGCGCGTCGGGTGCCGTCGTGCAGATGGTCAACCACGGCATCTCGACCGGTGCGCTGTTCCTGCTCGTCGGATTCCTCTACGACCGAACGCACAGCCGGCAGATCGCCGAGTACTCCGGGTTGCTCAAGGCCATGCCCGTCTTCGGCGGGCTGTTCCTGGTCACGGTGATGAGCTCCGTCGCACTTCCCGGGCTCAACGGGTTCGTCGGCGAGTTCCCGATCCTGCTGGGCGCGTATCAGACGGTGCCGTGGGCCGCGGTACTCGCTGCCTTCGGTGTGATCCTCGCGGCCCTGTACCTGCTGTGGGCATACCAGCGCATGTTCCACGGGCCCGTCGAGGGACGTGCCGTCGGTCTGCTGGACCTCAACGCCCGGGAGATCACCGTCATGGTGCCGCTGGTGGCGTTGATGCTGGGAATCGGGCTGTACCCGCAGCCGATCTACGACCGTGTCAACCCGACAGTCGAGAGAATCGTGAGCGAGGCGCGGGCGGGCGCTGACCTGCCTGCCGTAGCGCAGGGGGCGGGACGGTGACGATTCTGGCGCAGGCCGTGCAGCAGATCGACGTTCCGCAGATCGCCTGGGGCGCCATCAGCCCCGAACTCGTGCTCTTCGGGTTCGGTATTGTCGTCCTGCTGCTCGAGACGGCCGGTCGCAGCCGGGTCGGCGTGTCCGCGTTCCTGACCGTCGTCGTTCTCGCCGCGGCGGCCCTGCTCGGATGGCGCACCGGTGAGACCCTGACTGCGTTGATGGTGGCGTTGGCCGCTCTCGCGACGATGGCCCTGACCCTCATCTGGCGGGATCGGCCGCGGATGCTGTCGGCGATCCTCACGGCTTTGGGGTTTGTCGGAGCACTCGCGGCGACGGGGTGGCAATGGGCTGAGTATGCCGGCGCCGCGACCGCGACCGTCGGGTCGGAGTCCTTCCCGATCGTCGGCACCGCGACGGCCATCGGGGACATGGTCGCGGTGGACGGCGTCGCCCTGTTCACGCGCTTCACTGTGTGCATCGCAGGGCTGCTGACCATCCCGCTCGGGTACGCCTACGCCGAGTCCCGCCGCATCCACCGCGGTGAGTACTACCCGCTGTTGCTGTTCTCGGCGACGGGGATGACGCTGCTCGCATCGAGCGCCGACCTCATCATGGTCTTCATCTCGATCGAGATCCTGTCGCTGTCGCTGTACATCCTCACCGCGTTCGCACGCCGCGATCTGAACAGCCAGGAAGCCGCGTTCAAGTACTTCCTGCTCGGCGCCTTCTCCTCGGCCCTGCTGCTGTACGGGATCGCGGTCACCTACGGCATCGCGGGTACCACGAACATCGCCGCAGCGGGGGCCGCGTTCGCCACACTGGACGCACCACAGGCGATGACGCTGACGGCGATGGGTCTGCTGGTCGTCGGCTTCGGGTTCAAGACCGCGATCGTGCCGTTCCACATGTGGACGCCGGACGTCTATCAGGGGGCGCCGACACCTGTCACCGGCTTCATGGCCGCAGCGACGAAGGCTGCGGCATTCGCGGCGTTCGCCCGCCTGTTCGTCGGTTCCTTCGCGAATCTGCAGTGGACGTGGGTGCCGGCCATCTGGGTGCTCGCGGTGGCCACCATGCTGCTCGGCGCGATCCTCGCGGTGGTTCAACAAGACGTAAAACGGATGCTGGGGTATTCGGCCGTTGCGCATGCCGGCTACGTCCTGCTCGGCCTGACGGCCGTGACACGCGACGGCGTGAGCTCCCTGCTTCTGTACCTGCTGATCTATGCGGTGACGTCGCTCGGCGCGTTCGGTGTCCTGTCGCTGCTCGAGCGGCGGACGCGCAAGGCGATGGCGCTGGACGACTTGCGCGGCGTGGGCCGGCGCTACCCGGTACCGGCGGGGATGTTCGCGTTGTTCCTGCTGTCGCTGGCGGGCATCCCCGGGACGGCCGGGTTCATCGCCAAGTTCGCGGTGTTTCGATCGGCGGTGGAGGCCGGGCAGATCCTGCTCGTCGCCGCGGCGGTTTTGTCCAGCTTGATCGCCTTCTTCTTCTACATCCGCGTGATCGTGGTCATGTTCATGGACGAGGAGCCGGCGGAGGCGGAGTTCGCCGCACCGCTGATCTCGACCACCGGGATGTCGGCCGGCCTGGCTGTTGCGGCCGCGGTCGTCGTGGTGGTCGGGCTGGTGCCGGGCCTGCTGCTGGACCTTGCCCGCCAGGCCGCGTCGTTCGCGGGTTGAGTGACGAGACCTTCCTGCCGCTGGGCTGACTGATGTTGCAAAGCGCGATCGACGACCTGACGCAGCGCGGCGCCGAGCGCGGCGTGGACCTGCGTCCCGGGCTGTCGCTCATCGAGGAGCGGCTGCAGACCACGGTCGCGTCGGACCTGCCCTTCCTGGACGAGGCGTCGCGCTATCTGATCGACGCCGGTGGGAAGCGGTTCCGACCGATGCTCGTGCTGTTGACCGGGATGCTCACGGGCGCCCCGTCGTCACATCCCGCCCTGGTGGACGCCGGCGTCATCGTCGAACTGGTCCACCTCTCGACGCTGTACCACGACGACGTGATCGACACGGCCGACGTGCGTCGCGGTGCGCCCTCTGCGCACGTCAAGTGGTCGAACACCGTCGCGATCCTGACCGGCGATTTCCTGCTGGCTCGTGCGTCCGAACTGTCCGCGGCGCTCGGTGTCGAGGTGACCAGGGTCATGGCCCGCACGATCGCCGACCTGTGCCAGGGGCAGATCCGTGAAGTCCAGGGGTCGGCGGCCGGACAGCAGCGCATCCCCGGCGTCGTCGCGGACCGCGACCACTACCTGCGGGTCATCGGTGAGAAGACCGCCTCGCTGATCGGTTCGTCATGCCGTCTGGGCGCCATACTCACCGACCAGGGCGCGGACGCAACCGAGGCTGTCACCAGGTACGGGTGGCACCTGGGCATGAGCTTCCAGCTGGCGGACGACGTCCTGGACATCACGAGTTCGAGCAGCGAGTCGGGGAAGACACCGGGCACGGACCTGCGCGAGGGTGTTCGATCGCTGCCGGTGCTCCTCGCGCTCGACGCCGAAGGTCCGGATTCGCGGTTGGCGAAGCTGCTGGACGAGCCGAGCGACGGCGCGGTCGCTGAAGCACTGGCGTGCCTCCGGGAACATCCCGCGCTCGAGTTGGCGCGTGACGCGGCGCGCATGGAGGCGACCAAGGCGAAGCACGCCCTCGACAGCCTCCCGCAGTCGCTGGTCCCCGCGGCGGCGGTGGAAGGGCTGGCGTACCTGGCTGACTACGCAGCGGACCGCGTCGGCTGACCGCCGGCAACTCCAGGGCGCCTACGGCCATCCCTGCTCGTGCAAAGGCGTGACGGTGCTCTCGTTGAGGACCAACGCCGCTGGTGCTCGGGCGATCCAGACGAGCAGATCCGCGACGTGGCCGGGCGGCAGGGCCTGGCTCGGCTCGGAGCGTCCGCTGCTATGGACATGGCGGCGTCGCTCATCGGCGCTCCAGTCCCCCCACTGGGTGTCCATGGCACCCGGATAGACCACACAGACGCGGATGCCATGCGGCTTGCCCTCCGCGTTGAGCGCCTGCGTCAGTCCCGTGAGGCCGAACTTGGCGGCACAGTAGGCGCTGGCGCCAGCCCATCCGCGGCGTCCGGCCACTGACGAGATGTTGATGATCGTTCCTCCGCCGGCGTTGCGCAGGTGAGGGAAACTGTGCTTGGCGATGAGAAAGGGCGCCCGCAGGTTGACCGCCAGCACACGATCCCACTCGTGGGCTTCCAACTCGGCCGCCGCCTTCGGCACGTCGGTTCCCGCCGCATTGACCACGATGTCGAGACGCCCCAGCTGTTGCACCGTGCGCTGGACCACGTCCTGGCACGCAGTTGGATCGGCGAGGTCCGCAGCGATGGGAATGACGCGGCTCCCCTCCGCCGCCGTGCTTTCGGCGACATGCGCGAGGTCGTCAGCGCTGCGGGCAACCAGTGCAACGCTGGCTCCCGCCGCCGCCATCGCCGAGCCAGTGCTTCGACCCAGGCCGCTGCTGCCTCCGGTGATCAGACACGCCTTGTCGGCGAGCGGACGGTCTGATGGGCTCATGACGCAGTCCGTTTGCTTGACGGCCCCGATTCGCCGGTCTATGGCACCGGCTGCTCGACCATGGCGGTCCCGCCGCCGCGCCGCTGCGGCTCCGCGGCGGCCACGACCCCTCCGTCGGTGAGGAATTCGATGCCCGTTGCAGCTCCGATCTCGGACGTCGACGAGAACACGTGACCGTACGCTGAGGCAAGCTCCTGGCCTTCGGGCGACTGGATGAAGGCCGGCTCGGCGTTCGTGGCGGTGGTGTTGCGCTGACTGGCCCGCGGTGCGGCGATGGCGTCGGGTAGGGAAGCTCCAAGGTCGAGGCGCTCGACGAGGATCTGCAGCACCGTGGTGATGATCGTCGCGCCGCCCGGCGACCCCAGCGCCAACAGCGGTTCGCCGTCACGGGTGACGATGGTCGGGCTCATGGAGCTACGCGGACGCTTGCCGCCCTCGACGCGGTTGGGATGCGTTGTCGAGGAGAAGTTGAAGTCGGTCAGTTCGTTGTTGAGCAGGAAGCCCCACCCCGGCACAACGATCCCATTGCCGCCGGTCGACTCGATCGTGAAGGTGTACGACACGACGTTGCCGTCACGGTCGGAGACGGTCAGATGCGTCGTCGTCTCGTGGCCGGTGGTGGTGGCTGCCATCCCGGCACCGGTGCCGCCGCCGTTGTGCGGATACGGATCACCGGGGGGGACGGGACTGGTGGCTGCGGTGTCGCCGATCTGGTCACGGCGCTCCGCCGCGAAGGTGTCCGACAGCAACCCCGTGAGGGGCACGTCGAAGTACGCCGGGTCTGCGATGTAGGCGTTGCGGTCGGCGAAGGAGAACCGCGATGCCTCCAGGTAGCGGTGCAGCGCCTCGGCGCGTGTGACGCCTGCGAGGTCGTAGCCCTCGAGGATGTTCAGCGCCTCCCCCACGGTCGAACCACCGCTGGACGGCGGTCCCATGCCGAAGACGTCGACGTCGCGGTACGTCACATGCGCCGGCTCCCGCTCGAGCGCGGTGTATCGCAGCAGGTCGCGCTGCGTCATGACGCCGGGCCGCCACGTGTGATTGGCATCCGCGCTGACCGGCGGGTCCGTGACCGCCTCGACGATGGCGTCGGCCACCGCCCCGCGATAGAAGCCCTTCGCTCCGAGGCGTGCGATGCGGTCGTACGTGGCCGCAAGATCGGGGTTTCGCAACACCGTGCCGACGTCCCGAGGCGTGCCGTCGGGGTCCAGGTACAGCGCCGCCGACGACGGCACGTCGTCGAAGTAGTCGACGTTGCCGGCGGTCTGATCGTGGAACGTCTGGTCGATGAGGAACCCGTTCCGCGCCACCGCGATGCCCGGCTGCAGCGTCTCTCCCAACGACATCGTCCCGTACTGCCGCAGCGCGCGGTCCCACATCGCGACGGTGCCGGGGACGCCCGCAGACATGCCGCTGTAGCGGGCGTCGTCGAACGGCAATGGGGCTCCGTCCTCCCAGAACGACTGCGGATGCATCGCCGCGGGCGCGGTCTCCCGCCCGTCGACAGTTGTCGTTGTCCCCTCGGCAGTGTGGATCACCATGAAGCCACCGCCGCCGATGCCGCACGAGAACGGCTCGGTCACGCCCAGCACGGCGGCGGCGACGACGGCCGCGTCGATGGCGTTCGCGCCGCCGCGCAGGGCTTCGATGGCGGCCTCCGTCGCCAGCCCTTCTACCGTCGCCGCCGCGCCGCCGGTGCCGACGGCGGTCGGCGTCTTGGCAGGGTCGGTGACGGCCTGCGTCGGTGCAGGGAGCGCCAGCAGTGCCGCGACGGACACAAGGATGACGACGAGACGAGCGCGGACTGTCTTCACGGCTACCCCTTCACTGCGCCATGCGGGCTGCTCGGTGGCGAGGATCCTAACGCGTGGTCGAACCGAGCCTTCCGTGCCCCTGCGCGTCGAGCAAGTGTTTTGCGGTGTCGCTGAGCGCAGCAGCGCCGGTGCCGTCGCCACGGCTAGCCCGACAGGCTCACCGAACCGTCCGGGCGCAGCGTCCAGCCCGGATTGTGGGCGACCTCCCACGGATGTCCATCGGGGTCGATGAACACCCCCGAGTAGCCGCCCCAGAACGTCTCTGCCGGCTCACGTCCGATCGTCGCGCCGGCGGCCCGGGCTTGCTCGATCACGGCATCGCATTCATCCGGCGAAGCGACGTTGTAGGCGAGCGTGACGCCGCCCCACCCCCCGGGGTCGTCCACGGCGCTGTCCTCGGCCAGCTTCGCCCTGTCCCACAGCGCGACCACCATCGCGCCGGCCTGGTAGAACGCGACGTCGTCCGGCGACCCCTCGTCCGGCTTCCACCCGAGTGTCGCGTAGAAGGACTTCGCCCGGTCCAGATCCCGGACGCCGAGGGTGATGAGACTGAGGCGTTGGTCCACGACATTTCTCCACTCGTGCGCCAGGCGCTTTGGCAATGGCCCCGATTCAACGGCAGATTCTGCAGCAGCGGAGGTTAACCCTCCCGCGAAGGTGGCCATCCTGCCGCCGAGCCGAACGCAGTTCATCCGTGGACGCACGGGGGATTCGGACTACGTCGACCAGAGGCTGTCAGCTGATCATCCATGGGTAAACCCGGCGAGGAGCGCGATTGGGGTGGCGGCGCGTGACGCAGCCGCAGGTTCGTCGCGGCCTGGCGGCGACCTACATCCTCCCGCTGCGATCGGAAACGCCCGTGGTCGGCGAGGTGTCCGGCTACATCCGGTGGCTGGCCGATCGTGTCCAGGCGATCGTCGTGGACGGCTCGCCGCCGGACGTGTTCGACGAGCACCATGCCGCCTGGGGCAAGCGCGTGTGTCACGTCCCCCCTCACCGTGACCTGGCGTGCGCGAACGGCAAGGTGCACGGCGTTCTGACGGGCCTGCGCCTGGCGGCCCACGATCGCGTGGTCATCGCCGACGACGACGTCCGTTACGACGACGTCGGCCTGCTCCGCGTCGTTGCCCTGCTCGACGATCACGACCTGGTGCGACCGCAGAATTACTTCGACCCTCTGCCGTGGCACGCCGCATGGGACACCGGGCGGACGTTGCTGAATCGTGCCTTTGCCGCCGACTACCCCGGCACGCTCGCGGTCCGCCGCCACGTGCTTGACAGGACCGATGGCTACAACGGCGACGTCCTGTTCGAGAACCTCGAGTTGATACGGACCGTTGCGGCGGCAGGCGGCCGGCTGTGTGCTCCGCTCGACCTGTACGTGCGCCGCATCCCCCCGACGGCGGGCCACTTCTGGAGTCAGCGGGTACGCCAGGCCTACGACGAGCTGGCCCGGCCGGGCCGGATGGCGGTCGAGTTGAGCGTCTTCCCCCTGGCCGCCGTCACCGCCGGACGGCCGCGATATCTGCTGGCCGCAGTGGCGGCCATGGTCGCGACGGCGGAATTCGGTCGCCGCCGGGCCGGCGGGACGGACGTCTTTCCTGCCCACACCTCCTGGGCGGCTCCGCTGTGGGTCGCGGAGCGGGCGATCTGCGCATGGCTTGCGCTGGGCAACAGGATCGTGCGCGGCGGCGTGCGGTACGCGGGGGGAGTTCTGCGGTACCCCGCGACGCCCGTGGCGGAGCTGCGCCGCCGCCACGCCGGCGCGGCGAAAACCCAGTCCCACCTGCGATTCCGCCGCGAGATGGGCGCCGCCCGATTGGGGTGAGACCGGGGTCACGCGTAGACTGTCGCAGCACCGGGGCTGGTGGTCAGTCTGGGGTTGCGGCGCGCCACTCGACCGACTCGACGTGTTTGCTGCGCCTCGCGGCGCAAGGGAGCATCATGGAGCTGGATCTGCCGACGTATTACCAGCAGTACGGCACGGTTTTGGCGCTCATCATCGCCGGGATCGTGCTCGTGGCCGCTGCGTTCGGCTTGAACCGCCTGTTCCGGCCGGACATGAAGTACGGCGGGAAGCTCTCCACCTACGAATGCGGCCTGGACCCGGTCGGCACAGGATGGTCCCAGACGCATATCCGGTACTACCTGTTCGCCTTCATGTTCGTGGTGTTCGACGTGGAGACCCTGTTCATCTTCCCGTGGGCCGTGTTCCTCGGCAACGCCGGCAACGCCGCACCTCGATTCATGCTCGGCACCATGCTCGTCTTCTTGTTCTTCGTGTCGATCACGCTTCCCTACGAGTGGAAGAAGGGGGTCCTCAAGTGGGTCTAATCGACCAGGTCGAGGTCCCGCAGCCGATCAAGTTCATCCTCAACTGGGGGCGTCGCTACAGCCTCTGGGTCATGAACTTCGGACTCGCCTGCTGCGCCATCGAGTTCATCGCAACCTCCGCCGCGCGCCACGACTTCATGCGGCTGGGTGTCATCCCGTTCGCACACGGGCCCCGCCAGGCGGACCTGATGGTCGTCGCCGGCACGTTGACCGACAAGATGGCGCCGGCGCTCAAGCGCCTCTACGACCAGATGCCCGAGCCGAAGTACGTCATCAGTTTCGGCTCCTGCTCGAACTGCGGCGGCCCATACTGGGACAGCTACTCGGTGACGAAGGGCGTCGACCAGATCGTTCCTGTCGACGTGTACGTCCCTGGCTGCCCCCCGCGCCCCGAGGCGCTGCTCGAGGGGATCATCAAGTTGCAGGAGATGATCGCCCAGGAATCGCTCAAGGAGCGCTACGCCGAGCGTGAGGCCCGCAAGCCGATCGTGGTCGGTGGCGGCGACCCGCACCGCCCGGCGGCGATCCAGGCCTAGGAAAGCGACACGATGACCGCGACCTCAGCGACAGGCACGGGCGTCCAGACCGGCGGCGCCGGTCAACACCCCGCCGGGTTCATGGGTGCCGAAACGATGCTGGCGTACCTGGGCGACCGCCTCGAGTCGCGGATGGTCGACTCGGTCGTCGCGCACGGGCAACTGACGGTCGTGGTCGAGCCGGACGCGTGGGTCGACGCGGTGCGGCTGTGCAAGGAAGACCCGGCGCTGGACTGCGCGTTCTGGGAGTTCCTCGACGCGGTGGACCGCGGTAACGACGGCTTCGACTGCAACGTGCATGTCTACTCGGTGCGGCATCGCCACGAGATCACTGTCCGCACCAGGGTTCCAGGCGGTCGTCAGAAGCCGGTCATGCCGACCCTGACGGGCGTGTTCCGGGGCGCGAATTGGAGCGAGCGCGAGACCTACGACATGTTCGGGATCGAGTTCGAGGGCCATCCCAGCCTTCTCCCGCGGATCCTGACCATCGAGAACTTCGAAGGGTGGCCCCTGCGGAAGGACTTCCAGCTCACGACCCGCAACGCCAAGCCCTGGCCGGGCGCGAAGGAGCCGGAGGAGCGCAAGGAGTCCGACGAGAGGGCTGACGCCGGTTCCGTCACGACCGCGGACGCCCCGGTCGATCCCGAGGACAAGGCAGCGGCTGCGAAGGCCAAGGCTGAGCGCGCCAAGAAGAAGGCTGCAGCGATGCGTGCGAAGAAGGCCGCCGAGCGTGCCGAGGCGCAATCGGGCGCACCGGCTCCGACCGCTGACCCGGCGACCTCGGCCGACGAGGCCGCCGGCGAGACACCCGCTGGTACCGGACCGACCGACCAGGAGCAGGTGGCGGCCAGCGACGCACAGCGCAGCACCCAGGCCGAAGCCGAAGCCGCCGGTGACGCCGAAGCGGGCAGCGACCTGATCGCAGATTCCGCCGAGCGATTCGGCGGTGGAGACACGGACGCCGAAGCTGCGGCCGCTGCCGCGACAGCCGCGGGCGACGCGACCGCCTCGACACCGGAAGGGGCGGCGGCGGTCGCCGACTCGGATATCGCCAAGGACGCGGCCGCCGGCGCCGCCCAGGGGGACCTGGCCGCGCGCGCACCGCAGGACGCGCCGAACGAGGGCGAGCCCGTGGTCAACCCGGAGGCCGAGGCGAAGGCGGCGCAGGGCGCGCCGCCTACCGCGTCCGGGTCGCCGGGGGTGGAGGCAGAGGGCCGACATGGCGGCGCCGAGCAGCAGTCCGGCGCCAGGCCGGCCGCTGAGACGCCGGGGATGACGTCGCCCACGCAGGACGCGGAGCCTGCACGGGGGGTCGAGGAAGTGCCTGCGCCTGGCCCGGAGACGAACCGGCCGGTGCCCCCCGAACCGGGGGGGTCGGGTACGCCGGACGGCGGCCCGAAGGAAGACGACATGCCGGTCGTCCCGCCGCCGGGATCCGAAGGGGCGCCCGTGGCGGAAGCCGCGGAGGCAGAGGACGAACCCGCGCAGACCCGGATCGAGGAGGGGCCGTCGCCGCACCCGGGTCCCTCGGAGCGCACCGACGCGGCCGACAGGGCAGACCCCGACCGTGGTCTCGCCTCTGACGAGTCCGAGGGAGATGAGCAGACGTGACTGAGACGCTTCCCGAGCGGGACGCCGGCGTCCTCCCCGGGGGCCCCGGCGAGGGACTGCTCGTCGAGGTTCGTGACGGCGGCGACATCGTCACCCAGGAGATGAACCTCAACATCGGTCCGCAGCATCCCGCAACCCACGGTGTGCTGCGTGTGGTGATCGACCTCGACGGTGAACGGATCTCCCGCGCCACTCCTGTAATCGGCTACATGCACCGGGGATTCGAGAAGCTGGCGGAAGCTCGCGACTACCGCCAGATCATCGCGCTGGTGAATCGACACGACTGGCTCAGCGCGTTCAACAACGAGCTCGGCGTCGCGATGGCGGTCGAGACGATGATGGAGATGGAGGTTCCCGACCGCGCGCAGTGGATCCGCGTGATCATGTGCGAATGGGGCCGCATCCTGAACCACCTGATGTTCGTCGGGTCCTTCGGTCTGGAGCTGGGCGCCATCACGCCGCTGTTCTTCGCATTCCGTGAGCGCGAGGACATCCAGCACCTGATGGAGACCGCCACGGGGGGGCGGCTGCACTTCACGTACAACCGAATCGGTGGTGTGAAGGAGGACCTGCCCGCGGGATTCCTGCAAGCCAGCGCGAAGCTGATCAAGGTCATCCGGCGAGGGACACAGCAGTATCGCGACCTTCTGTTCGGCAATGAGATCTTCATGGCACGCACCAAGGGCGTCGGTGTGCTGCCGCCCCAGATCGCCCTGGAGTACGGCGTGAGCGGCCCGACGCTGCACGCGACGGGCATCGGCGAGGACTCTCGCGTGACTCAGCCCTACGCGAAGTACGGCGAGCTGGATGTCCCCGTGCCCGTGGGCGGCAACGGCGACAGTTTCGACCGCTTCGCGATGCTGCTGGACCGCATCGACGCGTCCACGTACATCATCGACCAGGCGCTGGACCGGATTCCCCCCGGACCGTGCAACGTCAAGCTGCCCAAGATCGTGAAAGCGCCCGAAGGCGCCGTGTACACCCGTACCGAGGCGCCGCTGGGCCAGCTGGGCTACTACCTGGTCAGCGACGGCAAGAAGAACCCGTGGCGCCTGAAGATGCGAACGCCGTCCTTCTACAACATCTCGATGATGCCGTACCTGCTGGAGGGTGCGTTGCTGTCCGACATGATCGCGATCCTCGGCAGCGTGTTCTTCGTCGTCGGCGACGTTGACCGTTAGGGACGACTGACGTGGAACCCGGACTCCTCGACTTCCCAAGCCTCGGCCTGTCGATCGCGGTGAAGCTGCTCATCATGGTCGGCTTCTTCCTCACCGCGCCGCTGGTGGCGGGCTACATGGAACACAAGGTCCTGGCGCACCAGCAGGACCGGCTCGGTCCGATGGAGGCGGGCATCGGTCCGATCAAGCACGGCGTCGGTCAGCTGGTCGCCGACGGCGCGAAGTTCATCCAGAAGGAGGACATCGTTCCCACCGCCGCGGACAAGTGGGTGTTCTCACTCGCGCCGGGCGTGGCGCTGGTTCCCGCGCTGGTCGTCATGCTCGTCCTGCCGCTGGGCCCTGGCCTCTTCGGCGAGAACCTCGGCGCCGGCGTGTTCTTTGCGCTGGCGGTCTCGTCGGTCAGCGTGCTCGGCGTGCTGATGGCGGCGTGGTCCAGTGCGAACAAGTACTCGCTCATGGGCGGCATCCGCGCGGCTGCGCAGCTGATCGCCTACGAGTTGCCCCTGGTGCTCGGCGCCGCCGCCGTCGTGCTGCAGGCCGGAACGCTGTCGCTGGTCAGCATCGTCGAGGCGCAGGCGGATTTCCGCATCTTCGGACTGCTTCCGATGTGGTTCGTTCTCCCGCACGCGATCGGGTTCCTGCTGTTCTTCGTGGCGTCGCTCGCCGAGTTGAACCGCCCCCCGTTCGACATGCCGATCGCGGACTCCGAGATCATCTTCGGCCACATGACGGAGTACACCGGCATCAAGTACGCGTTCTTCATGCTCGCCGAGTACGCGGGGATGGTGGTCCTGTCCGCCATCGCGACCGTGCTGTTCCTCGGCGGTTGGTACGTGCTGCCCGGTGTGACCGTCCCGGAGCTCATCAACTGGGTCGTCGCGTTCTTCGGTGCGGGGCCGTTCGAGTTCCATCCGGTGGTCGCAGGCCTGCTCGGGGTCGGCGTGACGATGGGCAAGATCTTCACCCTCGTCTTCGTCATGGTGTGGTTCCGCGCCACGTTTCCGCGTCTGCGCGAGGATCAACTGCAGCGCATGTCGTGGCTGATCCTCATCCCGCTGGGTCTGCTTAACATCGTCGTCATCGCCATTGCCAAGGTTCTCGCCTAGATGCCCACGCTGCCCAAGCTTCCCAGGCCGCCCCAGATCGGGCTGCTCAAAGGTCTCGGCGTCACCTTGAAGACGATGATGTCGCCGTCGACGACGCAGCAGTACCCGCACGTCAAGCCGGACCTACCACCGCGCACCCGCGGGGTGATCGCGCTGATGGAGGAGAACTGCACCGTCTGCATGCTCTGCGGCCGCGAGTGCCCCGACTGGTGCATCTACATCGACAGCCACAAGGAGGTCGTGCCGCCCAAGGAAGAAGGCGCCCGGGCTCGCACACGCAATGTGCTCGACCGCTTCGCGATCGACTTCGCGCTGTGTATGTACTGCGGCATCTGCGTCGAGGTTTGCCCCTTCGACGCGCTGTTCTGGTCGCCGGAGTTCGAGTACTCGACGTACTCGATACGCGAGCTGACTCATGAGAAGGAACAGCTGCGCGTGTGGATGGACACGGTCCCGCCTCCACCAGAGCTGGACGTCGGCGCGGACCTCCCGAAGGAGATCGAGGACGGCTTGAAGGCGGCGCGGCAGGCCGCCGAGAAGGCGGCCGCCGCAGCAGCGCCGTCGGAGGCACCCGCGGCTGCGGGCAAGGCCGGCGGCGACGCGCCGGCGGCGCAGGCAGCAGAGGAAGACATTCACGTCGAAGCGCAGGTCGACCAGGAGGTGTTCGACCAGCTCGTCGCCGAGGGCAAGAGCGAGCGGGTCGCGCGTGCCAAGGCCAAGGCCGCATACGTGCGCAAGGAGAAGGCGCGCATCCGCGCCGAGCGGGCCGGGGGAGAAGGCTGACGTGAACGATGTCCTGACTGCGGCCGACATCTTCATGTTGCTCGTTGCCGTCACCGGTGGTGCGGCGGCGATCTCGGTGGTGATCTCCCGCAACGTGGTCCATGCAGCGCTGTTCCTGGTGGTGACGCTGCTGTCCGTCGCGGGGACGTTCCTGATGCTCGGCGCGGAGTTCCTCGCGTGGACGCAGGTGCTCGTGTACGTCGGTGCCGTGATCGTGCTGATCCTGTTCGGACTGATGCTCACGCGCGCGCCCATCGGCCCGATGGCGCAGCACAACGAGAACGGCCACCTGGCGTTCGGAGTCAGTACCCTGCTGTTTCTGTTCCTGTGCCTGGTGATCTTCCGGGCCTTCGGCGACGTTCGCCTCGATCTGCAGTACACGGGGGCGGCAGCGCTGGGCGAGGTGATCTACGTCGAGTGGGCGTTTCCGTTCATGGCGCTCGGCTTCATGCTCACAGTCGCGCTGATCGGCGCCATCATCCTGGCGCGACGTGAAGAGGGCGAAGGGCCCGTGACCGACCTCGCCGACGAGATCCCGGCGCGGGACAGCCGCGACGTGACGGCGTCGCCAGGAGCCATCAGCGCCGGCGCCCGCGCACCGGGCGCTCGAGCAGCCGGAGGCGGTAGCGCACCAAGGGAAGTGCAGCAGTAGTGCAGGCCACCTACCCGCTGGTCTTCGCGGCGCTGCTGTTCTGCGTCGGCATCTACGGGGTGCTCTCGCGGCGCAACGCCGTGCTCGTGCTGATGAGCGTGGAGATGATGCTCGCCGCGGTGACGATCAACCTCGTCGCGTTCGGCGAGATCGCCCGGGGCGCCGACGCTGTGCTGACCGGGCAGGTCTTCGCGCTGTTCGTGATCGCGGTCGGTGCCGCCGAAGTGGGCGTGGGCCTCGCGATCATCCTGCTGCTGTACCGCAACCGCGCCTCGGTCAACATCGACGAGGCCGACCTCATGAAGTACTGAGAGGACGGAAGAGTTGGTCTCAAGTAGCGCAGCGATGGACCGTTCTCATGACTGACGTTGCGTGGCTCGTCCCACTCCTGCCGGCGGTGTCGGCAGGGCTGATCGTCGCGATCGGCCGGCTCCTGCCCAAGAAGGGCGCCGAGATCGGCATCGCGGCGATCGCCGTGGCGCTGTTGCTGTCGGTCGGGATCGCAGTGGAGGTCTTTTCGGCCAACGTCGACGCCGCTGCGTCCGCCCACGGCGGTGACGAGGGCGAGGACGAAGAGCACGCGGTCGCCGACGCACAGCTCGCGTCGGCCACGGATGTCCTGGTCGCCGCCGAGGGCAGTGGTGAGGAGCACGCGGAAGAGGAAGCCGCGCACGGCTCAGAGTCCGGCGCGGCAGCCGCTGCGCAGGCGTTCGTGAAGGAACGCGCCGTCCCCCTGACTCCGCTGGGCGAAGAATTCGAGATGGAAGCCGGAATTCGCGTCGACGGCCTGACCGCGATGATGTTCCTGCTCGTCACCTTCGTCAGCCTGATGGTCCAGGTGTACTCGACCGGCTACATGCACGGGGACTCGCGGTACACGTACTTCTTCGCGCTCCTCAGCGTCTTCACCGCGTCGATGCTGCTGCTCGTCGTGTCGAACAACATGATGATGTTGCTGATGGGTTGGGAGCTCGTCGGCGTGTGCTCCTACCTGCTCATCGGGTTCTGGTGGGAGGAGCACGAGAACTCCAGCGCTGCCATCAAGGCATTTCTGACAACGAAGCTCGGCGACGTCGGCCTCATGGTCGGTGTCATCGCTCTGTGGTCCATGTTCCGGACGTTCAACATCGGCGAGATCCTCGGCGCGGTGGAGGCAGGGACCCAGGCGGGCGGCGCGGCACTCAACGAGGGAATGCTGACGTTCGCGTTGATCTCGCTGTTTGTCGGCGCGATCGGCAAATCCGCACAGTTCCCGCTGCACACGTGGTTGCCCGACGCCATGGCCGGTCCGACGCCGGTGTCCGCGCTGATCCACGCCGCCACGATGGTGACGGCGGGCATCTTCCTGGTAGCGCGGCTGTATCCCGCGTACGAGCACTCACCTGTCGCCCTGGCGGTGGTGGCCGTCATCGGGACGATCACGCTGCTGATCGCTGGGCTGC
The DNA here is from genome assembly GCA_009377835.1 of Nitriliruptorales bacterium. Taxonomy (GTDB): domain Bacteria; phylum Actinomycetota; class Nitriliruptoria; order Euzebyales; family Egibacteraceae; genus WHTG01. Next base: position 19,458 of record WHTG01000038.1, read on the forward strand.
TCGCCTGGTCCAGGACGACATCAAGAAGGTGCTGGCGTACTCGACCGTCAGCCAGCTGGGCTACATGGTCGCGGCGCTGGCGTTCTCCTACACCGCCGGCATCTTCCACCTGTTCACCCACGGTTTCTTCAAGGCCCTGCTCTTCCTCGGCGCCGGGTCGCTCATCCACGCGGTGCACAGCAACAACATGAGCGACATGGGCGGGCTGAAGCGCTACATGCCGGTGACGTTCGTGACATTCGTCGTCGGGTCGTTCGCGTTGATGGCCATCCCGCCTCTGGCGGGGTTCTGGTCCAAGGACGAGGTGCTCGCTGGTGCGCTCGCCGACGCCACAGGTGACGCGTCGATCACCGGCTGGCTCCTGGTTGTCGTCGGCGCCATCGGGGGGATGATCACGGCCTTCTACATGACACGCGTGCTGTGGTTGGTGTTCGCCGGTTCGTTCCGTGGCCACGGCCACCCGCACGAGAGCGGCCCCGCGATGGCAGGACCACTGGTCGCGCTGGCGATTCCAGCGGCGCTTGTCGGGTTCATCAACCTGCCGTTCGACCGCTTCCACTCCAGCGGCTTCGCGGCCTGGACGATGTTCGACCTCGACTACTTCGGCGGGCACCCCGCGCACTTCTTCGTGCCGCTGGCGTTGATCACGACGCTGCTGGCGGTCGCGGGGGTCGTCATCGGGACCCTGCTGTACCGCATCGTCCCCGAGCGGGAGCCGATGCTGCGGATGGGCTGGGTCTCCAACGTCCTGGTGAACAAGTACTACCTGGACAACCTCTACACCGACGTCATCACCCACCGCACACTCCGCGACCGGGTCGCGCCGGCGATGTACTGGGTCAACGACAACGTCATCGACCGGGCCGTGTTCGGCGCCGGCGCGCTGGCCGGACGGCTGGGCAACGTCACGTACAAGTATGCGGACCAGCGCGCGATCGACGGTGCGCTCAACGGCATGGCCGGCGGCGCCTGGTTCCTGGGTCGCAACGTGTTCCGAAAACTGCAGAGCGGCAACGTGCAGCTCTACGCCGGCGGGATGTTCCTCGGCGTGCTCGTCTTCGCGGTGGCCTTCGCTGCTGCTGCCTTCAACTGAGGACCGCAAAAGATGCTGAGCAAATTGGCGATCACCATCACGGTGTTCCTCCCGCTGTTGGGGGCGGGCGTCATCACTCTGATCCCCAAGCGCAGCGAGGAAGCCGCGAAGCCTGTCGCCCTGGTGACCACGATCGTGTCGTTCGTGATGTCGGTGGGGATCCTGATCGGCTACTACGCGGGGTCAGCGGGGGGGAGGGGCATGGCCTTCGAGGTCAACGTGCCCTGGATCCCCGCCATCGGCGCGAACTACCACGTGGGCATCGACGGCATCTCCCTGCCGCTGTTCGTGCTGACGTTCCTGCTGACGATGCTCTGCGCCATCTACGCCTTCGGCCACATCGAGGAGCCGGGCAAGCCCAAGGCGTTCCTGGCGCTGATGCTGATGCTGACCACCGGCATGGCTGGGACGTTCATCGCGTTCGACCTCGTGCTGTTCTTCGTGTTCTGGGAACTCGTCCTGGTCCCGATGTACTTCCTGATCGGAATCTGGGGAGGGCCAAACCGTCACTACGCGGCGATCAAGTTCTTCCTGTACACGCTGTTTGGTTCGGTCTTCATGCTTGTGGCGTTCCTTGGGTTGTACTTCGCGGCGCCTGAGCGCACGTTCGACATCGTCAGGCTCATCGAGGCCGGTGCGGCGGGTGCGTTCACGAGGCAGTTCCAGATCGTCGCGTTCCTGGCGATCGGCCTGAGCTTTGCCATCAAGGCGCCCATGTGGCCGTTCCACACGTGGCTGCCGGACGCCCACACCGAGGCGCCGAC
>WHTG01000075.1 GCA_009377835.1 Nitriliruptorales bacterium
CGTCGTTCCTGGGACGTGTGCAGCTGCTGACGGGCGCACCAGCAGCGGCGCGGGAGACGTTGACCACGTCCATTCGCACCGCACAGCGCGAGCAATGGACGTCGCTGATCCCGTGGCCGGAGAGCCTGCTCGGCGACTGCCTACTCGCCGACGGGGACGTCGACGGCGCCGCCGAGACCTACGAGCACGCCTTTGCGCTCGGCTGCCAGCTCGGGGACCCGTGTTGGGAGGGCATGGGCGCGCGCGGGATCGGGCTCGTCAAGGAACGGCGCGGCGAGGTCTACGATGCCATTGACTGGCTCGACGACGCCCGTACGCGTTGCGTGCGGATTGCCGACGCGTACTTGTGGATCCGCGCGTATTGTGAGGACGCGCTGTGCGCGGTGGCCATCTCACACGGGGTCCGGGGCGCGACCGGGTGGGTCGATGACCTCGAGGCGCACGCCGGACCGACCGGCATGCGCGAGTTCGTCGTACGCGCGTACCTCTACCGCCACCGGACGGGTGACCCATCCGCTCTGCCCGCGGCCTCGGAGCTGGCCAGCGCCGTCGCCAACCCAGCCCTGCACGACGAAATGCGACACGAGACGCGTCGCCTCATCATCTGAGCCGGGGGCGCGCCCTTGCTGCCTACAGGCGCTTTGGCCGTAGGTCGTCACAGTGGCACCGTGTAGCAGACGGCGGTGCCCTCCACGGCAGTGACACCGTCGTCGCGCACCACCCTCGTGCGCAGGCGTGTCACGGGCTTGTCGTGCCGGACGTCGACCACCTCGACCTCTCCCGTGATCGTGTCTCCGGGCCGCACGGGAGCCCGGAAGTCCCAGGCGACGTTCAGGAACACGGTGCCCGGACCTGGCAGGTCCTCGGCGACGACCGCGTTGAGGATCGCGGTCGTGACACCGCCCTGCACGACGATCTCCCCGAAGTGGGAGGCCCGCGCAGCCTCCTCGTCGTAGTGCAGCGGATTGCGGTCGCCGCTGATCTCGGTGAATCGTTCGATGTCCTCCCGGGACACGCTGCGCGAGCGCTGTGCTCGGTCTCCCACGGCTGGCGACCCAGCCGGCCAGACCGCGTCTGCTACGGACATCGAGCCCTCGACTTCACTGGAAACAGAGCCGCTATCTCGGGGAGCACCTGCCGGCGCGGACTCCGTGGACATCGTGCGGCCTGGTGCTGTTCGGAGCCGGACCCACTTCTACATCTTTCAGCACGGGCCTTCAGGCAATCTCCCGGCAGGCACGTGAGAGGTCGGCTACGCGCGTTGGCCCGAGTGGCAGAGCGCGGCGAATGGCTTATCGCGGACTTAGACGGCGCGCGGAGGCAACGAAGATGACAACAGCCAGGACCCACAGCGCCGCGATTGAGTGCAGCGCCCAGCGGCGAGTCCAGAAGCCGGATCCGAGCAGGCTCATCAATCCTCCCGCCGCCGGCGGCGCCGATGGCACGTCGACTTGACGCGTTCCCTGCGCCATGACGCCGCGGTGCTCGAAGCGCACCTTCAGCGTTGCGTTACCGTCCGCCTGAGAGCGGTAGGTCAGCTCATAGAGGTTGATGAGCTTCGCTCCAGTCTGCCGGTACGCGTCGTGTACCCGGTCGGCGTCGTCCATCGCGATGACCTTGCCGTTGCCCGTCTGGGCGAGCGCGCGAAGAGGTTTGACGTCGGAGTAGTCGGTCGCAAGCCGAACGGCGTGCAGCACGACGTCGTGCTTGCGGAGGGCCGCGCGCGCTTTCGCGAAGGACGAGACGCTCTGGTTGTCCTCACCGTCGGCCATGAGGACGATGACCCGCCGCTTGTCGGCCTTCTTGTCGAAGGCGGCGATTGACTCAAGCACGCCATCGAGCAGCGACGTACGACCGCGCGCGTCCAGCGCTTTGATGGCGCGACGCACTGGCTCGCGCCGGTGCGTCATGTTCGTCACCACGCTGGCCTGGCTGTTGAACTCGACCACGGCCACGGGCACATGTGGCGGCAAGCTATTGACGAACGACAGCGCAGCGGACTTGACCACCCGCAGCGGCTTGGCCGCAACGCTGCCACTGGTGTCGAGGGCCAGAACGATCTGCAGATCATCAGTGGGGATGCGCTTCACCTTGACATCACGCTGCTGACCGTCCTCGGTCACCGTGAACGCCTCGGCCGGGGCGCCATCAGGGAGGTCGCCCGGAGCCACCACTTTGACCTTGACCACAGCGTCCCTGTCGACCGAGACGTCCTCGACCGACAGGTCGGCCGGTCGGCGCTCTTGTTCCTGGTCGTCCGCGGCCATCGCAACGACGGGCGACGCCAGGGCGGCAAGCAGCGAAATGGATAGTGCGAGCGACCGATGCACAAGCGGACTCAGACCCAACACCTCCCCAGGCGCGGCCCCCGGCTGCCGGCCCTGCCCTGCGCTGCGGAAACCCGAGCATGGGTCCGGAGCGCCGTGCGGGCATCCTCAATATTGACGAAACCACACCTCCGGTCGTGATCGACCACCCGACGTGTCCACGGGCGTCGGCACACACCTGTCTCAGTAGCTCGTCGACGTCCTCCTCGAGTGCGAAGTCTCTGTCGGTGCGTACGACCGCTACGTCTGTGGGCGGGTGGTGGTTTGTTTCACGCCGGTCAGCCTCGGAGAGAGCCGGCGAATCGGAGGCCGGTGGCTGCGATGCGCTGTGAGTGAATCGCCACGCGTTCCTCTTCTGCCGTGACATCTGCCGGTTCGGGTACAGATAACGGGGCCCACTCGAAGGCATCGTTGGAGAATCGCCTTCGTAGGGCCCGGGTCATCTCCGCCGACGAGTGAAACCCCTCGTCAGCGGCCCAACCATGGATGAGGGCGTCCGCTTGCAGTGGCTGTCCCTGGAGTTGGCGTTCCCGGAGTTGAACGCAGAGCGCGTGCAGCCAGTTGTGCTCGCCGGGTTCACTCGGGAGGTGTTTCAGACACCAGAGGGCGGTTGCATCGTCGAACCGGTCCCACGCGAACTCCACGACCACGATCCTGCCGGAGGGCACGAGCAGGTCAGCGATCTTGCTCACCGCACGGTCGAGGTCGCGGATGTGATGAAGGGACAGGACGACCAGCACTGCGTCGAAGGCATCCGCGTGGTGGAACTCCTCCAACCCCACCCGGCTAAGGAGTGGGTCTTCAGGGGCCTGCGGGTCAATCCCCCGAACCGCGTACCCGGCGTCGGCCAACACGTGGCAGAGCCATCCGTCCCCGCATCCAACTTCCAGGACGCGTGCAGGCACTGCTGGAAGGTAGGGCTTCACGAAGCCCACCAAGTCGCGACGCCACGGATCCACAGTCCGGCACTCGCCACGGGAGGCGGTCGGCCGGTGCCATCGAGAAGCTCACGAGGGCGGGCCGCTCGGCGACGACGCGCATGACCGTCCGGCGCGATGGAGCACGATGGCGACGCCGAGAATGATCAAGACGTCGCCGATGCTGAAGACATTAGACAGCGGCCAGATACTCGGCAGCGCGAAGACGTCGCCCAGCCACGCCAGGCGTGGAGCCGCCATTGCGGTGGAGTTGATGAACGCCCCCGCGTCTGCCGTCGGCGCTCCCGAGGCTGCGACGGCCGTGGCCGACGCAGGCATGACACCTCCGTTTGCTGCAATAGCGACGAGGTTTAGCCCACCGCCGAGTCCTGTTATCCAGAGGCCGGGGACGCGTCGGTTCAACCAGAAGAACACGCCCGCCAGGGCATACGACCCCAGATGCGCCGGGACGTGGGTGGCGGTGAAACGATCCGGGAACACGGAGATGATCAGGACCTGAATGGCCAGCGCAAGCGTGAGCGCCAGCGTCCCGCGCAGTTTGATCTGTTGCAAGGACGAAAGTCGTCCGCCGGTTAGCGGGACAGTGGCCGCACAGATCACAACTGCAGCGACGATCAACATCGGTTCATCCCACCGTCGGGTTGAAACGGTCGCGCGTCCCCGCGCGAACACCAGTCACACGACGAACCAGTATGTCGCTCAGTTGAGCAGCCCGAACCGGCCGACATATGTGGTACCCCTGGGCAAGGTCGCAGCCGAGTTCTCGCAGCAGACTCAACGTGGCCTCATCCTCGACCCCCTCGGCGACGGTTTGCAGGCCGAGGTTCTTCGCTAGTCCCACGATCGACTGGACAATGCGCCCGTCGTCGGCATCTCCGGTCACGTTAAGCATGAATGATTTATCGATCTTCACGGCGTGAACCGGAAGTTGCTTCAAGTACGCCAACGACGAGTAGCCAGTGCCGAAGTCATCTATGGACAGGTGAACGCCAAGAGCGTCCAGTGCCTGGAGACTGGCAAGCGCGCGGGCTGGATTGGCCATGATCGTGCTCTCGGTGATTTCAATGTCCAGAGACCGCGCCGCTACGCCGAAACGCGACAGGGCCGCCGCAACACCTTGTACGAAGTCGGGCGCATGCAAAGCATTGGCTGGCACGTTGACGGCAACACGCACGTCGATGCCTTGAGCGAACCACGCCGCTTGCTGCGTGAGGGCTTGCTCGATCGCGTACGACGTAAGGGCTGACATGTGAATGCTGTGTTCGGCGAGCGGAACAAAATCGACAGGGTGCAACAGACCGAACTCCGGATGCTGCCATCGAACCAGAGCTTCGACCGCCACGACGCGGCCGGACCTGAGCTCGAGTTGCGGCTGGTAGTGGAGGATGAACTGGCCATCTGAAATCGCGTCTTGAACTTGGCCCAGTAGCCTCAGGCGCTGCCGACTGTGCTGATCGCGATCAAGCGAGTACAGCTCCGCGCCGCGGCCAGACTGCTTGGCCAAGTACATGGCAACGTCCGCGCAGCGAAGGAGCGTGCCGGAATCCGTCCCGTGGTCCGGATACAGCGCAACGCCGATGCTGGCTTCGACGGACAACGAGAAGTCGTCGACGGAAAACGGGCTTTGCAAGACGTCCAGCACCGCGTGGGCGGCATCGAGCGCGTCCTCAGACGATGTATCCGGCAGCATCACCGCGAACTCGTCCCCTCCAAGACGGGAAACGGTGGCCGCTGGGCCAAGGTAATGACAAAGTCGCTCGGCAACGGCGCGCAGGAGCTTGTCGCCCGTCCTATGACCCAGCGTGTCATTGACCTCTTTGAAATGGTCCAAGTCGATGAGCATGATGGCGCTGAAGTGAGTCATCGGCATAGCATCGGTAACGCGCGCGTGGAAGAGCGTCCGATTCGGCAGCGACGTTAGCGAGTCGTGGAGTGATTGGTGCTCGTTGTTAAGCGACAGCTGGCTGCTCCACTGCACCGCCAATGCCGGCAGAAGCAAGATGGGCAGCAGCATCAAGCTGTAGCCAGCTGCCGCAACGACCAGCGGTGATGTCATGACAAGCACACCAGCCGTCGCCAGCTGGTAGGAGAAGTCACGACGCAGGATCGACAGCGCCGGCAGGTTTTGGTCCAGCGCAATCGCAATGCATGGCAGCGTGCTGTTGAGGGCAAAGAACACAGCGCCTGCGATGAGCACGATGCCGAGGTCGATCGCAGCCAGTCGAGGGTCCGTCATCATCGTGCGGGCACCCGCCAGAAGCAATAACGCCGCACCGCTGGCAGCGAGGGACAACACATATTGCGCCGCGTTGAACACCAGCTTCAGCGGGGGTTTTCGTAGGAACAGGTCAGCGACGATGCAGGACAAAGCGAGCCCAGCGCACGCCGCTGAAACGCCGGCTGTGAGCAACATCGCGAAGATGAAAGGCGTCGATATCGCGATTTCGCCGCCGCTGATCGAGCCTCTCACAATGTTGATTGGGCGCATCTCGCCGACGAACAGAAGCAGTAGCAGTGACAGATACAGGGCCGGGCGCTCACGCACCGCGCGCCAGTCAGTGCTCAGCAACAGGGCAATCAAGGTCAGCGCGCCGCTGACGACGACGGTCAGGACATACCGTCGCAACTTCCTGTCCAGAGCGCTCACCACGGTCCCGCCGGTCTGATCAGACCTGAAAGTAGTGGGAGCGGCCGGGCAACCGCCGGCCGCTCCCACATTGCCGGGCTAGTTCCACTTCGCTCCAGCGCCGAGAACCGCGGCGAACATCGCCAGGACGCTGAAGGTCCACTTGCCGTACATGAACTTCATAACCTCTCCTTACGTGGGCGGCGGATGAGTGCGCGCGCCTGCATCGAAGCCACCTTCTTCCCTTCAATGCTTGGCCTTCGCACCCGGCGGCGAGAAGATCACACGGTTGGTCCCCGGTCAATCGTCCACATCCCCCAGGTTGGTGCAGGTCGGTCGCGGTGTCGCTCCCGGATACGGGGCGCACATGGAGGCGTCATCTCCCGTGGCCACTCCTTGTGGAGCTGCCGAGCCGAGGTCTCGTCAGAGCCTGGCAAACGGTTTGACCTTCAACGCCCGGCTATTCAGGGGGCATCTCGTCGGGGTCGTGGCGCCGCGTCCGCCCTCCAGCCAGGACCTGAGGTCGGGATCCAGGCAGGCCGCAGATGCCTCGTACAGCGCGCGGTCTTCGTCCGTCAGGATGGACCGCCACCGCCCGTTCGTTCCCTGGTGGAAGAATGTCGCACTACCGTCGCGCCAGATGGACCATCCCCCGCCCCCCGCCTCGGCATCCAGCCGCTGGGCCTCGTCCTTCATCGACTGGAACGTCGCGTCCCCCACCAGCCCACGTTGGGCCGCCCCCGCAGCTCCCACCACGTGGCGATGTGATGGTGGTGTGACCAGTAGGGCCAGCCATCGGACTCCCAGGGGAACCATCCCCGGGTGGACCATTGCTTCCACAGCTTCCGTGGATCGTCGGGTGGTCGCGGGAAGGGCTCTCCCGGGCGGCTGTCGTCGTTGAGGATGTCGAAGATGGCCTCGTATGGCCGCTGTAGTGGTTCCACAGCGACATGAACACGTCGCGAGTGTCACGGCCGACGACGATGTAGCACACCTCGTCCCAGAACGGCACCCCGTCCGCGGCCAAGTGGCTCTTGACGAACCGGCGGTGCGACTGGGCGTCGAGCGCCTCGAGGATGGGTTCGACGGGTAAGCTCCGTCCGCTCCGACATACCAGAGCCTCCTAAGGACCGCATGGCCGTAGAACCACCGGAACATCACTGTCGCATGCGGTCCTGGCGAAGTCGATGGCGCCCAGCGCGCACGAGCGTGCGTCCCGAGCGCCACCGCGGCATCGATCTCTGCCTGCGCCGAGGTTCGGCGCCTGGAGACCGAGCCGGGCCTTCCGGGGTAGGTCGCGCGGCCGAAGATGAGCTCAGCCTCCTTTCACAACGCCTGACGGGGTTTGGTTTGGGTGACGCCGCCCCGGTTCGCCTCGTCTGCCCGTCGCGCCCGTCGCGCCCGTCGAGCCCCTGTCCATCGTCTGGTCACCCCCTGGCCTCCAGTAGTCCCGGTCAATGCAGCCGGCGGATCCAGTCCGACGGCACGCGCCCGGCGGGACCGGGTACCGGCTGGTCGAGGGGATGGTGGTGGGGCGGCTCGAGCTCCGGACCGTCGAGGAATCCGTCGGTGTCGAAGTCGTAGAACCAGATCTCACCCGGCTCGAAGCTTGCGACGACGGTATGGCCGGTCTCGGCGGCGTGCCGGCGGGCGTGCTGCGACGGCGACGAGTTGCAGCAGCCGACGTGACCGCATGCGGCACACCGTCGAAGGTGGAGCCACCAGCCGCCCGAGGCGAGACATCCGACGCAGCCGGGGCCGCTGGGCCGGGCGCTGGGATCGATGAGCATGCTCTCCGTCATCGCTCAGCCTCGGTGCCTCCCGGCTCCAGCCAGGTCCATCGTTCGCTCGCTCACGTGTACGACGACCCCCGCGCTCAACCGACGTAGGGGCCATTGTAGATCGGACGCTCCGCGCGTCGATGGTGGAGCCGGGGCTCGGCGCGATCCCATGCAGCAGCGCCGTGAAACAGTTCAGGCCCTTGTGGCCCATCATGCTGTCCGCCTCTGCGAGGTGTGCCCCGCGTCACGGGGGCGCCGAACGCGGACAGCCCAAACTCGAGGCCGACCAGCGGCTCGAGGTCGCCAACGTGATCTGGTGCACGGGGTTCCACCCCGGCTTCTCCTGGATTGACCTCCCGTGCTCGGCCCCCAAGAGCCGGTTCATCACCGGGGCGTCGTCGAGTCCGAGCCCGGGTTGTACTTCCTGGGCCTCAAGTTCCTGCACTCCGTCTCCTCCGAGCAGATCCACGGGGTGGGACGGGATGCAGCCCGCCTCGCCGATGCCATCGCCCGGCGTGGGCAGGCTCGCTCTGATCGACGCGCAGCCAGGCAGCAGGGTCAACTGGAGTCTGCCTGACCCGAGGCATGCTGCTGCGCGACGAGCTAGCCGAACCAGACCCGCAACCGCAGTGAGCGGCGTGTACAGCTGCCAGCCGTGCGGAGGTTCAGGCCGTTGGGTCAGGTTCCACAACGCCGGTTGACATGCAAGTAACAACTTGCCTATGGTCTCGGCGTGGGCGACGTGTTCAAGGCTCTGGCCGATCCGACCAGACGGGCGATCCTCGACGAGCTGGCAGATCGTAATGGCCAGACGCTCTTTGAGCTCTGCTCGCGACTCACCATGAAGCACGGGGTGGGCTCCACCCGCCAGGCGATCTCGCAGCACCTCAACGTCCTCGAGGAGGCTGAGCTGGTGAGCACGACGAGGGACGGTAGATACAAGTTCCACTTCATCAAGACATCACCGCTGCTTGCGATTGTCGACCGCTGGCTGGCTCAAGACTGACAGGAGGCCTACATGAGGATCAACATCACCAGTGTCTTGGTTGACGACCAAGACAAGGCGCTCAACTTCTATACCGGCGTGCTCGGCTTCGTGAAGAAGACCGATGTCCCCCTTGGTGAGGCGAAGTGGTTGACCGTCGTGTCGCCCGAAGAGCCAGAGGGGACAGAACTCCTCCTGGAACCCGATGGCCATCCCGCAGCGGGCCCCTTCAAGCAGGCGCTGGTGGAAGATGGCATCCCGTTCACGTCGTTCGCGGTAGACGATGTGCGCGCGGAATTCGACCGGCTCCGCACCCGGGGCGTTCGCTTCACCCAGGAGCCTGCCGACATGGGCGGTGTGACCACGGCGGTACTCGACGACACCTGCGGCAACCTGATCCAGATCGTGAGCAAGTAGCAGGGACTACCGAGGGAGTCAGCCTCTACTGCAGGCAATGAGCGATCTATTGTTCGGCGCGTTCAACCAATGATTGGATCTCCGGGGAGCGCGCCATGGCGAGCCTGATCTACGCGGCCATCACGTCGCTCGACGGCTATATCGAGGACCAACATGGCAAGTTCGAGTGGGCCGTGCCGGACGAGGAGGTCCACAGCTTCATCAACCGCATGCAGAGGCCGGTCGGCACCTACCTCTACGGACGCCGGATGTACGAGACCATGGTCGGCTGGGAGACCGAACCGACGCTCGCGAACCGATCGCCGCTCATGCGTGACTTCGCGAAGATCTGGCAGGCGGCAGACAAAATCGTGTACTCCAAATCCCTCAAGGCTGTCTCCACCGCAAAGACGCGCATCGAGCGCGACTTCGACTCTGATGCGATCCGCCAGATCAAGGTTTCAGCGACACAGGATCTTGCGGTCGGCGGCCCTCACCTCGCCGCCGAGGCGTTCAAGGCCGGGTTGGTCGATGAGCTCCACCTGTATCTCACTCCGATCGTGGTCGGAGGCGGGAAGCGGTCGCTTCCCAGCAATGTTCGCCTGAAGCTCGAGCTACTGGATGAACGCTGGTTCGGCAACGGTGTGGTTCACCTTCGGTACCGCACCAGGACATAGGTCGACGAGGCGGGGCTGAGTGATCAGCCTGATGTTCTCTTTGGGGCTAGGCGCCAAGGGGTCGCGGACAACGAGGTTCCGGTGAAGCATCGTAGGGCCATGACAGAATCGAGCGTGTGAACCCGGATCCCACGATGGAGCGCCTCGACCACCAGATCGAGTGGTACGACCGCAAGAGCATCGCGAACCAGCGCGCCTTCAAGCGTGTGAAGGCGGCGCAGTTGATCGCCGCCGCGGCGATTCCCGCGCTCGCGACCGTGGATCCCCACCCGGCAGTAACGGCTTCTCTGGGGGCGGCGGTGGTCGTCCTCGAGGGCTTTCAGCAGTTGAACCAGTATCAACAAAACTGGACCGCGTATCGGTCGACCTGCGAAGCATTGAAGCATGAGAAGTATCTGTACCTCGCCAACGCCGGCCCCTACGCGGACGGCGATGACTTGCGGGCACTACTTGCGGACCGCATCGAGGGGCTGATTTCTCAGGAGCACGCGAAGTGGGTTTCGGCGCGTGAGGAGGCCGCCAAGTCGGACGCGAGCCAAACACGCTAGGGCACTGTCCGTGGGCCTGTCCGGTGGCTCCGGAAACACGCAGCGAAACAATGGGGTCTTGTGGCCGAGCACGGACCGTGTCACAACTGAGAGCGAATTGAGACAAGCGCCGTCTAGCTCGGCGGCGCCGTGCGGCGGGAAACGGCTATGGGCGCTCCAGTGGTCCCTGCGGTGGATGTCTACGGCGTGTTGCTGTTCGGCATCGTGGTGATGGTGGCACTCGTGCCGCCGCTCGCGCTGTTCGTCCAGTGGCGCTACCGCCAGGCTGTGCGCCGCTCGATGCTGCGCGCCGCCACCACCGCTGGGCCCGCGCCGGGGCAGGCGACCACACAACCCCCACCGCGTGCGGTGTTGACCGAACCGCCGCAGCTTCGCTGGGAGGTCCTCGACGGCGACGCTGCTGAGCCCGACCGCCCCGAAGACGCCTTCGTGGCGGCGATGCAGGCCCGCACGGTCCTGTTGCACGTCGTCGCGGCGCTCTCCTACGGTGTCGTGGCGAGCGCGGTGTTCCACGCCGCGGCGCGCCTGGGTTTGTCACCGGTCCGCTTCGCCACACTCGGCCTGCTCTTCGCCTGGCCGCTGGTTCCGACGCTCAGCCACGTGCTCGGCGGCCGCGGCCGGGGGGCCCTGCTGCTGACCGGGTACCTGGTGCTGCTGATCGTTCCGGGCGCCCTCGGCGGGGCCGGCACCGGCGGGATGATGCTCCTCGCCGCGATCACAATCGGGCCTCCGGCCGTCCTGCTCTTGGCCCTAACCCACCACCGGCTGCGCGCCGTCGGGCCATTCCTCGCGCCCTGCGGGCTCGTCGTGGGCGTGGGGTTCGCCGTGGCACCGTGGCTGGGCTTGCCGCTCGTCAACGTGACCCCGTCGCTCACCGGAATCGCCACCATCCTCGCACTCGGCTTCCTCGCCGCCGCCGCGGCGCTCGGGTTCGTGGGCGTGCGATGGATCGCGGGGCGCTACGAGCGCCGGCAGTCCAGTGACCGGAGCTTGCTCACGGGACAGTGGTGGCTGTTCGCCACGATGTGGCTGGCCCTGGCCGGTTTCGTCCCGGCCGATGCCCGGTACACGCCGGCCCCGCTGCTCGCCCTCGCCGCCCACCAGGTGGTGATAGGAATCGGCAGCCGCACGCTGCTGCGACCGGCAACGCATCCGGGCAACCTGCGACTGCTGTTCTTGCGCACGTTCGGCTCGCGCCGACGCAGCGAGCGCCTGCTACGGGACGTCACACGTCCCTGGGCGTACCTCGGGACCGTGCAAATGATCGCGGGTCCTGACCTGGCCACGGCGAGCCTGCAACCGCACGAGTTCCTCGACTTCGTCCGGGGACGGCTCGCGCGGCGCTTCGTCCGGGGGCCGCAAGACCTCGCTGAACGCCTGGCCGCCCGTGAGGAGCGACCGGACCGGGACGGTCGCTACCGCGTCGAGGAGTACTTCTGCCACGACGACACGTGGCGCATGACCGTGCAGCACCTCGCGGCGGAAAGCAGCGCCGTGCTCATGGATCTGCGAGGGTTCACAGCGGCGAATAGGGGCGTGGCGTACGAGCTCGGCGTTCTCGTCGATCTGTACCCCCTGGAGCAGGTCGTGCTCGCGGTGGACACCAGCACCGACGGGGCCGCCGTCCGCGGGAGCGTCGAACGCGTGTGGCGAGCTATGGATCCCGCTTCCCCCAACCGCACACGCTCTGAGACCACCGTGCGGGTGCTCCGCCTCGATGGCCCATCGGCCGCCGCCACACCACTCATGGGGGCGCTGACGGCCGCGGCCTCCCGGGCCCCCGACCCGGCACCCCAGCGGATGCTGCCCGCGCCATCCGCTCCGCTGGTGTCACCGCCCCCAGCCCTCGAGACCTGACGCCCGCCTGAGGGCACCGGACGGTCATCTTGTGTATCGGCGCAAGGTAGCCCGCCAGCGCTACGCACCTTGTGGTGGACGTGTACCTTGTGCTTCTATGCATATCGCTTCGAGACGTAGGAGGGGATGTGCACATCGACAAGGACCTGGTAGCGGCGTCATCGACGCCGCTCGTGCTGTCGATCCTGGCCGAGGGTGAGAGCTATGGCTACGCGATCCTGAAGCGGGTGCGTGAGCTCTCTGACGGGGAGCTCCATTGGACCGACGGGATGCTCTACCCGTTGCTCCACCGCCTGAGCCGGCTCGGGTACGTGACAACGGAGTGGCGCACGCCGCCCGAAGGCCGTCGCCGCAGGTACTACGCGATCACCGACGACGGGCGAGCAGCGCTCGCGGAGCAGCAACGGCAGTGGGTGACCGTGGCGCGTGCCTTGGGTGACGTCTGGCGCGGCTCCGGTGGGCTGCTGACGGCACTCGGTGAGGCGTGACCATGGATGGCGTGGAGTCACAGATCGCCGAGTGGCGGGCCTACGTCGCGAAGGCCCCGGCCGTCAACGGCCGGGACGTTGATGAGCTCGAGGCTCACCTTCGCGACCAGATCGTCGAGTTGGACGCGGCCGGCCTCGCAGCCGATGAGGCGTTCCTCGTCGCCGTGAAGCGGATGGGGGACCTCAACACTCTGTCGCGGGAGTTCGCGCGCGAGCACAGCGGCCGGCTCTGGAAGCAGCTCGTCCTGAGCGGTGAGGACGAGCCAGCGCCCCCGTCGGGCGGGTGGGTCGAGGCGCTCGTCTTCGCGCTGGCTGCGGCCGTCGCCATCCAGGTCGCGCGCCTGGCTGCTCAGTTCCCCGAAGAGGAAGCAGGGTGGCTGCGGAACATCAGTCTGTTCGTGCTGCCCTTCCTCGCCGGGTACTTCGCCCGCCGGCGGCAGCTCGACACCAGGCGATGGGTGCTCACGATCGCGCCCTTCGTGCTCGTTGCGGTCGTGGTCAACCTCTATCCGTACCGTGCGGGCTCGGCCACCGAGCTCCTCGTCGCGCTCCATCTGCCCGTCGTGCTGTGGTTCGCGGTCGCCTACCCGTACATGGGCGGCACGATCCGGTCGCGCGATCGACGTATGGACTTCGTCCGCTTCACTGGCGAATGGTTCATCTACTACGTGTTGATCGCGCTCGGGGGCGGCGTGCTCATGGCGCTGACCGGGGCGATCCTCGAGCCCACGGGTGCCGTCAGCGTGGAGCGGATCGTCGAGTGGGTGCTTCCGTCGGGCGCCGCCGGTGCCGTGATCGTGGCGGCGTGGCTCGTGGAGTCCAAGCAGCGTGTGGTGGAGAACATGGCGCCGGTGCTGACCATGCTCTTCACCCCGCTGTTCGCGGTGATGCTGGCCGGGGCCGCGGTCGTGTATGCCCTGACAGACCTCGGTGGTGCCTTCGACCGCGAGCTGCTCGGCGTCTTCGACGTCCTGCTGGTGGTGGTGCTCGGGCTCGTCCTGTACGGGATGTCCGCCCGGGATCCGTCGATGTCGCCGGGTTGGATGGACCGCTTCCAGCTGGTCGCCGTCGTCGGCGCACTCGTGCTCGACGCCATGGTGCTCGGCGCGATGGTGGCCCGGATCGGCCAGCTCGGATTCACCCCGAACCGGACTGTTGCGCTCGGACTCAACCTGGTGCTGCTCGTGAACCTGGCCGGAGCCGCCTGGCTCGCTGTGCGGTTCCTCAGGGGGCGCGTCGCCTTCCACCGTCTCGAGCGATGGCAGACCTCCTACCTCCCCGTCTTCGCCCTCTGGGCAGCGACCGTCGTCGCCGCTCTCCCCCCGCTCTTCGCCTTCAACTGAGCTCGGGTATCCCCGGCGACGACCACAACCGCCTCGGGTATCGCGAGCGTCATTCGCCCGTCACAGGGGACCAACGTCGCCCCGGCGCCGTTTCCCGCGCCCGATCAGACTTCCAGTCCGTCCTACCGCGGCGTACGACGAGAGAATGCCTCCGGCACTTCTTCCAGCGCGACGTCGGTCAAGCCGGGAATCTGGCGATCGAGGACCAAAAATCCTTCCCAACAGGCCAGGGTTGTCCTAGGTTCGGTCGTCGACGGTGGCAAGGAGGATCAGATGCCCCAGGTCTCTGTCAGGGTCGACGGTGTCAGCTACACCGACGAGGTCGACGCCCGTCTCCTACTCGTGTACTACCTGCGCGAGCGCCTCGGGCTCACGGGGACGGTCGTGGGTTGTGACACCTCCAACTGCGGGTCGTGCACCGTGCTGCTGGACGGCCAGAGTGCAAAGAGCTGCACAGTGCTCGCGGTCCAGGCCGACGGCTCGGACATCACCACGATCCAGGGGCTGTCCAGCGACGAGGGATGGCATGCCGTGCAGCAAGCCTTCCACTCGGAGCACGGCCTGCAGTGCGGCTTCTGCACGCCCGGGATGATCTTGCAGACCGTCGACCTGCTGCGGGAAAACCCCGACCCCAGCGACGAGGAGATCCGCCACGGCCTGGAGGGGAACCTCTGCCGCTGCACCGGCTACCAGAACATCGTCAACGCGGTGCGCACCGCGGCGACAGCCATGCGC
>WHTG01000318.1 GCA_009377835.1 Nitriliruptorales bacterium
CGCTCTGCAGTTGCTGACGCTCCTGCCGCGGCAGGAGCGTCGTTTTCGGGCCGGCGCGGCGACCCTGATCTTCTTTCCGGTCGTCGGCCTGTTGATCGGCGCGTGCTGGGCGCTGCCCGGGTGGTTGATCGGGCAGCGCGTCGCGTCGGCCGGCGTGACCGCGGCGTTCGTGTTGCTGGTGGACGCGGTGGTGACGCGGGGGATGCACCTGGACGCCCTGGCGGACGTCGCCGACGGCGCCGCGAGCGGTCGTCGCGACGACGAAGGCATCGCGATCATGCGCGACCCCACGATCGGCGCCATGGGAGCCGCCGCAGTCATCCTCGTCTGCCTGTTGCGCTACGGCGCGCTGACGTTCTCCGCTGACTTCGGCTTCCGGCTGTTCGCCGCGCCTGTCGCGGGCCGTGCCGCGATGGTGCTGCTGATCGCATGGCTGACGCCGCGACAGGACGGTTCGCTGCCGCATGTCCTGGAGCACCCGCGGCGTGTCGTCCTGGTGGGCGCCGGCCTGGCCGCGGTGGTGTGCGTCCTGCCGTCGGGGTCACCGGGGATCAGTGCCCTGTTGCTGGCGGGGGGCGTGACGATCGTCTTCGGAGGGTGGTGGCAGGGACGTTTCGGCGAGCTGAACGGCGACGGTGTCGGCGCGGGAGGTCTGCTCGCCGAAACCGCCGCGCTGGTGCTGCTGTCAACCATCTGAGCGCGCGCGTGCGGACCTGCTACCGTGGGTGATCGGCGGCTGCGCCGCTCCTGTCCGTGCGCGCCCCGAGACCCACACACCGACTGAAGAAGGACGAATGGCACGTCGACGCAGCGGACGACCACCCTCGCGTAGGGTGGCTGACGCCGAGACCCGCGCCAAGCGCGAGGCTCGCGCAGGCTCGACCAAAGAGGCTGCGCTGGAGTTGGAGGGCGTCGTCGAGGAGGCGCTGCCCAACACGATGTTCCGCGTCACGCTCGACAACGGCCACAGCGTGCTCGGCCACATCTCCGGAAAGATGCGCAAGCACTACATCAGGATCCTCCCGGGCGACCGTGTCACGGTCGAACTCTCTCCCTACGACCTGACCCGCGGGCGGATCACCTACCGCTACAAGTAGCCGGGGCCCAACCTGTCGTTGCGCGTCGCTGCGCAAAACCGCGTCTGACCTGCGGGAACGCGAATCACACGGCTGTTGTTGGTCACCGTCGATTCCCGCGGTTTCGCATCGGCATGTGGCCCAGGTGTGGCCCAAGTGCGGCCCAGCACCCCCGCCGTCGACCGCCCGCTCGTCCACCATGACGGCGAGGCCGGCAGTGTGGACTGCCTTCGATGCGCCCCGGGCGCGGGCCGACGACGCGCCGGGGGGACTGCTCTGCAAGCAGCCAAGGCACGACCTGGACCGAAATCGCTGGCCGTCGTCCCGGCAAGGACGTCACAACCGGCGTTGGCCAGGGGCAACTCCCTCGCGGAGGTGCACCCATGGCGACTACCAACCGGGCCGCGCTGGCGGTGGAGTCGATCCACGCCGCCGACTTGGCAAACGC
>WHTG01000281.1 GCA_009377835.1 Nitriliruptorales bacterium
AGGCCACGGCCACCTAGACAAGCATCTCAGGCCGGAATCGTGTGCCCACGTTTTTGAAGGTCTGGGAGAGGCGACAGGCCTCTGACCAGCACAAATGTCCCTCGAGGGACCCTCATGTGCCCGCTAACTGCGGAACTCGGGGCAGCGTGGCACCGGGTTTGATTCTGACGGAGGCGAACAGCATCGGATGGAGCACAACGATCCCATCAGGTGCGAGAGAAGATCCCGGTTAGGCCATGTACTTGTCGGCTGCAGACAGTGCCTCGTCCAGGATGACCAGGCCCGTGGAAGCGTCGGCGTCGCTTAGGTTGAGCGGCGGCGCGACATGGATGCGGTTGCCCAGGACCAGGGGGACCAGGTTGCGGTCGATGCAACCCCTGGCGAACGCTGTCATCGGCGCGTTCGCCTCGCCGGTGGCGCCTACCGGCACGAGCGGCTCCTTGTTTAGCCGGTCGCGGACGAGTTCGACGGTCCACAGCCCCCCGATGCCACGAACATCGCCCACACAGGGGTGCTGCTCTGCGAGCTCGGTGAGTCCCGGCCCGAGGATCTCCGTACCGAGGCGGGCGGCTGCGGCGACGGTGCCCTCGTCGTGCATTGCGCCGATGGCGCCCACGGCGGCCGCACAAGCGAGCGGGTGCCCGCTGTAGGTCATGCCCGCCGGGTAGGGGCGCTTGGTGAACGTCTCGAAGATCGGGTTGCCGATCAGCACGCCCCCGAGTGGCACGTACCCCGAATTGACGCCCTTCGCGAACACCAACAGGTCGGGGCTCACACCCTCGTGGTCGACGCCGAACCAGGCTCCGGTGCGACCGAAGCCGATCAGCACCTCGTCGGCGATGTACACGATGTCGTGGCGGGTGCAGAGATCCCGGACCCCGCGCAGGTAGCCGGCTGGTGGCACGATCACCCCCGAGCTGCCGATCACCGATTCCAGGACCAGAGCGGAGATCGTCGAAGGCCCTTCGAGAAGGATCACCTGCTCTAGATGTGCCAGCGCCCGCTCGCACTCTTCCTCGGGGGTTCCCGACCCGAACACAGAGCGGTACAGGAAGGGGCCGAAGAAGTGGACGGCACCCGCCGCGCCGGTGTCATTGGCCCAGCGCCGGGGGTCGCCAGTGAGGTGGATCGAGGTCGTCGTCGAGCCGTGGTAAGAACGGTAGGCCGCGAGCACCTTCGGCCGGCCGTTGTGCAGGCGGGCCATCCGCACCGCGTGTTCGATGGCCTCCGTGCCACCTGTCGTGAACAACACGTGCCCCAGCCCTTCCGGGGCTACCTCGACGATCAACTGCGCCGCCTTGCCACGGATGTCAGACGCGTGGGCGGGAGCAAGCGTACATAGCCGGTCGGCCTGCTGCTTGATAGCCGCGACGATGCGCGGGTGCTGATGACCGAGGTTGGTGAAGACCAATTGCGAGCTGAAGTCCAGGTATCGCCGGCCGTCAGCATCGATTACGTAGCTACCGGAGCCGCCGACGAAGGTCGGGACCTTACGTGGCCCTTGCGCCACCCAGGGGTGGAAGACTAGTTCGTCGAGATCCATGTCACGCCTCCGAAGATATTCTGGCGACCAAGCCTATATGTCGCCGTTCACAAACAAGGGACCACTTCGCGGGCAGTTCGTTCAAAAACTAGGGACCTTCCCGCGTTCAAAAACTAGGGACCACCCTCCCCCCTCCCGCAAATCCGGTTCACCCGTCGGCTCGTGCCGTACGCGTCGCCTCGACCTGTCGAACAGGAGGAGGCGCATGGCGTTCCGGGAGGTATCGGTGATCGCGGTTCGAGAGATGCTCAGGTGGTGGCTGGCCGGTCACGGGCTGCACGCCGTCGCCCGTCTGGCCCAGGCCGACCGCAAGACCGTGCGGCGCTACGTCGGGGCCGCGGTGGCGGCCGGTCTCCATACCGCCCCCGTTCCTCGGTGTGGATGTTTCGTCGGCCTCCACAGCAAGTCTACGCGGGGTCACCGACGACGCGAGCACGACCGATGCCGGCTACGAGGCGTCGATCGAAGGCGACAGTCGAACGACAGCGCGCGACGACAGCGGATGACAGTTCTGCTTCGGGGGCGCCCAGGTGTGGGCCATGTTGGCCGACGGGGACCCGCGCCTCGCTGCGGCGGCGCCGTTCTACGGTACGCCGCCGGATGAGCCGGACTTCAGCCGGTCGAAGGCCGCCGTGCTCGCCGTGTACGGGGAGACCGACGAGCGGGTCAACGCCACACGCGACGCGGCCACGGCCGCCTTGAAGCGCGCGGGGCTGACGTACGAGGTCAAGACCTACGCCGGCGCCGGCCACGCCTTCTTCAACGACACGGGGCCCCGGTACAACGCGTACGCGGCGAAGGCCGCGTACACCGACCTCCTGAGCTGGTTCGGCGACTACGTCGGCTGAGCTACGCGGGGCAGTCGCCTGCGGGTTTCTCAGCCGGTGTGGTCACGTCGACACCGGGCACCACGATGTGGTTGACGTAGATTTCGACCGGCTCCGGCCCGTTGTTCCGAGCCATCAGGACCTCGTTGGCGGGCTCGAACAAGCCTTGTCCTGCCGCATACTCGGACGCGGTGCACCCGCCGGGAGAGGCACGGTACACGGTGAGGGTCCCCGACTTCACGGCACCGAGCGTGGGGCCACCGTGCGAGTGCCACCCACTGGATGCGCCGGGCGGGAAGATGACGTGCTCGAAGTGGAGATCCGTGCTCCCCGCCGTCGAGATGTCGAAGGGCTCGCTGAGGCTCGCCTGGACGAGATGCGTACCCTTCGGCGCCGCCGGCGGGTACCCGAATGCGGCGCTCCCCCCAACCAGAACAACCACCGTGGCAGACAAAAGAGCCCAACGCCTCGCCATCTCTTCCCCCCTGTTCCGTGCTGAACGGACACCGGCGACCCTAGCGGGGTGCGGTACCCCACGGCAACTCCGGTGAGGTGGTAGCCAAGAAGGGCGGTATTGAGTTCGCTGCAGGCTGCCATGCCCGGAGTCCCTTCGGCTGTCCTTCAGTGGGACAACACCTACGCGTGGAAGGCCTACTCCTACGACGGCCGCGAGTGGGGTCTTCCGTCGGCCGCGCAGGTCGGAAAGTTCTGGACCCAGCTGCCGGCCCCGCGGCTCGTCGACCCGCCCAGCGGCACCACGATCGACACGTTGACCAACGAGCTGCAGATCGGCCTCCCCACCG
>WHTG01000011.1 GCA_009377835.1 Nitriliruptorales bacterium
CCAGCAATGTGGACCGGGCTACGAAGAAGAACGACAGGCGCGGCGCGAACGCGTCCACGTCCAGGCCGGCACCGACCGCCGCCTCCACGTAGGCGATCGCGTCCGCCAGCGTGAAGGCGATCTCCTGGACAGCCGTGCCGCCCGCCTCGCCCATGTGGTAGCCGGAGATCGAGATGGTGTTGAAGTTGGGCAGCCGCTGCGCGCAGTACGCGAACGTGTCCGTGATGATCCTCAAACTGGGCGCCGGTGGGAAGATGTACGTCCCGCGTGCGATGTACTCCTTGAGCACGTCGTTCTGGATCGTGCCACGCAGCTTCGCCGGGTCGACGCCCTGCTCCTCGCCGACGAGCTCGTACAACAGCAGGAGGATCGACGCAGGCGCGTTGATCGTCATCGACGTCGACACCTCGTCGAGCGGGATGCCGTCGAACAGCCGGCGCATGTCAGCCAGGCTGTCGACGGCGACGCCGACCTTGCCGACTTCACCCGCCGCGACTGGGTGATCCGAGTCGTAACCCATCTGCGTCGGCAGGTCGAAGGCCACGGACAGACCGGTTTGACCCTGGCTCAGCAGGTACTTGTACCGCGCGTTCGACTCCGCGGCCGTCGCGAACCCTGCGTATTGGCGCATGGTCCAGGGGCGGCCCCGATACATGGTCCCGTAGACCCCACGGGTGAACGGGTACCTGCCTGGTTCGCCCCACCGCGTCGCCGCGTCGAGGTCACCGAGGCCCTCGGGACCGTAGACAGCTTGGGTCTGGATCCCGGAGGCCGTCGGAAAGGAGTCAGACACGTGGGCCGCTCACCGGGTGTTCGCTTGGCTCGTGCCGCCGCGGAACTTCGCCTTGCGGTAGTCCTTGTTCAGCATCGCGATGAAGTCGATGCTGATTTCCTTGGGGCAGGCCACCTCGCACTCACCCATGTTGGTGCACGAGCCGAAGTAGTCCTCCATGGTGTCGACCATGCGCTCGACGCGGACGTACCGCTCCGGCTCGCCCTGCGGCATGAGGTTGAGGTGTGCCAGCTTCGCCGCGGTGTACAGCTGCGCCGCGCCGTTGGGGCAGGCCGCTACGCACGCGCCGCAGGCGATGCAAGACGCGGCATCCATCGCAAGGTCCGCGTCCGGCTTGGGGACCGGGATCAGGTTCGCGTCCGGAGCACTGCCCGTCGCCTGCGAGACGTACCCGCCGGCCTGCACGATGTGGTCGAACGCGGTGCGGTTGACCGCCAGGTCCCTCACGACGGGGAACGCCGAAGCCCGGAAGGGCTCGATCCAGATCTCGTCGCCGTCGTTGTACAGCCGCATGTGCAGCTGGCATGCCGCGGTACCGCGCTGGGGACCGTGGGCCTGGCCGTCGATCATGAACCCGCACGACCCGCAGATGCCCTCGCGGCAGTCATGGTCGAAGGCGATCGGCTCACGGCCTTCTTCGATGAGGCGCTCGTTGACGACGTCGAGCATCTCCAGAAACGACATCTCGCCCGTGATGCCCGTCGCCTCGTACGTCTCGAACTGACCCGGCGCATCGGGACCGGGCTGGCGCCACACGTGCAGCGTGAGATCCATTACGACGGTGATCCTTACTTGTAGCTGCGCTGGGACAGCTTCACGTGCTCGAAGTCGAGGTCTTCGCGGTGCAGGCGGGGGCGGTTCCCGACGCCGCGGTACTCCCACGCCGCGACGTACGCGTAGTTCTCGTCGTCACGCAGGGCCTCGCCCTCCTCGGTCTGGCTCTCCTCGCGGAAGTGCCCGCCGCAGGACTCTTCGCGGTGCAGAGCGTCGTGGCACATCAGCTCCGCCAGCTCGAAGAAGTCCGCCACTCTTCCTGCCTTCTCCAGCGACTGGTTGTACGTCTCGTTCTCGCCGAGCACGCGGACGTTCGAGTGGAACTCCTCGCGCAGCGCTGGGATCTCCGACAGCGCTTTCTCCAGGCCGGTGCTGTTGCGCGCCATGCCGCAGTACTCCCACAGGATCTTGCCGAGCTCGCGGTGGTACCAGTCCACGGACCGGGTGCCGCCGACGCCGAGCAGATGGTCGACCCGTGCGGTCACGTCGTTGTGGGCAGCGACGAATTCGGGATGGCCGGTGGGTACCGGCTTGCTGCCCAGCAGTGGGGCCAGGTAGTCGCCGATGGTGTACGGCAACACGAAGTACCCGTCGGCCAGACCCTGCATCAGGGCGCTCGCGCCGAGGCGGTTCGCGCCATGGTCCGAGAAATTCGCCTCACCCGCCGCGAACAGGCCCGGCACGGTCGTCATCAGGTTGTAGTCCACCCACAATCCGCCCATCGTGTAGTGCGGTGCCGGGTAGATACGCATCGGGACCTGGTACGGATCCTCTCCGGTTATCCGCTCGTACATGTCGAACAGGTTCCCGTAGCGCTCCTTGATCGCCGGAGCGCCAAGGCGGCCGACTGCGTCGCCGAAGTCCAGGTACACGCCGTTGTTGCGCAGGCCGACCCCTTTGCCCTGGTCGACCATCATCTTGGCGTTGCGCGACGCGACGTCGCGTGGCACGAGGTTGCCGAACGCGGGGTACTTGCGTTCCAGGTAGTAGTCGCGGTCGGACTCGGGGATCTCGTCTGGCGACCGGTTGTCACCCGCTTCGTTCGGCACCCAGATCCGCCCGTCGTTGCGCAGCGACTCGCTCATCAGTGTGAGCTTGGACTGGTGGTCGTCGCTGGGCGGGATACACGTCGGGTGGATCTGTGTGTAGCAGGGGTTGCCGAACAGCGCGCCCTTTCGGTGCGCGCGCCAGACAGCCGACGCGTTGCTCGCCTTGGCGTTGGTCGAGAGATAGAAGGCGTTGCTGTAGCCGCCGGTCGCCAGCACCACGGCATGCCCGGAGTGCCGTGTGATCTCGCCGGTGATGAGATCGCGAACGACGATGCCGACCGCGCGGCCCTCGACGACGACGACTTCGAGCATCTCGCTGCGGCGATACAGCCTGACCGTCCCCGCCTCGACCTGTCGCATCATCTGCTGGTAGGCGCCGAGGAGCAGTTGCTGCCCGGTCTGGCCGCGCGCATAGAACGTGCGCGACACCTGTGCACCGCCAAACGACCGGGTGTCGAGCAGTCCGCCGTACTCGCGTGCGAAGGGCACGCCCTGCGCCACGCACTGGTCGATGATGTTCGTGCTGACCTGCGCCAGGCGGTAGACGTTCGCTTCCCGCGACCGGTAGTCGCCGCCCTTGACCGTGTCGTAGAAGAGCCGGAACACACTGTCGCCGTCGCCGCGGTAGTTCTTCGCGGCGTTGATACCCCCCTGGGCGGCGATGCTGTGCGCGCGCCGCGGGGTGTCGTGGAAGGTGAAGACCTTGACGTTGTAACCCAGCTCGCCCAGCGTCGCCGCGGCGGACGCGCCGGCAAGCCCCGTCCCGACGATGATGATCTCGAACTTCCGCTTGTTGTTCGGGTTCACCAGCTTCATCGAGAAGCGGTGGTTGTCCCACAGGTCCTCAATCGGCCCGTCGGGAATCTTCGCGTCCAGCATTGGGTCGGCTGCTCCTAGGAGATGACGCCCGCGAGGACGGCGATCGGGAACGACACGTTGCCCGCGACGATGATCGCCGCGAAGCCGACGGCGAAGTAGCGGCGCCAGGCGTTGAACCGGCGCCGATTCCACCCCATGCTCTGAAACAGGCTCCACGCGCCGTGGTACAGGTGCACGCCCAGCGCGAGGTTGGCCAGGATGTAGAACAGCGACACCCACACGCGCTGGAAACTCGCCACGGTGTTCTCGTACGGCTTGCCGGCCTGGAAGTCGGGATTGGCCGGGCCGAATGTCAGATCCAGCAGGTGGAACACGATGAACAGCAGCACGATGACACCCGTCCAGCGCATGGTGCGGGCGGCGAAGTCCGCCGCGATGTAGTCGCGCTTCGACTGATAGCGCACCGGGCGCGCGCGGCGGTTCATCATGGTCAGGGAGTACGACGCGTGGATGTGCAGGATCACGGCTGCGAGCAACACCAGGCGCATGAGCCACAGCGCGCCGGAGTACGGGAAGATCGGCTCCAGCAGGGTCCGCAGGAACTCGGCGTAATGGTTCATCTGCTCGGCGCCCAGATACAGCTTCAGGTTGCCCACCATGTGGGCGAACACGTAGCCCATCAGGATGATCCCGCTGACTGCCATGACGTACTTCTTGCCGACCGCGGATCGGTAGAAGTCGATTGCGAACGGCACCTTGCGCGCGCGACCGACGCCGGACTCCCGCTCCTGGGCATCCCCGCGCTCCGGCGCCGTGACCGGCCGATCAATCGCCATCGTCGCCTTCCCTCCACAGGCCCTGAGGGGCGCAAAGAGCGCCCGCCGCACGGCACAACCCCGAGCACACCGAAGCCTAGCAGCGGGGCGACGTCGCTCTGCACCGCAGGGGTGGGTTTGGACGGGGACCCACCTGAGAACGACAAGACGTCGAAGCCGATGGAAGGGGTGCAGGGTGATCGAGCTGCGCGACGACATGACGGCGTTCGAGTCGGTGAACTACTTCTTCCACAAGGCCGCGCAGGCAGCCGAATTGGACCAGCAGACCTGCGAGGTGCTCAGCGGCACCTACAGGGAGATCCGCGTCCAGATTCCCCTGCGCATGGACGACGGGACCGTCAACACCGTCTACGGCTATCGCGTGCAGCACAACGGCGCCCGAGGCCCCTACAAGGGCGGGGTGCGCTATCACCCCGCCGCAAACCTGGACGAGGTCCGTGCGCTGGCGTCGCTGATGACCTGGAAAACAGCGATCGTCGACATACCGTTCGGGGGCGCCAAAGGTGGTATCCAAGTCGACATCGGCGAGCTGAGCCAGTCCGAGTTGGAGCGCCTGACGCGCCGTTTCATGTCGCAGGTGTCGTACATCGTGGGCCCGCACCGCGACATCATGGCGCCGGACATGAACACCAACGCCCAGACGATGGCCTGGATGATGGACGCCTACGGCCAGAGCAAAGGCCACACGCCGGCCATCGTCACGGGCAAACCGGTGCCGCTGGGAGGATCCCTGGGACGCGACGCGGCGACCGGACGCGGCTGCGTCATCGTGTTGAACGAGCTGGTGCGGGACCTGGGCAAGCGGCCGGACGGTCTCACCGTGGCGGTCCAGGGTTTCGGGAACGTGGGCTCGTGGGCGGCCCGCCTTGCCGCCGAAGAGGGATACCGGGTCGTGGCGGTGTCGGATGTCCGAGGCGCCGTCTACAACGAGAAGGGTCTGGACATCGAGGTGCTGCTCGGCCACGCCCGCGAGGCCGGCTCCGTGGCCGACGCCCCGGACACCGAGACCATGGACGGCGACGCGATCCTGGAACTCGACGTCGACGTGCTCATGCCCGCCGCGCTCGGAGAGGTGATCACGAAGTCCAACGCTGACCGGATCCGGGCCCCGCTGATCGTGGAGGCGGCGAACCATCCCGTCACCCCTGTGGCCGACGAGATGCTCCGTGACCGCGGCACGACCATTCTCCCCGACATCCTCGCCAACGCCGGCGGCGTGACCGTCTCATACTTCGAGTGGACACAGAACATCCAGCAGTTCAGCTGGGACGAGGAGCAGGTCAACGCGGAGCTGCACAAGAGGATGTCGAACGCGTACCAGCAGGTGCGCGACTATGCCCAGGCCCATGACGTGGATCTGCGGCAAGCCGGGTTCGCGCTCGCCGTCGACCGCGTCGCGGACGCCGCGCACCTCCGCGGCTACGTGTAGCCCGCAGCTCCTCTAGCGGCTGACGGCCGCGCCGAGCTCCCGCTCGAGGGCGTCCAACAAGGGCGCCACGGCCGGTGGCTCGCCCCAATGCAGCACCAATCCGTCGACGATCACGGCGTTGCGGGCGACGCCGCGCCGTACCTGGGCGCGAACCTCTGCCCCCCGCAGGCCTCGTCGCCGGGCGTCGTGCACGATGGCGGGGATCAGCCAGAACATGTTGCGGGGGTCGCAGATCTCCACGTGCACGTCCGGGTACGTACGGCGAATCCCCCGGTACACGGCGCCCATGGCCTCCATGTCTGCACGGCTGCGGGCGTAGTCATCGGCATTGCCCAGGTCGTCGCACACGCCACCGAGACGACCGCAGCACCCGGACCCCGAGGTCTGGCCGTCCCATTCCCGGACCAGGATGACCCGCCTCACCGGACTCCCGTCCCTTCCCGCTCACGCTGCAAGACGGCGCGCGCACGCCGCAGTGCACCCACAGCCTCCACGATCAGCCACATCGCCAGGACGAAGATCACCAGGTCCAGCACCGTCAGCAGGATGTCACCCTGCTCGATGAACGTCTTGAGATTCAGCAGCAGGGCCCAGGACGTCATCAGCAGCAGGAAGATGAGCGGCACCAGCACTGCGAGTGGGTTGCGGCGGCGCATCAGAACCCAGACCGCGACCACCGCCAGGGCCAGTCCAGCCGTCAACTGATTCGTCGTCCCGAACAACGTCCACAGCCTCCCGAACGTGAAGCCGCGGTCGTCGCCCCCTGGAATCAGCGCCATCCCCAGCGGCACGATCACCGCGAGGCTCGTGGAGACCCAGATGTTGCGCTGCAGCACACGCACCCCCGCCGCCTGCCCGATCTCTTCGATGACGTAACGCTGCAGGCGGACACCGGTATCCATGGTGGTCGCCGCGAACGACACGACGACGACGGCCGCGAAAACAGCGCCGGTCGAGAGCGGGACGCCGAGGTAGTTCACGAACTGCGCAACACCGTTGACGAAGTTGCCCACGGCGCCGTCGGCAGCCGTCCCGAAATCGGGGTACAGCCCCTCCCAGTCACCCAGCGACTGCGACAGTCCGGCCGAGACGGCAAGGATCGCGCCCAACGCCAGCGACCCCTCACCGATCGCGCCCATGTAGCCGACGTAACGGGCATCAGGTTCTGAGGCCAACTGTTTCGCGGTGGTTCCGGACGACACGAGGCTGTGGAATCCCGAGATCGCACCACACGCGATGGTGACGAACAGGAAGGGGAACCAGCTGGGTGACCCTTCGGGGACCGCCGTCCGCACGAACGGTGCATCGATTCTGTCCAGGCCGATGGACAGCCCAAGGAAGATGACCGCCAGGGCGATGAAGAGCTGATGCGAGTTGATGTAGTCCCGTGGCTGCAGGAGCACCCACACCGGCAGCCGACACGCGATGAACGCGTACGTGAACATGATCAGTACCCACAGCACCCGCGGTGTCGTGCCGAGGGTTCCCGCCACGCCGTCGAGGCTGATCGGGAAGGCCTGCCCGACCGGGATCATCACGTACAGCAGCGCCACCCCGATGAGGGACGGGACGAGCGCGCCCGACCGCGTCCGGTAGATGTACCGGCCGATGCCGATCGCCAGCGGGATCTCCAAGAAGATCGGGATCACGGCTCCCGGGTTGGTCTCGAACAGGATCGCGATCACCACCGCGAACACGGCGTTCACCAGGGTCAACAGGAAGAAGATGATGAGCAGGAACAGAGTCCTCGCCCTGGCGTTGATGACTTCGCTGGTCAGGGTGCCGATGCTCTGCGCCTTGTTGCGCACCGACACGACCAGGGCACCGAAGTCGTGCACGCCGGCCGCGAAGATCGTCCCCAGGACGACCCATGCGAGCGCCGGCCCCCACCCCCAGAACACGGCGATTGCCGGGCCCACGATGGGTGCCGCGCCCGCGATGGACGTGAAGTGGTGCCCGAACAGCACGTGCTTGTTCGTCGGCACGTAGTCCACGCCGTCTTCGAACTCCCGCGAAGGCACGACGAAGTCGGGGTCCAGCGCGTACACCCGGTCCGCGAGATACCGGCTGTAGAAGCGGTACCCCAGCGCGTACAGGACCAGCACCCCGACGAGAACGATGATCCCTGGCATGCGCCACCTCCGGAGCAGAAGCGGTCGAAGCAGCTGTACCCGAGACCCTTTCGAAAAATGACGCCGCTGTCAACCGTCCGGGACGATCGAACGTCAGCGAACCGGCTTGAAGATGGCGCCGCGCCAGTACCGCAGTTCGTCGATCGACTCCCGGATATCAGCCAGTGCGCGATGTCCACCTGTCTTTCGCGGCGCCTGCTCCAGCGCTGCCGGGTACCACCGCCGTGCCAGTTCCTTGATCGTCGACACGTCGACGTTGCGGTAGTGGACGTACGCCTCGAGCGCGGGCATGTAGCGGCGGAGGAACGCTCGATCAGCGTGGACGCTGTTGCCTGCCAACGGCGCGGACCGCGCGAGGGGGACGTGGTGTGTGACGAACTCGAGCACGTACCCCTCCGCCTCCTCCACCGTCATGGTGGAGGCACGCACGGCTTCGGTCAGACCCGACAACTCGTGCATCTTCACGACGACGGGATCCATGTCCTTCAGTGACTGCTCGGCGGCGCCGAGCACCAGGTCCGGCCCCTCCTCGAGCCGCTCGAGCGCACCATCAGTGACGATCACCGCAACTTCGACGATCCGATCGCGTTCGGGATCCAGACCCGTCATCTCAAGGTCGATCCACACCAGCGGCTGCTCCAGGGGATTGGGTGACGCATCGGTCACGCCGTTTCTCCGATCTCCGACAGCTCCAGCCATCTCGTCTCCGTGGCGTCGATCTCTTCCAGCACGTTCGCCAGTTCGCCGCCGGCGAGTTGCGCCGCCTCGTAATCCTCGCCCGCGTCCTGCAGTTGCTCGGTCAACGCCATCCGCCGCTGCTGGAGCTGTCGCAACCGACGCTCGAGCGCGCTCAACTCACGCCGCTCGCCGTAGGACAGCTTGCGCGGCCGTGACATTGCCCGCTCAGCCACGGGTGTCGGGTCCCCCGACGCCTTGGCTCCGCGAACCTGCTCTGCATGCCCCTCTCGCCAGGCGCTCCAGCCCCCCGGGTGGTGCCGGACCGCTCCGTCGGGTTCGATGCTGAACAGGTTCTCGCACACCCGATCCAGGAAGTAGCGGTCGTGGCTGGCGACGACCACGACTCCAGGCCACCCGTCGAGGTACTCCTCCAGCACAGCGAGGGTGTCCAGGTCCAGGTCGTTCGTCGGCTCGTCGAGCAACAGCACATTCGGCGCGTCAGCAAGCATCAGGAGCAGTTCGAGCCGACGGCGCTCTCCACCGCTGAGTTCGGACACCAGGGCGCGCTGTGCCTCTGGCGGGAACAGGAACTGCTCCAGGAGCGCGCCGGCTCCCATCGTGCGCCCTTGCAACGTCCGCGTTTCGAGCACCACCTCTTTGACGGCATCGAGCACGCACTGCCGGGGCGGCAGCTGCCGCGGGTCCTGCCCGTACCGACCGAGATGCACCGTCTCGCCGATGACCACCTTGCCCTCGTCCGGTGCGATGTCCCCGGAGATCAGGCGCAGCAGGGTGGTCTTGCCGCTGGCGTTCGGGCCGACCACGCCGACACGGTCCCCGGGCTTGAGCTTGTAGTCCACTCCGCGCAGCACGGTCCGGTCGCCGTAGCGCTTCCCCGCGTTGTGCAGGTTCACGACCTTCGTCCCGAGCCTGCGGGTCGGCAGCCCGATCGTGAAGCCGGCCGGCGGCGCCTCCGGCACGTCAGCCAGCAGTTCGTGCGCCCGTTCGACCCGGTATCTCGCCTTTGACGTCCGCGCCTGTGCCCCCCGGCGCAGCCACGCCAGTTCGGTGCGTGCGCGGTTGGCCCGCCGTTGCTCGGCGGCCGCCGCCCGCTCCTGCCGCTTGGCGCGCGCTTGGACGTAATCGAAGTACGACCCGTAGCCGCTGAACAGAGCCCCATCTTCCACCTCGACGATCCGCGTGGCGACGCGATCCAGCAGATACCGATCGTGGGTCACCAGCAGCAGCGCGCCGGGCCTGGAGCGAAGCTCCGTCTCCAGCCACTCGACCACGTCGACGTCGAGGTGGTTCGTCGGCTCGTCGAGGATGAGCAGGTCACTGACATCGGTCAGCGCCGCTGCGAGCGCGACGCGTTTACGTTGCCCGCCGGACATGGTGCCGACCGGTTGTGTCACGTCGGTGACCCCCAGCCGATCGAGCATCGCGCGCGCCCGCTGCTCGCGCTGCACGTCCGCCCGGTCGGTCAACGGGTCGAACATGGGATCCGCCGCCAATGTGGCCTCCAGCGCGGTCGCTCCGGCAGGCATCGGTGGCTCCTGCGCGACGTACCGCACGCGCAGCGCATCACTGGTCACGACGCGTCCGTCGTCCGGGTCGAGCACACCGGCGATGATGCGCAGGAGAGTCGTCTTGCCACTGCCGTTGCGCCCGATGACCCCGAGGCGGTCGCGGTCGTCCACGCCGAGCGTCACACCGTCGAGCACCAGCTTCTCGGCGTGGCGCTTGCTGACCCGTTCCAGGCTGACGATATTGCTCACGTGAGGAAGCCGACACGCTCCCGGACGGCGGTCATGGTGCCGGCGGCGACCTCCCGGGCACGGTCCGCGCCCTTGGCCAGCGACTCGTGGACCGCGCCCAGGTCGGACGCCAGCTCCGCGTGCCGGTCCCGGACGGGACGGACCACGCCATTGACCGCTTCGGCGACCTCGGCCTTGAAATCGCCGTACCGCGTCCCGCTGAAGTGATCCTCAAGATCCTGGGTCGACGCTCCGGTGACGGCCGCCATCAGGTCGAGCAGGTTCGTGATCCCCGGTTTGTCGGGAGCGGCGCGGACCTCGGAGCCGGAGTCGGTGACCGCCCGCATGATCTTCTTGCGCGTCTGCGCCTCGGTGTCACCGAGCAGGATCGCTCCGGCGGTGCCCAGCGACTTGGACATCTTCTTGTCGACCAGCTGCAGGTCCATGATGCGGGCGCCAGCGGTGGGAAACGTCGCCTTCGGCAGGGTCAGCGTCTCGCCGTACCGCGAGTTGAAACGCTGCGCGATGTCGCGGGTGAGTTCGACATGCTGCTGCTGGTCGGCGCCGACCGGAACTTCCTCGGCGTGGTACAGCAGGATGTCGGCAGCCTGCAGCACCGGGTAGTCGAAGAGTCCCACGCTGACCGATTCACGTCCCTGGGACTTCTCCTTGAACTGCGTCATCCGGTGCAGCTCGCCCATCGTCGCCACGCAGTTCAGCACCCATGCGAGCTCGGCGTGCTCACGCACCTGCGACTGCACGAACAGCGCCGAGAGCGCCGGATCCAGCCCGCAGGCGTACAGCCAGCACGCGACGTCCACGGTTCGGTCCCGCAGTTGCTCCGGGTCGTGCGGCATCGTGATCGCGTGGAGGTCGACGATGCAGAAAAAGTGCTCCGGCTGCTGTTCCCTGGCCCATCGTATCCAGGCGCCGAGGTAGTTGCCGATGTGGGGATCGCCGGTCGGCTGGACGCCACTCAACACGCGTGCCACAGCTGCTCCTGTACGTTCGACGGACGTCCGGAATGGTAGGGAGGCCGCCGTCGCATGTCAGACCCGCCATGGCCCCCGCCGCTGACGTGGCCTGATCAGCCGCTGAGCGACGGCGTCGTCCTGCTGGATCGGTTCACCGAGACGGACGTGCCTCGTATCATCCTCGGTTGCACCGATCCCGCCAGCCAGCGCTGGCTGCCCCTACCGTCGCCCTACGGTGAGGTGGAGGCGCTGACGTTCGTGAAGTCGCGGGCGAAGGCCGCCGCGGCGGGCAACGAGTTGACATTCGCGGTTCGCGACGCCGCCGACGGTGTAGCCGCCGGCGCGCTGGGCCTGAGCCAGCGCGGGTATCACCACGAGGCCGACATCGGCTACTGGACCGCTCCCGACCGACGGGGACGGGGGTGGACCGCCCGGGCGGTGAGGCTGGTTGTACGGCATGCCTTCGCGACCATGCCGCTGCGGCGCATCGAAATCCTCGCCGCGATCGGCAACGTCCATTCCCGCGCGGTGGCCGAGTCCGCGGGCGGCACGTTCGAGGGGGTGCGGCGCCACGGGTTACCCACCGGCGACACCGACGACGCCGCGGTCTACTCGTTCATCGCGACGGATGCTGCCGCGGGCCCCCCATGACGCACCGGGTGGTGCGCCTGGTCCTCGTCGTGATCCTGACGGGATGCGCCGATGCCGGAGGAGGACAACAGGTGACCAGGCCACCAGCGGGGGAGCCGTACATCGACGGGACCGTCAAGCGCGTCGAACCCCCGGAGTCGATCCAGGTCGGCGAGCGCGGCGGCGGGAACGAGGCGGTCCTGCGAATCACGCCGCAAACCCGGCTTCTCAGGGAGTTCGGCGGCGGCTACGAGCCGGCTGTCTTCGCCGACCTCCGTGAGGGACAGGCAGTCTCGGTGTGGGTCGCGGGCCCCATCGCGGAGTCGTTTCCGGTCCAGGCGGCCGCCGACGCCGTCGTGATCACCCGCGACTGATGTCCGGTTCAGCTGCCGGCGGAACTCTGCTGGATCCGCTCGACAATGTCCGCGTTGGCCAGGGTCGTCACGTCGCCCAGTTGCCGCCCCTCGGCGATGTCACGCAGCAGCCGCCGCATGATCTTGCCGGAACGCGTCTTCGGTAGATCCTCGGTGAACAGGATGTTCGCGGGGCGCGCGATCTTCCCGATCCGTTCGGCGACGTGCTCCCGCAACTCCGCGGCGAGGGCGTCGTCGCCCCGCCGGTCGCCGCGCAGCGTGACGAAGGCCGCGATGGCCTGTCCGGTCATCTCGTCGTTGCGTCCCGTGACGGCCGCTTCGGCCACGGCGGGGTGATCCACCAGGGCGCTTTCGACCTCTGTCGTCGAGATGCGGTGTCCGGACACATTCATCACGTCGTCGACGCGCCCGAGCAACCAGACATGACCGTCCTCGTCGAGCTTCGCGCCGTCGCCGGCGAAGTAGACCTCCTGCGACCCGAACCGGGACCAGTAGGTCTGGCGGTACCGGTCGTCGTCCCCCCACAGTGTGCGCAGCATCGCCGGCCACGGCCGCTGCAGCGTGAGGTACCCCCCGCCGCCGGGCTTGACCGGCTCGCCCTGCTCGTCGACGACGACGGCCTTGATGCCGGGGAACGCACGCATGGCCGACCCGGGCTTCGTCGCCGTCAGGCCGGGCAGCGGAGTGATCAAAATCGCGCCCGTCTCTGTCTGCCACCAGGTGTCGACGACGGGGCATCGACCGCCACCGATGTGTTCGCGGTACCACATCCAGGCTTCCGGGTTGATCGGCTCGCCGACGCTGCCCAGCAGGCGCAGGGACGAAAGGTCGTGCTTGCCCGGGTGCTCTGCTCCCCACTTCATGAAGCTGCGGATCGCGGTCGGTGCGGTGTAGAGGGTGGTCACGGCGTAGCGGGAAATGATGTCCCAGAACCGGTCCTTGCCGGGATGGTCCGGGGCGCCTTCGTACATCACGGAGGTGGCGCGGTTCGCCAGCGGGCCGTACACGATGTAGCTGTGCCCGGTCACCCACCCGATGTCCGCGGCGCACCAATAGATGTCCTCGTCGGGTCTGAGGTCGAAGACGGTGCGGTGCGTGGCCGCGACCTGCGTCAGGTAGCCGCCCGTCGTGTGGACGATGCCTTTGGGCTTCCCGGTCGTGCCGGACGTGTAGAGGATGTACAGCACATCCTCCGCGTCCATCGGCTCAGGGGGGCATTCGGTGGGTTCGTCTACGACGATCTCGTGGTACCAGTGGTCCCGCCCGTCGCGCATCGCGACGTCGTCGCCCGTGCGGCGTACCACGACGCACGTCGCGATCCGCGGCTCCTCCTCCATCGCCCGGTCGGCGTTCTCCTTCAGCGGGACGACGTTGCCCTTGCGGTACGCACCGTCGGCGGTGAGGACCACGCGGGCATCGGCGTCCTCGATGCGGTCGGCCAGCGCCCTGCTGGAGAACCCGGCGAATACAACCGAATGGATGGCACCGATTCGTGCGCACGCCAGCATCGCGATGGGCAGCTCGGGGATCATCGGGAGATAGATCATCACCCGGTCCCCCTTGCCGACACCGAGCGTCTTCAGCGCATTGGCGAAGCGTGACACGTCGTCACGCAGTTGCGTGTACGTGACCGTCCGCGTGTCCCCTGGTTCCCCTTCCCAGAAGTACGCGATCTGGTTGCCGTGGCCGTCGTCGATGTGGCGGTCCAGACAGTTGTCGCTGACGTTGAGCTGCCCGCCGACGAACCACTTCGCATGCGGCGGGTTCCACTCGAGCGCGCGGTCCCAGCGCCGCATCCAGCGCAGGCGGTCCGCGTGCGACTCCCACCACGCCTCGTGGTCCTTCTCAGCCTCGTCGTAGATGCTCTCGTCGTTGACGAGGGCGCGCTCGGCGAACTCGGCGGGCGGCGGGAAGGCGCGGCCCTCGCGGTAGAGGTTCTCGATCGCCGGTTCTGCCATGAGGGGCTCCTCGTCCTCGCACTGCTGGGCACCAACGAGCCTACGGGACTCGCTAGGGCTGCGCCTTTGTGTGTCTGTGTTCGCCGCCATCCTCGGCGCCGGAGGTCACGGGCATGATCACCAGATCCTGCAGTCGCCAGTCCTGGCCCAGCAGGTCGCTGGCGGCGCGGTTGATTTTCGCCGTCAGATCACGGTCGTCCCTCGCGAGCACGAACGCCTCGCCGAAGAAGACGTGTCCCTCCTCGCGCATTCGAACGTCGGCGTCCACGACCCAGTGCAGCGCCAGCAACTGGTTGCGAATCCGTTCGGGCAGTCCCTCCACCGCGGCGTGATCGACGGTCGTCGGACGGCTGCTGAGCAGGTCCGCGGCGACGGCACGAACGTTGACGAAGCCGTCGTGGAGGATGTCGGTGGAGATCAGTGCCGCGGCGACGGCGTCCGCCCACCACCACCCGATCCCGATCCCGAGGACACCGACGGTCGCCGCACCGGCGGTCAGCCAGTCGGCCTTGTTCATCTTGGCGTCGGCATACAGCACCTTGTCGTGCAGGCGCCGTGCGAGGGGGAGCTTGATCCGTCCGAGGATCAGCGCGGGGATGGCGCTCCACAGCAGGGCAGGGATCATCAGCCATCCGAGCCAGACCTGGCGGCCGAGAACGACGACGGTCCCGATGGTGGGATGCTCGAACGCCAGCAACGCCGTGACGGCGTCGTACAAGAGGAAGACACCCATGAGAAACAGGGCGAGTGCGGCGCACAGGAAGGCAACCGTGACAGCGCGGTGGTAGCCGTACGGGTAGCGGTCGTTCGGCGGCCGGTGGCGCACTCGCGACGCGACGAGGAACATGATTGCCGGGATGAGGCTGAGAATGTCCTCGAACCACGCTGTCTTCATCGCCTGTGACGACCCAAGCGTCAGGTAGATGAAGAACACGGCGGAGATCAGATAGGCGACGCTCAGCCACTCCAGCCGGACCGCCCTGCGCATCAGGGCCGCCTTGTCCGGCGGCAATTCCCATCCCGAGGCCGTTCTCACGTCAGGCCGGCCCGGTCGATGCGGCGCCGGATGTCGTTGTGCCGTTCGTGCAGATGCCGCTCGAGCGCGACGAGGAAGGCGTTCTCGCCCAGCGGCACCGCCATGACGTGCTGCGATTCGCCGAGGACGTGCCCGGAGTCGGCCAGTTCGAGATCGTCCAGCATCCACTGCTCGACCGCGACCGCGCCCCTGGCCTGCGTCACGTCATCGACCGGCTCGACCTCGGCACCGGCCTCGCGCAGCAGCCCCTCGCTCTCGCTGCCCGCCTCCGCCGCGACCCGCCAGTCCTCCAGCGAACGCGGCGGGGACGATCCCCCTACGACGCCCACCACCAGGCGGGTCTTCGCGTACGGGCGCGTCATCCCTGCGGTGACCACCCACGGGTCCGAGGCGTCGAATCCGCCGACGACGATGTCGAGCGAACGGACTTCCAGCGCCTTGAAGAGCTCGGCTTCTGGCGCCTTCGTCCACTCGACGCGCGCCCCGAGCGTCTCGGCGAACCCTTCCACGAGTTCGACTTCGACCCCCTGCGGATCGGACACCGCGCCCGAGGCCCAGGGAGGCGCCTCGGTGAACCCGGCGCGCAGCACGTCGCCCGCGACCCGCTGCAGGGTCCCTTCGGGGTCACGCGGGATGTCACACGCGGCGGTCGCGACGAGCAGCAAGACCAGGAGGTGGCGTTTCACAGCCGGAGAATCTATGCACCCACCCGAGCTTGCACCACTGCCGCTAGTGATCGTCCTCCTGCTCCAGGACGAGGCCCTCGAGTTCGTCTCGGACGGTGTCCCGGTCGTGCTCGCTGGCCTCGAGCGGATCCTGCCGTTCCCGGGCGAGGCGCCGCACATCCTCGGGATCGATGCCCTCGTCTGCGAGCGCGAGGAGTTCTTCCTCGCTGAGCTCGATCTCGGGCTGCGCCGTCAGCCGACGCCGGACACGCTCCCCCTGCGAGACGTCCGGCGCGTTCTTACGCTCTCGGGTCATGGATTTGCCTCTCAGACCAGACCGTCGACGTCGGCCTGCTTGGAGCGGACCGCCTCGGCGGCCGTGCGTAGCGCCTCCACCTCAGACTCGGTCAGGTCCAGTTCCACGATCTCCTCGACGCCGCCGCGCCCCAGCCGCGCGGGCACGCCCAGGTACACGTCGTTGATGCCGTACTGGCCGGACACCCACGCACACACCGGCATGACGTCCTTTGTGTCCTTGGCGACCGCCGCCACCATCTTCGCCGCCGCTGACGAGGGTGCGTAGTACGCGGACCCCGTCTTCAGCAGCGCGACCACTTCGGCGCCTCCGTCCCGCGTCGCCTGCACCAGCTGCTCGACCTCGTCGTCGGACAGGAGCTCACCCAGCGGCTTTCCCTCGACCGAGACCTTCGAGGGCACCGGCACCATGGTGTCGCCGTGAGATCCCAGGGTGATGGCCTCCACCGAGAGCGGCGACACGCCCAGTTTCTCGGCGACCTTGTCCTGGAACCGCGCCGTGTCGAGCATGCCGGCCTGCCCGATAACCCGCTCGGCGGGGAACCCGGAGACCTTCTGGAACAGCGCGGTCATCTCGTCGAGGGGATTGGACACCACGATGACGACGGCGTCAGGCGACGACGACGCCACTTCCCGTGCAACGCCGCCGACGATCTGCGCGTTGTCCGTCAGCAGATCCATGCGGCTCATGCCCGGCTTGCGGGGTTTGCCGGCGGTGACGACGACGATGTCGCTGCCGGCGGTCGGACCGTAGTGGTTGCTGCCCACGATGCGGGTTTCGAATCCCTCCAGCGGCCGCGACTGGTTCATGTCCAGAGCGAGGCCCTGCGGTAGACCCTCGACGATGTCGGTCATCACGACCTCGTCGGCGTACCCCGCCTGCGCAATGCGCTGCACGGTGGTGGAACCGTACTTGCCGGCACCGACGACAGTGATCTTCACGATTGGCATCCTCCCCCATGCTGACCGGCCCCACGGGCGTCGCGAGCCTACAGTGGCCCGCCGGGGCACCGCCACCAGATGACGGTGGCTGCGTCGACGTCGTCGGCTACACAGCGCTGTCGGCGCGAATCGACACCCCGACGACGGGTACGCCGGTTAGAGGTCGGCCTGCGCTCGGGCGGCGAGCAAGGTGTTGTGCAGCAGCATCGCACGGGTCATCGGTCCGACACCGCCGGGCACCGGAGTGATGGCGCCGGCGACCTCTGACACCTCGTCGTAGTCGACGTCACCGAACAGTGACCCGTCCTCGGCTCGGTTGATCCCGACGTCGATCACGGTGGCACCGGGCCTCACCATGTCCGCGGTGAGCGTGTGCGGAACGCCCGTCGCCACGACGACGATGTCGGCACCGCGGGTGTGCTCACCCACGTCCGCCGTGCCCGTGTGGCACATCGTGACGGTCGCGTTCGCGCGCTGCGCCTTGAGGCTGAGCAGCATCGCCAGCGGCCGTCCGACCAGTTGCGAGCGTCCGACGATCACGACGTTCGCGCCCCTGATCGGCACGTCGTAGGTCGTCAGCAACACCTGACATCCCACGGGCGTCGCGGGGACGAGGAACGGATCCCCCCGGAGCAATCGACCGGCGTTGACGGGATGCAGACCGTCGACGTCCTTGATCGGATCGATTCGTTCCTGTGCGGCCACCGCGTCGAGATGTGCCGGGAGCGGCATCTGGACGATGATCCCCGTGACTGACGGATCACCGTTGAGCCGGTCCACCTCGGCGTGCAACTCCGCCTGCGTGATGTCGGCCGGCAGTCGTGCCCCGAGCGACTTCATGCCAACGGCCTCGCAGTCGCGTTCCTTGCCCTTGACGTAGACGTGGCTGGCCGGGTCGTCACCGACCAGCACTGCCGCGAGACCCGGGACGATGCCGTTCTCGGCGAGTTCGCTCACCTCAGCTGCGACACGCTCTCGCTGTGCCGCGGCCGTCGCCTTCCCGTCGATGATTCGTGCCGTCACAGTCTTACCGCCAGCTCGGGGTCTCGGACGGCGGCATCATCGCAGGACCTCGAATGCCGTCCAGCAGCGATGTCGCGGTCAGCCACGCAAGGCCCCGGCCCCGGCCGAAGGCGGCGACGAGCATCCCACCGACGATCACCACAGCGGCACCCGCCGCCCACATCGGGGTGAGGAGAAGGCGGGCGGCGATACCCCCCGCGCCCCCGGCGTCGGCCGAGGCCGCAGTGACGAGC
The DNA here is from genome assembly GCA_009377835.1 of Nitriliruptorales bacterium. Classification (GTDB taxonomy): domain Bacteria; phylum Actinomycetota; class Nitriliruptoria; order Euzebyales; family Egibacteraceae; genus WHTG01. The sequence goes on from WHTG01000011.1 coordinate 18,418, forward strand.
ACGAGCGCAACCGTTGCGGCAACCGCGGCGAGCGCCGTGTCCCCGGCGAACCCGAAACGGTCGATCGCCGCCGCGACGACCGCCGCGGTGCCCGGGAGCATCGCGGCCGTGAACACCGCAATGGCCCACGCACGGCGCCGGCGGCTCCCGGACACACGCCGTCCCAGCAGGAAGGCCCAGCCCACCGGAGGGAGGAGAATGGCCAGCGCCAGGGACTGGCGCGCCGCGACCTGGGCGACCAGATGCAGGCCGGCGACGGCCGCGGCCAGCGGCATGATCTGTTCGCCCGAGAGGATCCCGCCCCATGCCGCAGCTGCGGGCGCCGCGACCAGCAGCAGGAACGACCAGACCCACGGCCACAGCCGCGGCGGCCGCTGCGACGGCGGTTGCTCCACGTCCGGGTCTTCGCGCCAGTGGCCCTGTGTGTGTGGCTCCGGCCAGGCCCCGGCATGCTGGGCGTCCAACAGCGCCGGCAGCAGGACCGTGGTGTCATCGGCGAGCTCGGTGCCCGCCTCCAGAACGGCGCGGCACGACCCCGGCCGATCCCCGGGGACCGGAGACAGCGCGTAGCCGACGCCGGCCGGCAGATCGAGGGTGTGCGCCTCGTCGAGCAGCGACGCCAGCTGCTCGCCCCGCGCTCCGGTGAGGAGCGCGACAACGGTTGCGGCGAACGAGTACACGTCGGCCGGTGGTCCGAACCGGCCGGTCATGACCTCGGGAGCGCTGAACACCGGCGTGCCGACCCGAGTCAGCTGGGTCGCATCGATGCCGCGCAGCGTGCTGGGATCCACGAGCACGATCCGGCCGTCGCGGTCCTCCACCAGGTTCGCCGGCTTCACGTCGCGGTGGACCAGTGGCAAGCCGTCGGTCCACGCGCCTGTGTGCAGCAGGTCGAGCGCCTCCGCCAGCGGCCACAGCCGCTCCAGCACCGCACCGTCGGGCGGGGCGTCGTGCAACGACGGGCCGTCGACGAAGGCCATCTCGAGGTATCCCCAGCCCGCGAGCGGCCCGTCGCCGAACCGCCCGCCGTCGTAGACACGCACCAGCGCCGGGTGGTCGATCCCCAACAGGTGGCGACTGCGATCCTCGGCGTCACCGGCCAGCGCGTCGGGCCGGATCAGCTTCAGTGCCCGCTGCCTTCCCAGTTCGTCACGTGCCTCCCAGACCTCGCCCTCACCGCCGCTGCCCACGAGGCGCACGAGGCGGAGCCCCGCCACGAGTCGAGGCCGATCGGCAGCCGCCGCTGTCACCCGGGTCCCTTCATGACACCCGACGGTATCCTGGCGGCCGACTGTGTCGGACGATTCCACCCCCGCACGCCACCTGCCCTATGCCACGGGGGTGGCCGGCGCGCTGCTCATCGCCTTCTCGGCGATTCTCGTGCGCCTTGCCGGCGTGTCGCCGTCCACGGCAGCCATCTACCGCTGCGCCTACGCCGTTCCCGTCCTCGCCGTGCTCGCATGGCGGGAAAGCCGGCGGTTCGGCCCTCGCCCGTGGACCCTGCGCCGGCCGGCGCTCATCGCCGGTGTGTTCTTCGCCGGGGACCTGGTGGCGTGGCACTACGCCATCGACGCGGTCGGTGCCGGCCTTGCCACCGTGCTCGGGAACACGCAGGTCGCGATGGTCGGTGTGGCGGCGTGGGTGTTCCTTGGCGAGCGTCCGCGCCGATCAACCGTCGTTGCCGTACCGGTCGTCCTGTTCGGCGTCGTGTTGATCTCGGGGGTGATCGGTGACGGGGCGTACGGCCGCGCACCCGTGGCGGGCGCCGTGTTCGGATTGCTGACGGCGGCCTTCTACGCGGCCTTCATCCTGATCCTGCGTCACGGCAACAGCGATCTGCGCCGGCCCGCCGGGCCCCTGCTGGACGCCACGGCGGTCGGGGCGGTGGTATCGCTCCTTGCGGCGCTGGCGCTCGGTGACGCGGATGTGGCGCCGCAGTGGCCGGCGCACGGCTGGCTGGTCGTCCTGGCGCTGACGTCACAGGTGGTCGCGTGGCTGCTGATCTCGGTGTCGTTGCCCCGCCTGCCCGCGGCGACGACCTCGATCGTGTTGACCCTGCAGCCGGTGGGATCGGTCTTCCTCGGCATGGTGCTGCTCGGCGAGGCGCCCTCTCCGGTGCAGCTCGCGGGCGTCGCCGTCGTCTTGGCGGGTATCGTGATGGCGACGCTGGGACGCGGGCCACGCCTGCGACCGCGGCCGACACTGGATCCGGCTCCGAGCGGGTAGGCCGTCACTCGCTCAGCTCGAAAGGTCGGTTCAGGCCTTGTGCCCCGGTTCCATGTCCCTCACCTGTTGGAATCCCAGTTGCCGGAAGGGGCGCCTTTGTTCGGCGGCGATCGCCTCCACGAGCAGTGCGGTGTGGTCGCCGACCTGGTCATGCCGCAGGACCCGGGCGACGACGTACCCGGCGCTGTGCCTCAGTAGCGGGACCCCGTCAGGCCCCTCGTCCCATTCGCATCGGGTGAACTTGTCGGTGTCGTCGGCGGTCTCCTCTCCGAACAGCTCGGCGAGTTCCAGGTCACCACGGTCCAGGAAGTGGACCGCCAGCACGCGCGAGCGCAGCGCAACGTCGTGGGTGGCGTTGCGCCGGGAGATGCAGACCAGGAACCGCGGCGGATGAATGCTGCACTGCGTCGTGAACCCCACGAGGCAACCCCCGCGCGTGTCACCGGCCACGGCCGTGACGACCACCATCGGGTAGTCCAGCGCAGCCACCAAGCGCTGCACCGTCTTCTCGGTTGTCATGCCGTGCGGGTGGTTGGGAGGAGGTAGCGCAGGAACAACGACCCTGCCTCTTCCAGGACGTGCGCGAGTTCCAGCCCAATTGGCTCCGGCAGGAAGCTCGACCCCATGATCCGGGCGCCACCACCTCCACCCACCAGCGTCGGCGAGACGGTGAGACACAGTTCGTCGACCAGACCGCGGCCCAGCAGGCTGGCGTTCAGTGTCGGGCCACCCTCGCACAGCAGCGCGTGGATCCCCGCCGCAGACAGTGTCCGCAGCGCCTCCGGCAGGTCTAGTTCCGGCTCCCCGATGGCGACGACCTCGGCGACCTGCCGGGCCTGATCCAGTCGCTCCGCATTCGCCGACGCCGGGACCAGCACGAACGGGGTGCTGCGTCCGTCGCGAAACAGCGGCGCGTCCCAGTCGAGGCGCAGGCTACGGGTGACGACGGCGATCCGCGGCATCGGGGGCTGTCCGCGGGCCGCACGCCCGGGCCTGAAGGCCTCGCGGATCTTGGGCGGACCGTACCTCTCCGAGCGGACCGTCTCGGCACCCACGAGGATTCCGTCGGCCAGACTGCGCAGGAGGAAGAAGATGTACCGGTCGCCGGCGCTGCCAAGTTGCTCGGTCACGCCCTCCACCACGGTCGCGCCGTCGACACTGACCACCATGTTGACAAAGACATAGGGCCGGTCGCGCGGCTGACGGCGGCGTGGGTCCTCGTAGCACTTCGCCGGGTCGATGTCGTCGAGCACCACCGGATACAGCTGGCGCATCCATCCTCCTTTCGGGCGCAGGCTACGCCGCCACCGCGCCGGCCCGGCAGGAGGTCCGTTCGGCCGCTACCGTCGCGCCATGCAGATCACCGACCTCACACGGATCCGCCAACTGTCCGACCCGACGCTCACCCCGGACGGGAAACAAGCCGCCGTGGCCGTGACGCGCATCGACCTCGACGAGGACGACTACCGGGGTGACCTGTGGATCGTCGCGACGGACGGGTCGACGCCACCTCGGCAGTTGACGCACGGCCCCAAGGACTCCCAACCGCGGTTCTCCCCGGACGGGAAATGGCTGGCATTCCTGCGTGCCGCGAAGGACGGCAAGCCCCAACTGCACGTCCTGCCGACGGCCGGTGGTGAGGCGCGGTCGCTGACCGATCACCCCCTCGGGGTCACAGCCGCCGCGTGGGCGCCGGACTCGCGGCGCCTCGCGTACGTCGCAGGGGTTCCCGAGCCGGGCCGCTACGGCACCGACGAGAACGTGACGCCCGCGAATGAGCCGCCGCGACACATCACCTCCCGCAAGTACCGGACCGACGACATCGGGTTCACGATCGACCGGCGCCCACACGTCTTCGTCCTCGATCTCGAGCACGAGGGCGCACCGAGGCAGTTGACCGACGGTGACGTCGACGACGCCGTGCCCGTGTGGAGCCCGGACGGAAGGTGGATCGCCTTCACGTCCGCCCGCCATCCCGGGCGACACGACGACGTCATCACCGACGTCTACGTCGCCGCAGCCGACGGCGGCGAGCCGCGGAAGGTGACGGACAGCACGCTCACGATCTCACAGGTGGAGTTCGTCGACGCCCAGCGGGTGGTGTTCCTCGCCGACTCCGAGCCCGACGTGGTCGGGCGCAACGTCAGGCTGTGGACGGCCGATGTCTCGGGTGACGGCCGGTCCCGGCCGCTCACGGAACGCGAGACGTGGCACCTGGACAGTTACGGCAGCGGCAGCCGACACCCGCTCCTCGTCGCCGACGGCACCGTCACCACCTTGAACCAGCGCCGTGGCGCGATCGAGATGGTCCGTGTGGGTCTCGACGGCGGGAAGCCGGAGGTGCTGCGCGGCGGACAGCGCCAGATACTCGGCGCCGACCATGCCGCGGGTGTCACGGCGATGATCATCGGCGATGCCACCAGCGCGGGCGAACTGGTGGTCGATGACGGCGGCGGCGAAAGGGTGCTGACGGAGTTCGGCGCCGAACTCACCAAGCATGCCGACCTGCACCCGCTGCTGGAACTGGAGACGGCCGCGCCGGATGGCTACCCGGTCCACGGCTGGCTGGTGAAACCTGCGGGGCGCGGTCCCTTCCCGGTGCTGCTCTCCATCCACGGCGGCCCGTTCGCCCAGTACGGGTGGAACCTGTTCGACGAGGCGCAGATCTATGCCGGCGCCGGCTACGCCGTGGTGCTCGGCAATCCGCGAGGAGCGTCGGGTTACGGCGAGGCGCACGGTCGCGCGATCGTCGGCGACATGGGTAACCTCGACCGCACCGATCTACTGACGCTGCTCGACCACGCCTTGGCCGAACCGGACCTCGACGGTGATCGTGTCGGTGTGATGGGAGGGTCGTACGGCGGGTTCATGACAACCTGGCTGGCGGGGACGCAGGATCGTTTCCGTGCAGCGATCAGCGAGCGCTCCGTCAACGTCTGGGACAGCTTCGTCGGCAGTTCCGACATCGGCTGGTTCTTCGTCGACAACTACTGCGGGACGGACCCGGAGCGCCAGCGACAGCAGAGCCCGCTGACCTACGCCGATGGGATCCGCTCGCCGATGCTGATCATCCATTCCGAGGAGGACTGGCGCTGCCCGGTCGAGCAGGCTCAGCGGCTGTTCGAGAGGCTGCAGCGCAACGGTGTGGAGTCAGAGCTGCTGCTGTTTCCCGGCGAGGGGCACGAGTTGTCGCGGTCAGGGCTGCCCAGCCACCGTGTCGCGCGCTTCGAGGCGATCCTCCAGTGGTGGGCCCGCCATCTCGGTGACCATCACTCCGACGGGGCGTCGGAGAATCCGTCCACCGGCTCGTCGACCGGTTCGACATAGACGACCTGCATGCGCTGGTCGCCGCGCGTGGGGCGCAGGGCCGTGACGCCTATGAGCACGAAGTCACCCGGCGCCGGAACGTTCTGCTTCGGATCGAGCGCGAGGATCGCGCACTGCTGCCGCGCGTCCCGCCTGTCCGGGTCATCGGACCAGCAGATGCTGTCCCGTTCCTCCGAGACGCCGCCGACTTCGATCTCCCGGAAGACAACTTCGTTGGCGTCACTCAGGGGGTTGCCCGCGACGCCCACCCAGACGGCAGTCATGATCACGGCACCGAGCAGCAGCCCGACGATCAGCACGCCGACGCGGCTGCCCGGTTCCCTGCGGTAGGTGTGATCGTCCATGGGAGCCCTTCCGTCCGGGTCCCCTGCAGATTAGTGCCGGAAGTGCCGCCGACCGGTGAACACCATCGGTACGCCGCGTTCGTCGCAGGCCGCGACGACCTCCTCGTCGCGGACGCTGCCGCCGGGCTGGACGATCGCACGGATGCCCGCCGCGAGAGCTGCGTCTGGTCCGTCGCGGAACGGAAAGAACGCATCGCTGGCCAGGACAGCGCCGTCACAGCGGCCCTGTGACTTCTCCACCGCGATGCGGACGCTGTCGACGCGTGACATCTGCCCGGCTCCCACACCGACGATGGCCCCCTCGTTGGCCAGGACGATCGCGTTCGATTTTGAGTGCTTGCAGGCCTGCCAGGCGAACCGCAGCTCGGCCATGGTGGCGTCGTCGGGCTTTGCGTGGGTGGCGACGCTCCACGTGTCGGGCGCTTCGAGGGCCGTGTCCGCGTCCTGCACCAGCAGCCCACCCGAGACGCTGCGGATCGACAGTGGCGTGCCCACCGGGTCCGGCCGCTCGACGCTGAGGATCCGTAGATTCGCCTTCGTCCGCAGCACCTCCAGCGCCTCGTCGGCGAACCCGGGCGCCACGACAACCTCGGTGAAGACCTCGATGATCTGACGGGCGGTGGCGGCGTCGACGGGGCGGTTCGCCGCCACGATCCCGCCGAAGGCGCTCACCGGATCACCGGCGAGCGCCCTGGGATACGCCTCGTGCAGCGAGACCGCTACCGCCAACCCGGCCGGGTTCGTGTGCTTGACGATGGCGATGCACGGATCGGCAAAGTCCATCACCATGCCCCACGCGGCGTCGGTGTCCAGGATGTTGTTGTAGGACAGTTCCTTGCCGTGCAGCTGCACCGCCGACCCGAGGCCCCAGGGTGCATCCGGCTGCGTGTAGTAGGCGGCCGCCTGGTGCGGGTTCTCGCCGTACCGCAGATCCTGTGCCTTGCGGTAGCTGGCGAGGTGCGCCGCCGGAAACCGCCTTTCGCGGGCGAACCATCGGGCGACTGCTGCGTCGTACGCGGCCGTGTGCGCGAAGGCACGACCCGCGAGCTCGCGGCGGATCTCCGGCGGAACACCGCCGTGATCGCGCAGGTTCGTCAAGAGCACGTCGTAGTCGTCCGGCTCCACCACGACGGTGACGTGGGCATGGTTCTTCGCCGCCGCACGCACCATCGTCGGTCCGCCGATGTCGATCATCTCGATCACCTCGGCGGGGTCGACGTCGGGCTTGGCGGTCGTCTGCGAGAAGGGGTAGAGGTTCACCACGACGAGTTCGATGCCGGTGATGCCGTGCTCCTCGAGCGAGGCCACGTGACCCGCCCTGGAGCGATCGGCAAGGATCCCCGCGTGGATGGCCGGATGCAGCGTCTTGACGCGGCCGTCCATGATCTCCGGGAAGCCGGTCACGCTGCTGACTTCGGTGACCGCGAACCCGGCGTCGGCGATGGTCTTCGCGGTGGACCCGGTCGACACGATCTCGACGCCCGCCTGCGACAGTGCTGTTGCCAGGTCAACCAGGCCGGTCTTGTCGTACGCGCTGACGAGCGCCCGCTCGATCTTCACGACATCCCTCACGGCTTGATCCTCACGTTGCGGCCGACCACGTCGAGGCGGTCCGCGCAGAACAGGCCAACAGCAGCGGGCAGCAGCCGGTGTTCGACGGCCTTCAACCGGTTGTGCAGCGTCTCCGGCGTGTCGTCAGGCTCCACTCCGACCGCCTCCTGCATCACGATCGGACCGGCATCGACCTCCTCGACCACGAAGTGCACGGTCACGCCGGTGAGCTTCACGCCGTGCGCCAGCGCGTCCTCGACGGCATGCGCGCCGGGAAAGGAGGGCAGCAGCGACGGGTGCACATTGAGGGTCGGCCACCGCCGCACGAACGCGCCGGACAGGATCCGCATGAACCCGGCCAGGATCACGAGGTCCGGGGTGCGGTGCGCCACGGCCTCGACCAGCGCCGCTTCCCACTCGCTGCGGTCGCCGTACGCGTGTCGGTCGACACAGAGGGCCTCGATGCCCGCGGCCTCTGCTCGGTGCAGGACCCGGGCCTCTGCCACATCCGCCACCACCGCCGCCACGTCCCCCCCCAGGTCGTCGCGGTCAAACAGCGCCTGCGCGTTCGACCCGTGACCCGATGCCAGCACGACCAGGCGTTTGCCCATGCGTCAGCGGCCGCGCAGCGCCCAGGCGGCGCCCAGCAGCAGAAATCCTCCGGCTTCTAGCAGCAGGAGAATCAGCGACCCGGGGATCGCCGCGGCAAGGTTGGTCGGTTTCACGGCAGCCGAACGGTGGGATTCTTGCGCACAGCGCGGTGCCTGAGCATGCATGGCCACGCCCGCTGGGACAAATCGGGAAGCCCGGCATTGTCAAGACACCACCGGTCGAGAACACTGGAGAGATGTTGCCCACGCACCGCACGGCCGTCGTCCGCAACGACGGCCGCCCGTTGCTGCGCGGCTGGCTCCACGCCGCGATGGCACCGATGACGATCGCCGGGACCTTTGTCCTGTGGAACGCTGCGGGCCCCAGTCCGCTCAAGCGCGCGTCCGTCGCGGTGTTCGGGGCATGCATGACAGGCCTGTACACCACCAGCTCCCTGTACCACCTCGCCCCGTGGACAGAACGCGGACGTTACATCATGTCCCGCTGCGACGTGGCGATGATTCAGCTGTTCATCGCGGCCACGTTCACGCCGGTCGCGCTGCACGCGCTGAGCGGCCCGTGGCGCGTGTGGAGCCTGATCGTCGCGTGGGCGATCGCCCTCACCGGCGCCGTGGTATCGGCGTCGCCGGTCAATGCCCCGCGGTGGCTGGCCACCGCAGGCTACATCGGGATGGGATGGCTCAGCGTCATACCGCTGACGCGCGTCATCACGGCACTGCCGTGGGAGGGCACGGGGCTCATCGTTCTCGGCGGGATCCTGTACACGGTTGGCGCCATCGTGTATGCGCGCAGACGCCCGGACCCGCTGCCGACCTGGTTCGGCTACCACGAGATCTTCCACCTGTTCGTGGTCGCCGCGAGCATCTGCCACTACCTGGCGATCTGGCGCTACGTGCTCCCACTGGCCACCTGACTCCCCACGGCTGACGCACGAGCCCGGCGTCGAGAATTGGTCCGACGCATAGGGCCCTCGGGCGGCAGCGCTACGACTGCTCGAGGCGCTGGATCATCAACTCGGCGGTCTCGGTGGGGTTTGTGCCGACGGATATGCCCATGCCTTCCAGGGCATCCTTCTTGTCGGCCGCCGTCTCGCCGCCCTCGCTGCCTTCCTTGACGATGGCCCCCGCGTGACCCATCTGCTTGCCGGGCGGTGCGGTGAAACCGGCGACGTAGGCGACAACAGGGGTGTCGGGGATGTTGGCCTGGATCCACTCGCCCACGCGCTGCTCCTCGGTGCCGCCGATCTCGCCGACGAAGACGATTGCGTCGGTCTCCGGGTCGTTGGCGAACTCCGGAATCACGTCGAGGAAGTCGGTGCCGATGATGGGGTCCCCTCCGATGCCGACGCACGTCGAGATACCGATCCCCGCCAGGTTCAGCTCGTGCATGATCTGGTACGTCAGGGTGCCCGAGCGGCTGACGAGGCCGACGTTTCCGGGCTTGGTGATCTCGCTGGGGATGATGCCGACGTTTGCCTTTCCTGGGGAGATGACGCCGGGGCAGTTCGGCCCGATCAGGACCGGGCGGCCGTCACGCAGGAAGGTCCCATCAGCCTGCCGCGGGTACAGCGTGTTGTAGACCACGGCCATGTCGTGCGCCGGGACGCCCTCGGTGATGCACACGATGGTCTGCACGCCCGCGTCGGAGGCCTCGAGAATCGCGTCCCTGGTGAAGGGCGCGGGAACCATGATCATCGAGGTGGTCGCGCCTTCGGATTCAACAGCCTCCGCGACCGAGGTGTAGACCGGAAGGTCGAGATCCTCCCAGGTGGAGCCGCCCTTCTTCGGGTGCACACCCGCGACGACTTTCGTGCCGTACTGCTGGTTGCGCCGTGCGTGGAAGGTCCCCTGGCTGCCGATGCCCTGGACGACCACGCGGCTGTCGGCGTCGATGAAGATGCTCACTGGGTGGTCTCCTGCGTCGTCTCGTCGCTGTAGGTGCGGCCGCCGTCAGCCAGTGCAACGGCCTTCTCGGCGGCCGCGACCATCTTCGCCGCCGTCTCGATGTTGGGATGGCCCGCGTCCGACAGGATGCGCCGCCCTTCGTCCGCGTTGGTTCCGTCGAGCCGTACGACCAGGGTCTGGTGCAGTTCGCCGATCTGATCCAGTGCCCCGAGGACCCCGCGGGCCACATCGTCGCAGCGGGTGATCCCACCGAAGATGTTGATGAGCATGACTTTCACATCGGCGTCGCTCAGCACGAAGGCGATGCCCTCGGCCATGCTCTCCGCGCTCGCCCCACCTCCGGCGTCGAGGAAGTTCGCGGGGCTCCCGCCGGCCTGGTGGACGACGTCAAGGGTGGACATCACGAGTCCGGCACCATTGCCCATCACGCCGATGTCACCGTCGAGCTTCACGTACTGCAGCCCTTTGGCCTTCGCCCTGGCCTCCATGTCGCCGCCGCCACCCGGCTGCTCGAGCTCGGCGTACTCCGGGTGGCGGAACATGGCGTTGTTGTCCAGCGACACCTTGGAGTCCAGCGCGATGACGTCGCCCGCGGGTGTCGAGATCAGCGGGTTGACCTCGAACAGCGTGGCGTCGGCGTCCACGAATCCCCGAGCCAGCTTGGCCAGTAGGTCGGACGCGCCCTCGAGCGCGCGACCTTCGAACCCCACGCTGCTGAGGATGGAACGCGCCCCCTCGTGGTCGATCCCGGCCGTCGGGTCGATGTCGACCTTTGCCACCTTCTCAGGGTGGGTCCGATTGGTCTCCTCGATCTCCACCCCGCCTTCGACCGACGCGATGATCTTGTAACCCTTCGACACCCGGTCGTGAAGGATCGAGAGGTAGTACTCATCGGCGATGTCGCTGGCCGGCTCGACGAGAACGCGGTCCACGACGTGCCCTTTGATGTCGAGGCCGAGGATGCGTTCGGCGTTCTCCCGCGCGTCGGCCGGTGTCTTGCAGAACTTGACACCGCCGGCCTTCCCGCGTCCGCCGGTCAGGACCTGCGCCTTCACCATCACCGGCACGCCGAAGGTGTCCGCAAGTCGCTGGGCCTCGTCTGCGGTCTTGGCGATCTCCCCCTGCGGTGTCGTCGGAATGCCGTGTCTGCGGAACAGTTCCTTGCCCTGGTACTCCATCAGATCCATGTGGTCATCCCTCCGGGATGTGCTGCGGCCTCTGGTCGCGAGTCATGAAGCTCGGTGGTCTAGTCGCGGGGATTAACGTTCGCCTTGACCCAGTCGACGATCTCTGTGGTGCGGGCGCCTGGCGTGAAGACTTCGGCCACGCCGCGCCCGCGCAGTTCGGCGATGTCCTGCTTGGGCACGATGCCGCCGCCGAACACGACGATGTCCGACGCATCGCGCTCCCTGAGCAACTCGACGACACGGGGAAACAACGTCATGTGCGCACCGGACAGCACGGACAGCCCGATCGCCTGCACGTCCTCCTGCAACGCCGCCTCGACGATCTGCTCGGGAGTCTGGTGCAGCCCGCTGTAGACGACTTCGACCCCACCGTCGCGCAAGGCGCGCGCCACGATCTTCGCGCCTCGGTCGTGGCCGTCCAGCCCGGGCTTGGCGATCAGCACGCGGATGGGCAAATTGCGACTCCTCGTCGGGTGGGGCCACACTGCCGACGCACTGCGCTGGCGGTGGCGGGAAAGTCGGGCGCGAGCATAGAACACGGCCGTACATCAAGGTTCCGGGCGGTCAAGACCCGGCTGACGAACGAAGGAGCGAGGTGACCGGCCCCGACTTCGGTCCCGGTGGTTACCTGCCGCCGAAGGCGGCCAAGCGCGCGCGCAAGATCGTCCTGCGCGAGCAGATGGGAAGGGGGTGGCCACTTGCGGCGGTGGCGGCCGCCGTCGTCGTCGCTGTCACCGGCGTGGTCTTCCTGCGTGTCTGGAACAGTCCCCCCCGAGCCCCCTTCGTCGCCGTCGGCGACGTCGCGGACGTCGACCCGTCGGGAGCGGCGGTTCTGGACGCCGAGGGGGCCGGCGCCATCGTCATTCGTGCCGGCGGCGCGATTCGGGCGTTCCGCCTCGACAGGGAAGGGACCGCGTGGTGCCCGCAGTCGAGTCGGCTCGAGACGGACGACGCTGCGTGGACACGCGACGGTCGAGTGGTCTTCGGCGGTGAGGACTCACTGACCCCGCTGCGCAGCGTGGTGTTCGACGGCGTGGTCTATGTCGATCCCACCTCCGCGGCCGAGCCACCCCCGCCGGCACCCCGCGGCGCACCGCCTGTCTGCGGGGGCCGCAGCAGGTAGGACCCAAGGGGCGGTGGGAACCTTACGCGCGCTGCAGCGGCGCGTACGCCAGCGCCAGACGCTTCGTGCCGTACTCGTCGAAGCGGACCAGGACCTCCTCGCGCCCGGACGTCCCCGTCAGCTCGAGGATTCGGCCCGGACCGAACGTCGGGTGGACGATGCGATCCCCGATGTCGAAGTCCGCACTCGTACCGGCATCGCGGGGACCGTACTGCGACCGAACGCCAACACGGTCGACGGCGCGCCTGCTCGGCCCGCCGCGGTCCGAGCGGTCCTCGACAAGATCCTTCGGGACCTCACGCAGGAACCTCGAAGGCGGGTTCGCGTTGGTACCCCCGAACAGTGAGCGGCTCCACGCGCACGTGAGATACAGCCGCTGCTCCGCGCGCGTCATCGCGACGTAGCACAACCGCCGTTCCTCCTCCATCTCGTCCGGGTCGCCGAGTGAGCGGTGGTGCGGGAAAACCCCGTCCTCCATGCCGACGACGAACACGACCGGGAACTCCAGGCCCTTCGCGTTGTGCATGGTCATGAGAGTGACCTTGGACTGGTCGTCCGCCAGCTGGTCGGCGTCGCTGACCAGAGAGACGCGCTCGAGGAACTCACCAAGCGTGGCGTCCGGCTGCAGTTCGGCGAAGTCGTCCGCCACGCCGGCGAGTTCGCGCACGTTCTCGGCGCGTCCCAGAGCCTCGACGGTCCGCTCTGCCTCCAGTTCGGCGAGATACCCGGTGCGCTCCCACGTCAGCTCGACGACGCGGTGCAGCGACGGCTGGTCCTCCACGACGACCGTGCGCAGGTTGTCGACGACGGTGACGAAGTCCCGCACGGCACCGATGGCGCGGGCGCTGAGCAGATGGTTCTCCTCGACCCGCCGGCACGCCTCCATGAAGCTGACGCGCTCACGGCCGGCGAACAGATCCAGCGCCTCCTCGGTCTTCGCACCGATCCCGCGCCGCGGCACGTTGAGGATCCGCTTCGCCGCGATGTCGTCGGTCGGGTTCACCAGCACCTGGAGGTAGGCGAGGATGTCCTTGATCTCCTTGCGCTCGTAGAAGCGCGTCCCGCCGATGATCTGGTACGGCATGCCGAGGCGGATGAGTACTTCCTCCAGCACGCGCGACTGGGCATTGGTCCGGTAGAAGACCGCGATGTCGCCGTAGCGCATCCGGTGCTGATCGGCGAGCCGGTCGACCTCCTCGGCGATGAACGCCGCCTCGTCGTGCTCGTTGTCCGCCGTGTAGCGGACGACCTTCACACCATGGCCGGCGTCGGTCCACAGGTGCTTGTCGAGCTGGCGCGCGTTGTTGGCGATGACCGCATTGGCCGCGTCGAGGATGTTCTGCGTCGACCGGTAGTTGCGATCCAGCACGATCCGCGTAGCGTCTGGGAAGTCCTTCTCGAACTCCAGGATGTTGCGGATGTCCGCGCCTCTGAAGCGGTAGATGGACTGTGCGTCGTCGCCGACGACGGCGATGTTGCGATGCTCCTCGGCGAGCAGCACGACCATCTGATACTGCGCGCGGTTCGTGTCCTGCCATTCGTCGACGAGCACGTGGCGGAACTGGTTGCGGTAGCGCTCGAGCACGTCGTCGAACAGCTGGAAGACCTCGACCGTCTTGACCAGCAGGTCGTCGAAGTCGAATGCGCTCGCCCGGTGCAGGCGTTCCTGATACATCCGGTAGACCTCGGCGACCTGCTTGTCGAACCACGTGTCGGCGCGCAGGCCGTACGTGTCGAAGTCGATCAGCTCGTTCTTCGCATTCGAGATTGCGGCCGCAACGCCACGTGGGGGCACCCGCTTCGGGTCGATGTGCAGCTCCTTGATGCACATCCCGACCAGTCGCGCCGAGTCGGCGGCGTCGTAGATCGTGAAGCTCTGCTTGTACCCCAGCCGCGGAGCCTGGGTGCGCAGCAACCGTGCGCACGCCGAGTGGAACGTGGAGACCCACATGCCGCCCCACGGCCGTGCCCTCACCACGCCGTTTTCGTCGCGATCCAACCCCACGAGCCGGTCGCCGACCAGCCGGCCGACCCGGTCCTTCATCTCGGAGGCGGCCTTGTTGGTGAAGGTGATCGCCAGGATTTCCTGGGGGTGGACACTGCGCTCCCGGACGAGATGCGCGATGCGGTGCGTGAGCACGCGCGTCTTGCCCGAGCCGGCGCCGGCGACGATCAGCAGGGGCCCCTCGTCGTGCAGGACGGCGGACCGTTGCTCGGGGTTCAGCCCCTCGAGCAGCGGTGATTCCACCGCCGGTGGGGCGGGCGAGTCGGGCATCAGGCGAGTCTATCGGCGGGTTGCGACCGAGCCCGGCCCGGCGACCGCCGCC
>WHTG01000258.1 GCA_009377835.1 Nitriliruptorales bacterium
GGTGGTTGCCGCGGGCGACCTCCATCACCCGCTCGTGTGTCCAGCCCTCCAGCGGCTGGTCCCACGGCAGATCGAGGAAGTCGGGATGACCCGGACGGGTCCTGATGCGCATCGCGCCACGGTAGCCACCTGATCGGCCGTTCAGCGAGTGTTCACCGCTTCGGTTCCGAGCGTCGACCTCGCGGCTGCTCGGTGTCCTCGACCGCAGCATTCAATCCCGATATGCGTGGTGGCAGGCCGCGAACTGATCCCCCGGACGACCCGCTTGCATGGCTGGAGCGAGAACCGGCGCAGAGGGTGCATTCGCGCCAGGCATTCCAGCAGCAGCTCGACGCGATCGACGTCGAACTGTGTGACATCGCCATGATCGTGAGCACTCTGGTGGAACCCGTGACCGCAGCGTTCCTGCGTGCGGATGTTCGGGCGGCGGGAGAGATCGTCGCGGCCGACGACGAGGTGGACGCGCGCGGTCTGGGACTCGAGGACGAGTGCCTCGCCCTGCTCGCGCGGCAGGCTCCGGTCGCCGGTGATCTGCGACGTGTCGTGGCCGTACTGCGGTCGATCGCCGACGTGCAGCGGGCCGGTGACCTTCTGGGCCACGTCGCCGCATCTCTCGCATGGGTCCATCCCCCGTCCATGCCCCGGGACCTCCGGGCGATGATCGGCCGGCTGGGCGTTGTGGCTGGTGACGTCTTCGCCGGGGCGGTCGCGGCATGGGCCGCGCACGACGCGCTGGCGGCCGTGGAGCTGCAGGCCCTCGACGACGAGGTGGACCACCTGCAGAAGTCGCTGCTGACCAGCCTCTACTCAGGCGGGCACAGCGCCGAGGACGCGGTCAGCGTGGCGCTGATCTGCCGGTACTACGAGCGGATCGCCGACCATGGCGTCGAGATGGCGCGGCAGGTGACCTACTTCGTCACCGGGGAGCGTCCGGCGCCGGCATAGCCTCGGCACGGTCCTGGTGCGGTCCACGGGCACGAACCATGGACACGAAGGCCGTCGCCGCCACGAGCGTCAGCAAGCCGATGAACATCGCAGCCGGCGACCCGGCGGCGGTACGGCCGGCCTCGACCGCGAGCGTTCCCGCCGGCGGGACCGAGATGGGCCGGACCGACCAGAAGTCCTCGGACCACGCCCGCTCCGTGGCTGCGACTCGTGGCGCAGCGATATCCGGAGCGGGCACGACAGAGGAGGACCAACTGTCGTTGCGGTCCGCGACGTTTGGAACCAGAGCGATACCGCGCGTGAGCGACGAGGAACGCGGCGACGTGGTCGTGCGCTGTGACGCAACCGGCTTGGTGATGCGACCGGTCGCGGCCACCGGGCGCGGGTCACGTGACTGTCCACCGGACGCCTTGCGCTCGGGCTCGTCGGCAGGCGTGCCACTCTCCCGTGCGGGAGGGGACACTGTCGGGGACGGAGATGGGGTCGCGGGCTCGGACGGGGTGGCGGGTGGGTCGGGAGACTCCTCCGGTGTCACGACCGGAGCAGGCACGCTGACCGCGGGCTCTTCCGACTGTGCCTGGTTCGACCCCTCGGGGTCGGCGGCAGGGATGGACGCGATCACGCGGTATCGGTACTGGCCCGCCTCGAGGCCCCGATCGACGAACGCCGTCGCGGAGCTGCTGGTCAGCAGCGGGTCCCACGTCCCATCGCCGTCGTCGCGTTCCAACCGGTACGTCAGCGGCCCGTTCGCCCGCAGGCCCGGCCAGTCAACGTTGACGCTGCTGCCGGTGGCCTCCGCCGTCAACGTCGGCGCGGGCGGGTCCGCGTCGAGCACCACCTCTTCCGTCGGCAGCACCACGCCGTCCGCCGTCACCGTGACGGTGAGGTCGCCGTTGACCGGCGGCGCACCCTCGACTGGCGCCAGGAGGTCCAGCGATTCTACCTCACCCGGGTCCTCGATGACCCATATCGCCGTGGCCTCAGTCTGGTCGACGATCTCCACGCGCAGCGTCGATTCGACGCCGGACAGCGTCAGGTTCAGGGCCTCGCGGCCGCTGACATAGTGGTTATCGATGGTGACGACGGGATCGGCCAGCGCTGCCGCTGGAACGGCGATGAGCACCCCCACAACCGCGAGCACGACCATCCAGCGGCGCGTGGTCCGTCCGTGCGGCGACGGAGTTCGGAACACAGCGCAAAAGGTATGGCCCCCGGCGGCTGCGCTCAAATGATTTCTTGGTGAAAGGCTTGTTTGTCAGAACCGGGTCGCCGCAAGTTCGGCCAGCGGGGATCGCACTCCCTTGCTCATCGTGACGTGACCGAACAGCGGTGTGCCCTTCAGCTTCTCGATCAGCGCCGCCATGCCGCCGTACGGCGAGATGTAGGGATTGTCCACCTGCGACAGGTCGCCGCAGAACACCACCTTGGAACCGTGCGCCATCCGCGTCAGGATCACCTTCAGCGTGGGAAGCTCCAGGTTCTGCGCCTCATCCACGATCACGTACTCGTCGGTGATGGAACGGCCTCGCAGGTAGGTGATGGCGGCCATCTCCAGCTGTCCGCGCTCCAGCAGCGCGTCGACGGCCTCCTGGACGTCGCGATGCTGGTTCGCGCCGCCGCCGCCGAACGAGTCCGCCTCGTCGTCCCGCCGGAACAGCGAATACAGGTTGTCGTGGACCGCCGCCATCCACGGCGACAATTTCTCCTCCAGCGCGCCCGGTAGGTACCCGACGTCCTGCCGGCCGACCGCGACCAGCGGCCGGTACACGCTCAGCCGCCGGTATGCCCGGGCCTCGAGCACCTGCTCCAGGCCGGCGGCGAGTGCGAGGAACGTCTTGCCGGTCCCGGCCATTCCCATCAACGAGACGCAGGGCACTGCCGGGTCGATCAGCAGGTCCAGGGCGAACGTCTGGCGGACGTCTCGCGGCGTCACGCCGAAGGCTCGAGGTGATCCCGCCACGCGCGTGACGACGGTCGTGCCGTCACCCACCGCGGCGACCCGTGCGAGACCCGAGGCCGAACGGCCGGCCTTGAGCACGAGGCACTGGTTCACCCAGAGCCGCTCCTCGTCGCGGCCCGATCCCGGCGCCTCCAGCACGACCTTTCCGTCACGGTGCAGGGTGTCGAGGGTCGAGCTGTCCACCTCGATCTCCGCGAGTCCCGTGTAGTGCTCGTCGACCTGCACCGTGTCGGCGCGGTAGTCCTCGACGTCGACGCCCAGCTGGCTGCCCTTGATCCGCAGCGCCCCGTCCTTGCTCACGAGCGTGCCGCGTATGCCAAGGGCCACGGCCAGGATCCGATGATCGGGCTTGAGCGGGTCCAGGTACGCGGGTAGCGCGGTGTCGACATGGTTGCCTTCCACGCGCAGCGTGCCGCCCCCCGGCAGCTGGACCGGTTCGCGCAAGCCGTTACCGCTGCGTTCGCGCAGTTCCTCGATCAGCCGGACCGCCGTCCGGGCGTTGCGGCCGACCTCGTCCATCCGCGTCTTGTTGCGGTCCAGCTCCTCCACGACGACAAGGGGCAGGACCACCTCGTGCTCCTCGAACCGGTACAGCGCCCGGGGATCCGCGAGCAGCACGCAGGTGTCCAGTACGTAGGAACTCGTCATCGCACGCCCCTGGGGCAGAAACGAAACACGCGCGCCCCGGGTGGGACGCGCGTGGAGGTTGGGAGCGGGCCGCGTGGCGATCCGGCGCACCGTGGATGCGTGGGATCATCTCGTCGTTGGCCTGGTCCAAAGCACAACGAGGATAGGTCAGCGGTCGCTGAACCCCCGGGAACCGA
>WHTG01000099.1 GCA_009377835.1 Nitriliruptorales bacterium
CGATGCGCATGCCGTCGCGTTCTTCGCTGCGTTCAGCCACGGGTGGCCTCACCTGTCCTTCCTGTTGTCACCGGTTCTTCTCCCCGGTCGATGGATCAGCGGTCCAGGCCGGCGAGGCGCTCGAGCACGGCGCACACCGCGGCGGTGTCGACGTCGCCGAACCCCTGCGCGACCGCGGCCAGGTGCACCTCTGAGCTGGCCGAGAACAGGGGCACCGGGCAGGCCAGGGACTTCGCAAAATCGCCGATGATGCGGATGTCCTTCTGGAAGGTCGATCCCGCCATGCCCGCAGCGGTGTAGCGGTTCTCGACCATCGACGGGCCACGGATTTCGAGCATTCGCGAGGTCCCGGCGCCGCTGCTGACCACTTCCAGCACGCGTGCCGGGTCCAGTCCGGCTTTCATGCCGAGCACGAGCGCCTCCGCGGCCGCGACGTTGTGGATCGTGACGAGGTGGTTGGCGATGAACTTCATCTTCGATCCGGACCCGAACTCGCCCAGTCTGAAGTGCGCCCGGCTGAACCCTTCGAAGATCTCGACGCAGCGGTCGATCTCGGCGTCGTCCCCGCTGGCGAACACAACCAGATCCCCTGTCTGTGCCTGGGCACCGGTCCCCGACAACGGACAGTCGAGCAGCGTGACGCCGGCAGCCTGGGCGGCATCGTGGTTGCGCTGTTTGACGTCCAGCGGAAGCGTGCTGGTCTCGATGACGGTGACACGCCGCCCTGCGGCGAGCAAGCCGTCGGGGTCGTTGACCACGGCGTCGAGTGCCGCCACCGAAGGCAGCGACGTGATGACGCGGTCGGCCGCCTCGGCGACGGCCTGGGGCGAGTCGACAAGCGCCCCCCCGTGTTCTCCGAATGCCGCGCGCGGGGTTGCGGCCACATCGAACCCAACGACGTCGAATCCTGCCGTGAGGAGGTGGCGCGCCATCGCCCCTCCCATCTGGCCGAGGCCGACGACGCCCACAGCGTTGTTCACGAGTCTCCCTTTGCTTGACTGTTGGAGGGGATCACGGTGTCGAGCCACTCAGCGACGATGCCGGCGACGGTGTCTTCGCGTCCCCGGTAGAAGTGGTCGCAGTCATCCACGATCACGACATCGCACGGGCCCGCGGCCGCAGCCGCGAAGTCGTGCGCAGGGTAGATATCAGGCGGTTCCTGATCGCCGACGACGAACAGAACCGGGCACGTTATTCCTGCCGCCGATTCGAGCAAGTCCGGCGTGTTCTCGAGGCGATCCACAAAGCTCCCCGCGCTGGTGACATACCACCAGCCGGAGAGCAACATGAGTTCGTCACCGCGTCCCGCAGCCACCAGGCGGCGTGCCTCGGCAGTGACCCGATCGAGGTCGGGCCCGGCGAGGTGGCCGGCGGCACAGCTGACCGCCAGGATGTCGCGGCCGCCACGGTGCGCGCTGAGCAGGACGACCGCGGACAGGTCGCCGCGACCGGACGCAAACGCAGCCGTGAGCATTCCCCCGTTGCTGTGGCCGATCAGGATCGGCGCGGGATGAGCGCGCGCAGCCATGAACGCGGCGGCTGCCGCGGTGTCCTCGGCGTCGGCCGCCGCCGTCTGGAAGGCACCGCCCACCGGGACGCGGCTGTCACGCGTGGAGAGGATGTCGTGGCTGCGGCGGTTGTACGCCAGGCAGTCGAACCCCAGTGGCACCAATGCGGGCGGTAGGAATCGCGGCGCTCCGACTGCGAGGTTCATGGTGTTGCCGTGTGCCAGCACGACTCCGCCGCGGGCCGGCGTGGGCGTCTCGTACCAGATGCCGTCCAGGGAGCACCCGGCACCGGGGACGTCGACGAACACGCCACGCGCACCGGAGGGCACGTCAGACGCCGAGGTGCACGCGTTTCGCGCGCTCGTCGGCATTCAGATCGGCGGGGACGCCCTCCCAGACGATCACGCCGCCCTCGCCCAGGATGTAGAGGCGATCGCACAGCCGCTCGGCCATGCCCAGACTCTGTTCGACGAGCAGGATCGAAAGGCCCTGGGTCTTGAGCTCCTGGAGTTGTTGTCGGATGACGCCAAGCACGATCGGTGCCAAGCCCTCCGACGGCTCGTCCATGAGCAGCATCTTCGGATTGGTCATCAGCGCGCGACCGATTGCGAGCATCTGTTGCTCGCCGCCGGAGAGGTTCCTTGCCCGGCTGTTGAACCTGTCCTTGAGCCGCGGGAACAATCCGTAGACACGGTCAAGGGTCCAGCCGTCGTCGCCGTCCTTGGCGGCCCGCGCGGCGACCTGGAGGTTCTCCAGCACGGTCAAGCTGCCGAAGACGTGACGACCCTGCGGCACGAGTCCGATGCCCTGCGCACCGATCTGATAGCTGGGCAACCCGTGGATCGGCTGCCCGTCGAACGTGATCTCACCCTGCACCAGCCTGGGCGGGGCGAGTCCCGCGCATGTGCGGACGAGGGTTGTCTTGCCCATGCCGTTGCGGCCGAGCAACCCGACCACCTCGCCGCTGGCCACGTCCAGGTCGACACCGCGCAGGATCGACGCCGTCCCGTAATTGGCGTGGACGTCTGCGATCTTCAGCATCAGTCGCTCTTCAGGTAGACGGCATGCACGGTTTCGTTCTGGCGAATCTCGTCGGGGGGGCCGCTGGCGATCATCTTGCCGTTGTCGAGCACGAGGACCCACTCGACCACCTCGAGCGCCAGCTCCATGTCGTGCTCGATGAGCACCAGCGTGAGGTCACGCGGCAGCTCCTCGATCAGTCGGCGCATCAGGACACGTTCCGACGCGGACAGGCCGGCTGCCGGCTCGTCGAGCAGGAGCAGACGCGGCTTGGACGCCAGCCCCATGGCCAGCTCCAGCTGGCGCTGCTCGCCGTGTGACATCTCGTTGACGAGCGTCGTGCGTTTGTCCGACAGCTTGACCTGTTCCAGCGCCCAGTGGACCTGCTCGCGAAAGGGACCCTTGTGCCGCACCGGCAGCCATGACACGTACCGTGACCGGCTGAGGCCCTGGGCCGCGATCATGACGTTGTCCTCGACGGTCAGCTCCAGGAACAGATTGGTGATTTGGTAGGTGCGTCCGATGCCGCGGTGCGCCCGCTTGTGCGGAGGCTTCTGTGTGATGTCCTCGTCGAACAGCGCGACCGAGCCGGAGGTCGGGATCTGCTCCCCCGACACCGTTCGGAACAACGTGGTCTTGCCTGCCCCGTTCGGACCGATCACAGCCCAGCGCTGGCCGGGGGCGATCTCCATGGAGATGGAGTCGACGGCGACGAGCCCGCCGAAACGGACCGTCACCTCGTCAAGACGCAGGGCAGGTAAGACTGACGTTGGCATTATCTCGGCTGTCCGAGTAGTCGTCGGCCGTCGTCAGCAGCCCTCGGGGAACTCGCCCTTGCCCTGGTATTCCCGGCTGTAGACCGGGCACTCCAGGAACTCCTCGGGGTCGTACTCCCAGAACTGGCTGACGTTCTCGTAGGTCTTGATCGGCACGTTCCACATCCGGCCGTCCTCGCGGGTCTGGACCTCGCGGATGTACACGTTCTGATCCGGGTTGTCGTACTCGTCCAGCTTCATCGGACCCCCCGGGCTGTCGAACTCCAACCCCCGGACGGCCTCCAGGAACGCGTCGACGTCCTCGATGTCGCCATCGACCTCCTCCAGCGCATTGGCCGTCCACTGCGCCGCGATGTAGGAGACCGAGGCGTAGTACGAGGGCAGGTCGCCGTACTCGTTGTCGAACGACTCGACGAAGTCCTGCGTCTCTGGTGCGTCAAGGCCCTCTGCGAACTTGCCTGACGAGATCAGACCCTCCGCTTCCGGACCCATGTTGCGCAGCAGCGACTGGTCGAGCAGCACCTCGCCGCCAAGGAGCGGGATCGTGTCCTTCATGCCGAAACTGGACCACGACTCGACATACCGGACGGAGTCGCCACCCACCTGGAGGGCGAAGACCGCATCAGGATTCTGTTCCTGGATCTGTGCCATGTAGGTGCCGAAGTCCTGCGTTCCAAGCGGGTTCCACAGCTGCTTGATGACCTCGCCACCGGCGTCGGTGAACGTGTTCGTGAAGCCGCCGCACATCTCGTGGCCGAACGCGTAGTCCGCGCAGATCGTCACGACCTTGCGGTAGCCCTCGTCGTAGGCGTACTGCCCCAGCGGGTGGGAGGTCTGGCTGCTGGTCCAGCCGCCGACACGCAGGACGTTGTCCATCCGCGTTCGCTGCGTCATGTCGTCAGCAGAAGCCACCGGGTGGAAGTTGGGAACACCAGTGGTCGTCATGTAGTCGGCGACCGCGAGGCCTACGTTGGCGAACAGCGGCCCGACTACGAGCTTGACCTCCTCGTTCTCGACCAGTCGTTTGGCCTTGTTCAATCCCACTGCGGGATCACCGGCGGTGTCCTCGTGAACGGTCTGGATCTGACGGCCGCCCGCGACGTCGCCGTTCACCTTCCAGTACAGGTCCCAGCCCCGCACCATGTCCTGACCGCTGGACGCCGCCGTCCCGGTCGTGGCGGCGAGAAACCCGATCTTGATCGGATCCCCCGTGGCCTCCTGCTCCGTCGCTCCGCCCTCGGTCGCTTCGGTGGCGGGCGCCTCGGTGCCGGCATCGTCTGTCTGCCCGACGACAACCTCCTCCTCGCCGCCGGGAGCCCCGCAGGCCGCGAGCAACAGCATGACGACACTGAGCATCCCTACCACGACGCTCTTGCGGCGCTTCACTTGCTTTCCAGCCATGACATGTCCCTTCGTCGGTCGGCAAAGCCTCAATTCGCTTTCACTTCCGGAGCGGCCACCGCATCGTCGCCGGCGTCCAGGGGACTGACCGTGCGCGTGCTGCGTTCTGCCCGCGCGCCCGGCACCCAGCGGTACCAACCATCCGACAATGCACCCACGAACCCCTTGCGAGCACCGAGGATCGTGAAGATGAACAGCAGGCCCAGCAGCGTGGGCCACCGCTCGATGTGGACGCTGAGCACATTTTCGATGAACACGATGATGAAGGCGCCGACGACCGGCCCGATGAGCGTGCCGATCCCGCCCATGATCGCCATCAGGACGCCCTTGCCGCTCGTCGCGAAGACCGCATTCGAGGGGCTGACGAACTGGTTGTAATAGGCGTACATGACACCCGCCACGGTGCCGAACAGTCCCGCGAGCATGAAGACGTAGAACTTGGTGAGCGCGGGGTTGTAGCCCAGCATCTGTAGTCGCGTCTCGCTGCCCTTCAGGCCCCGCAGGCTCAGTCCGAACGGGGAGTGAACGATGACCCACATCGCAAGGCTGCACAGAAGGACGATGGCCAGGGTGAGGTAGTAGAACTTCCAGTAGGCGCTGAACGCCGAGGGCCGAGCCACACCCGTCAGCCCGTTCTCCGCGCCGAGATCCGTTGAGCGGGTGGCAAAACCCCACACGATCATCCCCTGGGCGAGGGTGACCATGAGGAAGTACGTGCCGCCGACCCTCATCGCCATGAGCGCAAATATGCTGGTCACGACCAGGCCGGCCGCCATACCGACGAGCAGTTGTTGTCCTGTGGCTCCGCCGATGCGCGAGGCGACGTACCCCACGCCGTACGCACCCGTCGCGAACACGCCGGCATGTCCCAGCGTTACCAGTCCGGCGTACCCGGCCATCAAATCGATGCTCATTGCGTAGAGGCCGAAGATGAGGGCGAGCGTGATGATGCTGACGGTGAAGGGGCGGAACGCGTAGGGGGCAGCGACCGCGGCAACCAGTCCGAAACCCAGCGCGGCGAGTTTTGCCCTGTTGGTCAGCGTCACGTCACTGCCTGCCCAGCAGGCCGCGGGGTCGGACCACGAGTATCAGCGCCATCGGCGCGAACAGCGTGAAATAGGACAGGTCCGGG
Organism: Nitriliruptorales bacterium; assembly: GCA_009377835.1. Classification (GTDB taxonomy): domain Bacteria; phylum Actinomycetota; class Nitriliruptoria; order Euzebyales; family Egibacteraceae; genus WHTG01. The sequence goes on from WHTG01000099.1 coordinate 5,838, forward strand.
AGCAGCGCTCTGCCGAACGCATCGGCCAGCCCGACGATCAGGCTGCCGACCACCGCACCGGGAAGGCTGCCCAGTCCGCCGATGATCACGACAGCCAGGCTGTACAGCAAGATCTCCGTGTCTGCCCCCGGCACGAGGCTGAGCAAGCCGCCGCCGATGAGTCCCGCAACGCCGGCCAGCAGTGCTCCCACGATGAACACGCCGGTGAAAATCTTGTTGATGTTGATTCCCAAGGCGGAGACCATCTCCCGGTCATCCACACCGGCCCGGACGATCGCTCCGATGCGTGTCTTGGAGTGGGCCAGGAACAGCGCTACGCCGACCAGGACCGCGCAGCCGATCACGAAGAAGCGATAGCGCGGGTACACCATGAAGCCGATGTCCAGTCCGCCCCGGAGGAATCCGGGGATGGGGACCGACCTTGGGTCACCACCCCAGATCTCCAGCGACATGTCGGCGAAGACGAAGGCGATACCGACCGTCAGGAGTACCTCGGGAAGTTCCTGGCCGCGGATGCGCCGGAGCAGGACCCGCTCCGTGAACAGTCCGATGGCGGCGATGGCCAGGGGGGCGGCGAGCAGCCCAAGCCAGAAGTTCCCCGTCGCGGTGGCCACCGTCAGCCCGACGTAGCCGCCGACGAGGTAGAAGCCGCCGTGCGCGAGGTTGACGATGCGCATGAGCCCGAAGATCAGCGTGAAACCGCTGGCAAGGAAGAACAACAGCGCCGCGAAGCTCAGCCCGTTGAGCAGCTGGAAGAGGAACGTCTGGCCGGTCACGCGCCGCCTCCACCTTCGCTCATGGACTGCTCCGGGGGGCGCCCGCCACGGTCATCCGGCCGCTGCCGATCGATTGGGCCGTCCCGGAGCCGGGGCCGCTCTCAAGCCACGCATCAGCGGACCCGCCTCGCTGACGGCTCCGCCGCGACTCCTCCGGGGCCGGAGTAGTCAAGATGTGCCCGCCGGACGGTCCGTCCATAGTCGATGCAATATACGATTCGGCCGACGACGGTCAAACCACAGGCGCAGGAATCCTGAAGTCTCCACCGGATCAGGCCTGAATCTCGAGCAGGATGTCGGCAAGATCCTCTGTGGCGGACAGCATCGGCGAGTGGTCGGTGAACATCTCGTAGGGGTCGGCCCCGAAGCGGTCCTGTGCTGCGCGGACCTGCCAGTCGGCGTTGATGACGCGGTCACCGTGACATGCGATGTACGCGCACGACACGTCCGGCCATCGGGTCAGGGGGGTCACCTCGGTCATCGGCTTCTGGGCCTGGTACCGCAGCCGGTCCGCAGCCCAGTGGGCGACCTCGGGTTTGCACGCGTTGTACAGCACGTCCAGTGCGGTGTGGTACGGCAGGATGGTGCAGCCGTGTTCGTCCTTCGCCGTCTGGTCGAAAGCCGACTGCTCGCGGATCCCTTCCTGTTGCACCTGTGCGGCGTAGGTCATGCGTGGACGCGGGATGCCGGCTGCGAGGAAGACCAGCGCCCTGACGGGACGACGGGCCGGTAGCAACGGAATGCTCAGCCCTCCCAGCGAGTGCCCGACCAGCACGACGTCGTCGGTCACGTCGCGTAAGGCGTCAAACAGCTTGTCGGCGTATTGCGACGCCCCGGCCTGGATGTCGTGGGCCGGCATGTCCACGGCGATGCCGCGATGGCCGCGGTGCTCGAGTTCGGTGATCAGCGGCCCCCATACCCACGCCCCCTGCCAGGACCCGTGCACCAGACCGAACACCGTCATCGAACCGGCTCCACGATCGTCGACCTCTCGAAGGGGTCGAGTTGGGCGAGCAGCGACTCCGTCCGTTCGAACAACCACCGGCGGGCGCGGTCCTCTCCCCAGCCCCGTCCGGTCACGCCCTCCGCGTCGCACGCGTCCGTCAACTGTCCACGCACGTGCTGGCGGATCATCGGCGGCGCATGCGAGGTGGCGTCGTTCACGGCCCGCTGCCACAGGTCGGGCCACTGCCGCTCGTGTGCGGCGCGTTTGGGGCCGAAGGCAAACGGCTGCGCGGGCGGGGCCGCGTCCTTCAGCACGCGTCGCGCGTCCTCGGTGGCCCGGGTGTCGACCACTCCGTCGACGATGACGACACCGAAGGACTGCTCGGCCTGGGCCGGGGGGACCAACCCGTCCTCGACATCGCGCAGGACGAGTGCAGGATCGCGCTCGTAGGCCGGGCCCAGCCCGCCACCTCCGGCCGTGTCGAAGCGCACGACCGACCCCATCGGTACCTCGAGCAGGTCGATCTTGCCCAGGTACGCCTCCTCGCCGGCGGGGTCCTCGAGCCAGGCGCCGCCGCTGCCACCGGGGTCGCCTCCGTCCCTGCCCCACGGCTGGAACTCGAAGCGTTCGAGACCCCGCGCCGTGATGTAGGTGGCCGGTGTGAGGAAGCGCAACGAGTAGGCCAGGCCGGCGCCCCCGCGTGTGCGGCCGGGCCCACCCGACCCTGGCCGCAGGCCGTACTGCTCGACGATCACCGGCACTTCGGTCTCGAGCACCTCCGCGGGAATGTTCCGGTAGAAGCCCGTGGTGAAGTCCACACCCTCGGTGCCGTCGTCGTGGTGACGGGCGCCGGAACCGCCGACCAGCGGCTGCGCGATGCTGACCAGTCGGGCCGTTCCGTCGAGGCTGGGCGCGGAGACGAGCATGATCGCACCCTGCCCGCAGCCCACTGCGGGTACCTGGTCCCCCCGCGCGATGGCGAGCGCGCCGAGCACGACATCGGCGACGCGGAAGAACGTCGCCTGCCGGGCGCCGGCCGCCGCGTGCGGCTCCGGGTTGAGGATGCACCCCCGCTCGGCCTCGATCTTCACGGAACGCACCAGGCCGGAGTTGTAGACGATGTCCGGTTTCACGGTCCGCATGTAGTTGACGACCCCGAGCACCAGCAGGTAGTGCCCGTCCCTGCTGTAGCTCGGGATGTTGTACGCCGCCGCCACCTGTGGGTCGGTGCCCGAGAAGTCCAGCGTCATGGTGTTGCCGCGCACCCGCAGCGTGAGCATGATCCGGACCGGCCGGCCACCCGGGATGAGATCGCCTTCGAGATAGTCCCAGAAGACGTGGTCGCCGTCGGGGATGTCGGCAATGACCTCGGCCGCCTGGTCCTCGGCGTACTCGAGTACGTCGAGCAACGAGTCCGAGAACGTGGGTCCGTCGATCTTGGACAGCAGGTGGTGGATTCGCGTCTCGGCCCGTCGCAGCGTGCCGAGCATGGCGAGGATGTCGCCACGGTTCTTCTCGGGGATCCGGCTGTTGCGCAGGTAGATGTCGAGAATCGGACTCTGGATCTCATCGCCGGCCACGAGACGCGTGATCGGCATCACGATGCCCTCTTCGAACTGACTCGTCGCGCGAGGGGCCACGGAGCCGGGAACGAGCCCGCCGACGTCGGTGCAGTGTACGAAGGCCCCGACGAAGCAGATGAGTTCGCCGTCGTGGAAGACGGGGCGCCAGCAGAACGTGTCGGGCAGGTGGGTGACAAGCCCCCCACTCTGCTCCGGGTCGTTCGTGATCCACACGTCTCCGGGGTGATACGGACCGCCCTGATCGATCACGGTGTCGAACGCCAGCCCGATCGCGATCCAGATCCCGGTCTGCTGCGAGCAGGCGGCCACCTCGCCGTCGGGCGTCATGATGGCCACCACGAAGTCCTGCGTCTCCTTGATGAAGACGGTGTGCCCGCACCGCATCACGAGCTCGCCCATCTCCTCCACGATCCCCTGGAGCTGACCGCGGACGACCTCCAGCGTCACAGAATCCAGCCGTCTCTGCCTCATGCCCGCATCTCTCCCCGCACGTTGGAGGTGCCCCCTTCGCGCCAGTACACGAAGTCGGGGGTGACAAACGTCGTCGTGTCGTACTGCACGAGCACCGCGGGACCATCGCTGCGCACGTCCTCGGGGAGCTCGTGGCGCCGGTAGACGGGGACCGAGAGCGTCTCGCCGCGATAGCGCACGGACCGATGCTCGACCGGCTCCGGCCGAGTCGCCGTGCTCGAGCCGGCAACGCCTCGCTCCGGTGCTCTGCTCGGGACTCTGGCGAGCAGCCGCAACTGGAGAATCTCCAGCGGCGCGTCCTCGTCGCTGTAGCCGTAGACGTCGCGGTAGCGGCGGTGGAACTCCTGCGCCGACAGCGCCCCGGGGTCCATGTCGACGGTGAGCTCGTAGGACTGTCCCTCGTAGCGCATGTCCGCCGTGCGGAAGAACTGAGCCTCGTGTTCGGCCAGGCCCTGGTCGGCCAGCCAGCGGCGAGCCCGTTCGCCGAGCTCCTCGTACACGGCCTTGACGGCCACCGAGTCTGACAGCTCCCAGCGTCCGCTGGCGACGAAGTCCATCTGCAGATCCGTCAGCGCGGCGCCGACAGCACACATCCCGCCCGGTGACGGCGGCACCAGTACGGATCGGATGCCGACCTCCGACGCAAGCATGAAGCCGTGGGCGGGACCGGCACCCCCGAATGCCATGAGCGTGAACTCGGTGTAGTCCACCCCGTGGCGCGCGATCAGGGGCAGCAGCTCGGCGTACATGTTGGCGGTGGCGACGCGGATGATCCCTTCGGCCGTCTCGTCGACGGTCAGGCCGAGCCGCTCGGCGAGACCGGCAATCGCAGTCTCGGCGGCGGCCCGCGAGACGTCCATGGCCCCGCCGAGGAGATCGTGCTCACCGATGATCCCCATGACGAGATAGGCGTCTGTCACCGTTGGTTCGGTGCCGCCCCGCAGGTAGGCCGCCGGCCCCGGGTAGGCGCCCGCCGAACGCGGCCCGACCTTCAGCACGCCCTGGTTGTCCCGGTGCGCGATGGAACCGCCGCCGGCACCGATGGTGTCGATCGACACGGCCGGCATGAACAGCGGATAGTCCCCGATGATGCTCTCCGTACCGAGCAGCGGGTGTTCGTCGACGATGGCCATGTCCGCACTGGTCCCACCCATGTCGAACGTGAACAGCTTGGGGGTCGTCCCCGCGGTCACTTTGGCGGCCCCGGTGACCCCGACCGCGGGACCGGAGAGGACGGTCCGCACGGGGGTGCGTGCGGCCTCCGCGATCGAGATCATCCCGCCATTGGACTGTGTCACGAGCAGCGGGCACACCATGCCCAGGTCCCGTAGCCGCTCCTCGAGGTGTCCGTAGTACGCGCCCATCCTGGGGCCGATGTACGCGTTCATGACGGTCACCAGCGTCCGCTCGAACTCGCGCTGCTCCGGCCAGATGTCCGACGACGCGCACGCGAAGAGATCCGGCCATCCCTGGCGGATCACGTCCAGGACGATGCGCTCGTGCGCGGCGTTGGCGTAGGAATGCAGGAAGCTGACCGCGATCGCCTCCACGCCGGCATCGATCAGGTCGGCCACCTGCGCGCGGACAGCGTCGCCGTCCAGTGGCCGCAGCACTCGTCCGCTGACGTGAAGCCGTTCGTCGGCCTCGACGACCAGTGCTCTGCGGATGAGCGGTACCGGCCGGCGGGCGTTGAAGTTCGGAGCGTCGGGCAGCCGCGTGCGGCGGA
>WHTG01000168.1 GCA_009377835.1 Nitriliruptorales bacterium
ATCGCAGTGTTGCCGTCACGCCACGAGGGTTTCGCGGTGGCGCCTGTTGAGGCCATGGCCTGTGGGCTCCCTGTGGTTGCCAGTGATGCTCCCGGCGTGGCCGACGCCCTCGGCAGCAGCGGCGAACCCGCGGGAATCATTGTTCCCGTAGGTGACGCCATCGCCTTGGCGGCCGCGCTGGAACAGCTGGTCTGCGACCGCTCGATGCGAGCAACGTTGGGTGTCCGGGCTCGCCACGAGGCAGAACAGCGCTTCTCTCTGGAAACGGTTGGTGCTGCGCTGCTGCAGTTCATGATCCGCCGTGGGGCGTTCGGCATTGGATGAGATCGCCTGCAAGGAGCGGGCGGCGTCAGACCAACCCTTGGGCGTGGTCTCGAGCCGTCCTCACGGATGGTGACTCCGCCGAAGGGGGACGGCGTCGGGGCCGCTGGGATTGGCCCTGTTACCCGTTCCACCGCCGTCCGACGCTTCGTCACGCGTGGCGTCCCCCGGCCGTTGCACAGGCGATAGGGCCAGATACACGAGGCGTCGAGCCTCCCGGCGGCTTCTTGTCACCGAGTCCAGGATGATGCCGGCCGTCAGGCAGATGAAGGCAACGATCTGGATGGCGGCGCTCAGCACGGCCGTCGGAAGGCGCAGCACCAGGCCGGTGGTGAGGAACACGCGCACCACCACGGCGCCGAGGAGCACGGCGATGGTGGTCAACGTCGCGGCGATCAGCGTGAAGAAGCGCATCGGCCGCATCTCCTTGAACAGCATCACGGCGGCCCACATGATCCGGACGCCGTCCCGGACCGTGCGGAGTTTCCGTTTGGACTGCAAGTCCCGCGCGCGGTAGTCGGTCATCACCTCGGCGTACGGGAGGCCGATGTCGACGGTGTGGGTGGTGAGTTCCGTCTCGATCTCAAAGCCGGTGAAGCGCACGGGAAAAGACTTCACAAATCGCCGTGACAGCACCCGGTAGCCCGAGAACACATCCGCGAAGACGCCACCGAAAAGCACCTTGAGCAGGCGGTTGAACAGCCGGTTGCCGAAGACATGACCGCGCGGATAGGCGGCGCCCCCGTCGGACGCCGGCGCGCGGCATCCAACCACCATGTCGAGCACTTCGTGCACCAGGAGTCGCACCATGCCGGGTGCTGCCGAGGCGTCGTAGGTGCCGTCGCCGTCCGCCATGACGTAAACGTCAGCGTCGATGTCGGCGAACATTCGGCACACCACGGTGCCCTTGCCGAGGCGCGGCTCGCGGCGGACCACCGCACCCGCTGCCTGGGCACGCTCGGCGGTCCGATCGGTCGACGCGTTGTCGTAGACGTAGACGGTCGCAGTGGGCAGCGCCTCCTGAAAGTCACGGACGACGTGTCCGATGGTGTGTTCCTCGTTGTGACACGGAAGCAGTACCGAGATGCGCAACCCGGCGATTGCCGCGGGCGTGGGCAGGTCAGTCACGGCGGCCCACCACGAGCAGATTCTTGCCCACCGTTCGAGCGGTGAATCGATCGATGAGGCGGCTGACGGGGAAGACGGCACGGTCGTAGAAACCCACGGCACGGGGGTCGAGGTCGCCGGAGCCACGGATGAGTCGGTACATCAAGGCGGCGAGGAACCCGAGGCTGTCGACGTATTCGGCGGCCATGACCTCCAGACCGGCGGTCTCGACCATCCCAGTGAGCTGATCCCGGCGGTAGCGGCGATAGTGACCGACGGCGCGGTCCATTTCGGAGAACAGGACCTGGAACGCCGGGACGTACAGGATCATTCGGCCGCCATGGCTAAGCGCGGCCGTCAGGGCCCGCACGGCACTGAGATCCTCTTCGATGTGCTCGAGGACGTTGAAGGAGTAAGTCGTCCCGAATCGGCCCGGACCCAATGCGTCCACCGTCGCCACCGCGTCGAAGCCGCTGTCTTTCAGCCCTGCCCGCAGCGCCGCGTCTGGTTCGACACAGTGAACGTCGAGCCCCATGTGCCGCAGGTGCTTTGCGTGCGTGCCGTTGCCTGCGCCAAAGTCGAGCACCGGGCGGGCGCGGTCCGCGTGCGTGTACACGATGGACGTCAGCAGGGCGTTGTAGTTGCGAGCCTCCTCCATGGCCTCGAGGTTGGCCGCGCCGGTATACGAAGGCGCCGGGTCGTCGAAGGTCGCAGGGTGGCCGTCCGCGACGTCGCTGCGGCGGTCTTCAGGCGGAATGGCCAACGGCCGCCTCCTGTGCCGTGAACGACCCCCCGGTGTGCGTTGGGAAAAGGCGTGCCACACGGACAAGATGCAGCAGCGACCAGCCTGCGATTATGGCCAGCAGCGCCGTCACCAAGAGGGCCGCCGCGAGTCCGCGGCTGCCGTAGACGCGACTGACGCCGAGCTGCCAGAGGCTGAGGTACCTCAGGTAGTTGCGGCCGTCGTCAACGCCCTCGTACCGGTGCTCCAGGGAGTATCGGGTGGTCGGAGCGATCAACTCCCACTGGCGGGGCACCGAAGGGCTGGCGAGCGGCTGCGTGTCCAGGAAGTGTGCCTCGGGGGGGACGGGCGGCGTCTCCAGCTGCTGCGCCTGGGTCGGGACGATGAGCGCGGGGAACGACACCGCGAACCCAGCGACCGCCAACAGCGCGGCGGTGCGGACCCGCCAGGTCGTCACCAACCAGGGCGCGATGGCGGCAAACGCAGGGACCAATCCGGGAAGCAGCAGACGAGGTCCCCAACTCCAACCCCCGTGCCACGCGAACCACGCGGCCGTCACCAGAAACGTGATGCCGAGGTTGGCGGTGAGCAGGACGAAGGCCGCACGGTCGTGTCGCCACAGGTACCGCAGCGCCAAAGGCAGCAGCACGACAAGCGGTGCGAACAGCAGCACGCTCTTCCAGGGATTGAACAGTAGCCCTCCAACGCCGTTGAGCAGCGGCGTCGTGAACCCCACATCCTCATAGCCAAAAGTCAGTGGATCCCCGAAACGGATCAGGTTGTAGCCCAGCGTGACGACGGCCCCGGGGACCATGCCGGCGCAGGTGCGGGCAGCCGCGGGAAGACCTCCGCGACGCCATGCGACGAGGACAAGCACAGGCGCGAACAGAACGTTCTGGGTCCGGGTTACAACGGCGGCGCCCATCGCAAGCCCGGACGCAGACGCCCGCCCGGCCAGTAGCCGCTCGATCGCCACGACCAGGCACAGCGCCGTGAGGGGCTCGGAGAAGAACTCCTTGCCGTATGGGAGCACGAACGTTCCGATGACCCCGCCGACCGCCACGAGCAACGCCGGACCGACGTTCGAACGCAGTCGCCTGGCCAGCACGTACAGGGCGACAACAAGGGCTGCCGTGACGAACGCCATCGAGAGCGAAACGGCGCCCTCCAGGAGCTTGTCTGCGGCACCGGAGGAGACGGGGATGGTCTTTGCCGCAAGGTAGGGAGGGATGGCCAGCAGCGACAGGCCCAGCCCGTACCGCGAGTACTCCAGACCGCCCCTCCCCGGCATGGTGTTGAACTCGGGCGATACTGCCACGGTGCCGCGCTCGACCAGTGATTCCGTGACGGCGAACATCGTCGCGCCGTCGTATCCGGTCACGGCTCCTTCCTGGACGATGAGGAAGGCAGCGCTGAGAACGATGAACAGCCACGCGAGCAGGCGACGCTCGCCGGGGCGACCCGTGCGCTCCTGGCTGGTGACCGAAATTGCCCGTGACGTCACGGTTGACACGCTTCCGCCCCTTGCCGGGTCAGCGGTTCCCCCACGACGACGCAACCCGCATTGCGAGTCACTATAGCCAGACGCGCGGCCCAGCGACAGGTGTTCGTGCTGCTGATCGGCACGGGCAGCGCGTTGCTTTACGTCCTGGTGCACGTGGTCCAGCGGCGAATGTTCCACGGAGAAGGCGACGCCGCCGAGGTCGTGCTGTACGCCACCGCGACGGTGATCCTGTTCCTTCTCTACGCCGCCTTGCTGGTGCTCTGTCGCGGAGGCCTTGACCGGCGGACACGGGTACTGGTGCTCGGCCTGGCGGTGCTGTTCAACGCGGCGTGGCTTGCGGCGCCGCCGAGCCTGTCGATCGACGTGCTGTCGTACATCTCGCACGGGTACGTCCGTGCCGGTCTGGGCGAGAATCCCCACCTGGTCCCCAGCTCGGCGGTGGCCGCGAGTCCCATAGCCCCCGAACTGGAGGCCTACGGCTGGCGCCCAGTCCATCCGGTGACGCCTTATGGTCCGCTGACAACACAGTTGGAAACTGCCGTCGCCGACTTGCCGGGGTCTGTGGCGACCAAGGTCGTGGCGTTCAAAGCTGTCGCTGTGGCGTGCAGCTTGGCATCGGCGCTGCTGATCTGGGTGATCCTGGGCCACGTGCGTCCGGGACGGCGTGACCTCGGAACCGTGGCGTACCTGTGGAATCCGATGATGGTGGTCGAGCTGGCGGGCGAGGGCCACAACGACGCGGTCATGGCTGTCCTCGTGCTGCTGGCGTTGACCCTGACGATCCGGCGGCGGGTTGCCGGGGGGATCGTCGCTATGGCCGCGGCGATCTTGACGAAGTACCTACCGGCTCTGCTGGCCCCCCTGCAGGCCGCGTACCTGTGGCGGACGCGGCGGGGCACTGGTCGCCTGGCCCTCCAGGCTGCTCTCGGCATCGTCGTGGCGGCGGTGCTTGGCGCGGTTGTGTTCGCACCCTACTGGGCGGGCCTGGACACCTTCGCCGGGATCCGGCTCACCGGGCAGGCTGGTCACACGGGTTCGACGCAGACGATGATTGTCGAGGTCCTGTCGCGCCTGGCGGCCGAGTCGTGGGCACGCTCCGTCGTCGCTGTTGTCGCCGTGTGTGGCTTGCTGGCCTATGTGGGCGTCCGGGCGATCAACGTGCGCGATGACCAGACGCTGCTGCGGGCCGCTGCCGCCGTGAGCGTCGCGTACGTGCTGGTCGCGTCGCCCAGTTACTGGCCGTGGTATGCGGTCCTCCCGGTGGCCCTGCTAGCGCTGGTTCCCGGGGAGCGGTCACTGATCCTGCTGCTCGCCTTGTCCTTGGGATCACGGCTCGCCGCTCCGCTGGACGTCCTGTACGTCACGGAGACGGTCGGCAGATTCACGTACCTGCTCGTCACCTGGTTGTTCGGCATCGGGGTTCCGATTCTGGCCTTGGCGGTGCCGACTGTTGGACGCGCGAGCAGTATCACCGCAGCTCGTGGGCGTCGCTCCGACGGCTGACGGCATCCGAGTCGTGAACCTTGGCAACGTCCCAAGGCAACCCCAGGTCGACGATTCGCCTTGGCCGGCCCTTCACATCTCCCTCGAGGCGGAAGCGATGGGCCGTGATCTCATGCAGCACCGTCTCGTATACGGTGCCGAACCACACACCGACCAGGTACTCACCAACATTGAGAAGGGCTGGCACGGGCAGGCGGGCGACGTATTCGCCCACGCCAATCGTGCGGTCCGGCCTTCTGTCCAGCCACGCCTCGTTGAGTACCTCGACGCCACTCATGTGCGACACGGACGCCGCCAGGTCAAGGCGCGGCACGACCGTACGCACCGTGAACTGCACCTCGATGACGAACGGCTGGTCCCGGCGAAGGACAGTCATCGCCCGCCCTTGTGAGTCGGTGACCCGCACGTCGTGCAATGCCACCGGAGTGTCCCCCTGGTCCGGTGTGCGCTGCTCGGTACTGCGCTCCACCTGCGCGCCCAGGTAGGCGTCGATCATGTCCGCGGCAGCCCCTATACCGGCGACTTCGCCGCGCTCCAGCCATACAGCCCGCTGGCACAACCGGTTGACGGCGTCCAGGTTGTGACTGACGAAGACAACCGTCCGGCCTTCGCGTTCCGCCGTCTCCATCCGGCCCAGGCACTTCGCCTGGAACTCGGCATCACCGACGGCCAGCACCTCGTCGACCACCAGAATGTCGGGCTCCAGGTGCGCCGCGACCGCGAACGCCAGGCGCAGGTACATCCCCGACGAGTAGCGCTTGACCGGCGTGTCGATGAACCGTTCGACCCCGGCGAAGCCGACGATCTCGTCGAACCGTCGTGCGGTGTCCCGCCGGCTCATCCCGAGGATCGCCCCGTTGAGGTAGACGTTCTCGCGTCCGGTGAGCTCGGGATGGAAGCCGGTGCCCACCTCCAGCAGCGCCGCGACCCGGCCACGGGTCCGTACGCTGCCCTCGGTCGGCTCGGTGATGCGGCTGAGGATCTTCAGCAGCGTGCTCTTGCCGGCTCCATTGCGGCCGATCACCCCGATGGCGTGCCCTTCGCCCACGTCGAAGCTGACGTCGCGCAGCGACCAGATCTCGTCACGCGGGCGCGTCCCACGCCGACGGAAACGGCGGACCGCTGACGCCATCGTCTCCCGCAGCGACCGTCCCGGCTGGTCCTCGCCGAGCAGGTAACGCTTGCTGAGGTTGTGAATCTCGATGGCGTTGCTGTTCATCAGATGACGTCCGCGAAGCGGCGCTCGGAGCGCAGAAAGTACGCCGCGCCGCCAACCAGCAGGAGCAGGGTCATGCCGAGTGAGACGAACACGGTGTTCCCGGGCCACGGTGCGCCGATCAAGGCCCAGCGCAGCCCTTCCACGACCGCGACGACGGGGTTCAGGGCGTACACCCACCGCAGCGGCCCATCGATCGCGCTGGAGGGATAGGCGATGGGGCTGAGGAACAGCCACAGTTGCACCGCCAAGGTGATGCCCTGGTTCACGTCTCGGTAGCTGACGTTGAGCGTCCCCAGCCAAAGGCCCACGGCGACCACCACCAGGACCGCAGCGACCAACCACAGCGGCGTGGTGACGACCGCCCAGGTCGGCGTGACACCGAAGAAGGGCAT
>WHTG01000265.1 GCA_009377835.1 Nitriliruptorales bacterium
ATGACGGCACGGCGGCGAGACTACGGTCCACGCGGCTGCGTCGCCAGCTTCGGCCGTGTGCCGGGACTCCCTGTCCAGCTCCCGTTCGGGCGCCGATCGAAGGCGCTGCTCGCGCTCATCGTCGAACGTGGAGCTGTACGACACCCGCGCTCGCCCGCCACGGCTGCCGTCATTCGCATCGCAGGCAAGGGAGTGAGGGCCGCCGGCTCACGCCGGCTTGCGTTCCGGGGGACGCAGGTGGAACGTTAGCCTTACCTAACCAAACCCCGAAGCCAGCAGGCGGTCGTGCATGATCCCCTCCCTGCTCATCATGGTCCGTGAAGGATTCGAGGCGGCACTCGTCGTCGCCCTCGTCCTCGCGTACCTGCGGCGCATCAAGCGGGACGACATGACACGCTCCGCGCTGCTGGGGGTAACTGCCGCGATCCTGCTATCAGTTGCGGTAGGGGCTGCGCTGCACCTGACCGTCGGGTCGCTCGAGGGCATGGCTCGGATGGTGGCCTTCGCCACGGTCTCGGTCTGCGCAGCTGGTGTTCTCACCTGGATGGTGTTCTGGATGCGCGCGCAGAGCCGCGCGATCAAAGGTGAGCTCGAGCAGCGAGTCGGCCGGGCGCTGGAAGGGCAGCGTGCTGGTCACGCAGTCGCCGCGGTGGCGTTCTTCGCCGTGCTGCGTGAGGGCGTGGAGACAGCCCTGTTCCTTGTCGCGGCGTCGACGGGCACGAACCCCCGCTCCGTCGTCGCGGGAGCGGCCATCGGTCTCGCGATCGCAGTGTTGCTCGGCTTCGGGGTCTATGCGGCGGGCCGGCGCATGCCCATGCGCGCGTTCTTCCAGGTGACCGGACTGATCGTGATCGTGTTCGCGGCGGGTCTGCTTGCCAGATCCGTGATGCTCTTGCAGTCCGCGGGCCTGGTGGGGACAGTCAACGAGGCCGTGTACGACCTGACCGGCGTGCCGTGGCTGACGCAGTCGACCCAGGTCGGCAAGTTCCTCGGGGCGATGCTCGGATGGGATCCCCGCCCGTCGGTCGAGCAAGTCGTCGTCTGGTTGCTCTACATCGTTCCGGTGACGTGGGCGTTCCTGCGGCCGCCGATCGCATCGGCGCTGCGGCGTGCGCCGGTTTCGTCAAGGGAGATCAGTGTGGTCCTCGGTGTGCCCGCCACGGAACCGCATGCGGCGCACCCGCATCCCTCCGCCGTCGATGGTCTCGGTCGCCAGGAGGGATTGCAGCACTGACACCGCTTGCGCAGCCGTCGCCGCGGGGGGATCATCACCCAACCGCCGTGGTTGCCGTGAGATCGTCGGCTCATGAGGCGCCGGACTTCTCACGCATCCCTGCGAGGCATGCCCGTCAGATCGACGAAGGTCAGCACAACCATGGGGTGCGGCGTCGCGGCCGGGCTGCCGCGCGACGTCGCGTCACGCGGCATCCCAGTCCTCGTGCGTGCTGACGCAGAGCTGTACTCGGTAGCGGCAATCGGCGCGCTCGCGATCCCGTTCGCCGAATCGCGCGTTCACCGGCGGCTGTGGTGGTTGCCGCGTGACTGATCGGCCGCCGGCGCCGCGTGCGCCTGCGACCAGCGAAGTTTTCGCTAGCCGTTCTTGTAAGGGGCGTCACGAGGCCCCACGCTCGCGCGGCGGCGTAGCGCCTACGCCTGGTGGGCTTCTCGCGCCCGGTAGATGTGGACCTCTGCCTTCTCGACGGTCACCAGACCCTCAGTGATCATTTCGTCGAGCTTGGGCAACACCGCTTCGATCTTGGCTGCTCTGTCGACGCATTCGATCAGCATCGGCAGGTCTTCCGACAGGCGCAGTACGCGAGCGGAATGAATCAAGCTGGACGCGCCGAAGCCCATGGAGCCGCGGAAGACGGTCGCTCCTGCCATGTGTCGTTCGCGCAGAAGTTCCACGATCGCTTCGAACAGGGGACGTCCCCGGTATTCGTCGTCTTCGCCGATGAAGACGCGCAGCAGCTTGCCGTCTTCGATGTTCTCCATCACTCCGGCCTCCTCGTCGTCACACGTGATCATGCGAACGCCAACAGGACGACGGCCATCAATGATCCTGCCAGCAACTGCCCGGCGAGATTGATGACAGCGTCCCTCAACCCCGGCCGACCGCCCTCGCCGGCCAGGTGAACGCTCTCCACCATCCAGGTTGAAAACGTCGTGAATGCGCCAGCGAAGCCGGTGCCGAGCACGGCCAACCAGCCGGCCGTCACCAGCCCCGCGTGGTGTGCTGCGACCAGGGCGGCGAGCGGCGCCGTACCGGCCAGGTTCACCAGCGCTGTGCCCCAGGGGAGCGGAGTGCCGGCGCGAGCCTGGATCCATCCTGACAGCTCGTATCGGGCCCAGGCACCGACGGCCCCCGCGATCAGCATGGCCACAACAACCATCAGCGGCGCTCCGCGACTCGGACGCCCAGATGAGCGGCGATGAACCCTGCAGCAACGCTCGCCAGGGCGTAGCCCACCGCCACGACCGGCGTCACTGTGTCCGACAGCAGGGCAATCTCCACTGCGAACGTGGAGAACGTCGTGTAGCTACCCAGCAGCCCTGTGCACAACAGCGGGATCGTCAGCGTGGTTCGCGGCGCCGACGTCAAGAAGCGAGTCAGCAGATAGCCGAGCAGCAATGAGCCCGACACGTTTTCTGCGAACGTCGCCCACGGCCACGAGCCCGTGGTCGACAACGTGACCGCGATCAGAGCACGCAGGCCGGTCCCCGCCGCCCCGCCCGCGGCGATGGCGAGCCGTCTTCGCCATGGCAACGGAAGACGGCTGCGTAGCCATCGGCGGGGACGCGCGAGCACGCGCAGCAGCAGGTATCCCTCAGAGGCCTGAAATTGACCCTCGTGCGGCACCGGCCCCCCTGGCCAACAGCTAGAAGAAGCAGGAGCCATCAGCCCAACGGGCGGTTCGCGGCGAGCCCCATCGCCGGCCCACACTCTAGCCAACCGGACGCAACGTCCGCGGCGTCGGTCCCGTCGGGCGGCTACCTCACGTTGAGGCGAACGGGCACACTCGTCACCACGACGCCCCGTTCGAGCAGCAGAGCCCTTTTGATCTGCAGCGCGGTCTAAATTGTGGAGCGGGCGGTGGATCCACTTGAGGAGCACGAACTCCGGTAGCACGCACGTGACCACGATGCGGTTCAGGCTGGGCCCCGTCTGGGATGTCGCGCGGTCGCCGCGGATGCAGGCGGCCGCGCACTTGATGGTCGTTCACACGGTCTCCATGGCGGCGTTGGGCAGCGCGCACAAACTTGGCCGGATGCTTGTCGTCTTGGATGTTCTCCATCACTCCGGCCTTCTCGTCCTCGATCGCCGGGCGCCAAGCCGCCCCACATATCGATCGTTGCCAAGGCGTCGAGTGCACGCGCCGGCTCTCCGGCGGCCGAGGAGACCTCGCGGGCGGGGGGACCTTCGCTGTCTGGTCGGCGGGTAGCGCGCTGCTTGGCGCCGGCACCGCAAGGGCGCATCCCACGCTGATCGCCGCGGTCGCGGACGTCGCGCACCCGAGCTGGTGCGGCGCGGCGGTCGGCGCCAGCCGGCTGTGGCGCGACCTCGCCTTCGCGGTCGGCGCGCACCTGACCGGTGCGCTCGCCGACCTGTATTCGATCCCACTTGTGCCGCGTGGCGGCAGGGCCGCATCGGGTGACGATCC
>WHTG01000293.1 GCA_009377835.1 Nitriliruptorales bacterium
GAGGCGAACGCCACCTGGCGGTGTGACTGGGATTCCTCCGCCAGGGCGATCGCCTGCTCCAACTGCTCCATGGCGGCGGGGTAGTGCGCCGTGTCCGACCAGCATGCGCCCAGCACCGCCCGGATCGCCGCCTGTTCGCCGACGTCGTCAGCGGCGGCGTCGAGGGCTTCGGCAAGCCACGTGTGGGCGCGGTCATAGCGTGCGCGCAGCATCTCGACGTAGCCCAACTCCCGCCGTGCCGCTGCGACCAGCGACGCCATGCCCGATTCTGTGCCGGCGGCGATCGCCTGGTGCAAGGCGATCGATCCTTCCTCGTCCCGGCCCCGCAGGGAGTGAATCAGCGAGGAGCCGAGGGCCAACAGCGCCTGTGCCTGCAGCGGTGTCTCGCGCAGTGGCTCGGCCTCGGCGACCGCACGACGCAGGCACTCCAGCCCAGCATCTACCACGCCGGCGGCGATAGCGGCCTGACCCGCGTCCAACTGCGCACGCGCCGACGCCCGACCTCCGACGCTGGTCATAGACACGGAGGCGGTTGGTGCATCGACGGCGTTGAGCACATCGGGTCCGGGCCTCACGCCCAGCTCTGCCATCAGCAACGTGCGGCAGCTCTCGAACTGCTCCTGCGCCGAAGCGCGGTCGCCGGTCGCGGCGAGGCTGCGGATGAGCAGCGCATGGTATGCCTCTTCGAGGGGATCGATCTGCACCAGTTTCCGCGCCACGAGCACGGCGTCCTCGGCCGCGCCGGCGGCGATCCGGCCCACCACCGCCTCCCGCATGACACCTGCGCTGGCGTTGGCAAGATGCCGCCGCTCGGTGAGCAGCCACGCCTCGAAGGCGGCGGCTCCGGGGAAGTTCAGCCCCTCGAGGAACACCTGACCGATCGTTTCGAGCGACAGGGCCTGGCGCCACGTTCCCCGCAGCACCTGGTCGACATCGACGGTCGCGTCTGCCGGTGGGGTCAGCACCAGCGGCTCGCCGCGTAGCTGCGTACTGTCGCCCAGCAGTCGCCGAAGCTCAGCGAGGTTCCACCGCAGTGCGCCGAGCGGGTCGTCGGCGTCGGCGAACAGCAGCGACGCGAGTCGTTCCCGTGAGACCGGCGCCTCCGCGCGCAGCAGGTACGCGAGCACCGCCCACACCTTCTTACCCCGTGGCGGTGCCGCGGCCACGCCGTCATGCTCGACCGACGGTGGTCCGAGGAGATGGACTGCTAGCCGCATGACCGGCTCCTGTCGAGGTTGGGCGTGATTACTGCCGCCGGAGGAAGCGGGCGGTGCGGTGTCGGCGAGGCGTCGACGCGCCGACGTCCAGTGCCCCTCGGAGCACCTGCAGGTCCTCCTCGAGGCGAATCGCCACGGCCGTCATCGTCGCATGGATCTGGTCGTGCTCGCCGACCTCGAGTACGGCGACCAGCCGCGAGGCCAGAAACCCGATCTCGCGTGCGCGGACGACCGGGGCCGCGGTTGCGGCGACCGGAACAGCGTCAATCGGTTCGGTCGCGCGGACCGGCGGCGTCGCGACTGAGAGTGCGATCACGGCTGAGCGGAGCGTGGCGGCCGTTGCGGCCACCCCGGCGGACGCCTCGGCCCACCGGGCACCCTCACACAGGCCCAGTTGCGCGACGAGCAGGCCGGCTGTGTTCACGAGCTCGCGCACGCTGGCATCCGTATGGACCAGGGTGGCTGTGTCGCCCTCCTCAGGTGTCGGGCGGAAGGTGGCGGTCGGGTTCGCCGCGGGCGGCGGGGGTCGGGTATCGATCAACATGGCGGGCTCCTCTGTCTGTCGGTTGACCGCACTGTGATTGACACGTGTGTGACCGGCCGTGTGACCGACAAAAAAATGTTGCCGCGAGAGATGGCCTTGCGGGTCATCCACTCGAACGTTGAACGTGGAGATCTTCTCGGCGACGATCGGCCGGCAGCTCCTCGAGACATCGTCGACGTAGGTTCGGACCAGCCAACCCGCCGATCTGCTCAGGTGACCACTTGGCCGTCAGCTTCTGCTCCACCAGTGTCGCCCGGTAATGCAGCCGCTCGTCGATCCTCAGCCCAGACGCTGGTCGTCGACCGCCGGTCAGGCGATGCCGCGGCCGCGCCAGGTGGTGATACAGGCCTTGTTGCCCTGCGGGTCGGCGAGCACCCAGAACGCCGGCGCGTGCTCGTCGCTGACCAACGTGCCACCGGCTTGAAGGGCCCGCTCGATGCGGAGGTCGACGGTCTCGGGTGGCACTCGCAGGTCGAGGTGCCAGCGCTGGCGTGGTGTCTCATGGGGGTCGGTCTGCTGTCCCCAGATCGACGGCATCGTGCCGTCCGGGTCGTTGAGCTCGTCGTCGTGGTCGTCGTTGGGCGCGTACCTGAGCAGCGCCGCCCAGAATGGCTTCACCTCCGCGAAGTTGGGGGTGTCGAGGGCGAGTTCGAGCACCGACGTCTCTCCCGGCTTCGGGATCGCCCCGAGCTGTTCGGCCAATGCGCTGACCGTGCGCGCGAGCCGGACGTCGCGCTTGGTGACGCCGCCGACGTCGTGGCTGGTGAGCCGAACGTCGACGCGCGGATACGTCAGGTCGACGTCGGGGTGGTGGTTCATCTCCTCGGCCGTCTTGGCGATGGCGTCGACGAGCTTGACGCCCGTGGCGAAGTCGCCGGTTTCGAAGCGCGCGTGGAGGGTGGAGAACAGGATTCGCCAGTCGTCAAGGCCTTCGTCCTCGAGATCCTGGCCTGTGAGCACGGTCTGGTCGAGGGTCACGTCGCGCACCTTCTGTTCGGTCCGTCTGTCGCCGCCCATTGAACACGGCTGGTGACCGTCTCGCAGGGTGGGATCCCGACGACGAACGTCCCCCGCTGCA
>WHTG01000273.1 GCA_009377835.1 Nitriliruptorales bacterium
CCCTGGTGCTCGAGACGACCGTGGACGACCTGCCGGGCGAACTGCTGCCGCCGGTGCTCGACGCGCTGCGGGCCTCTGGCGCCAGCGACGCGTGGGCGCGTCCCGTCCTGATGAAGCGCGGTCGTCCCGGCCAGGAGATCACCTGTGTCAGCGACCCCTGGCACGGCGACACGCTGCGGGGCGTGCTCTTCCGTGAGACCACCACGCTTGGCGTTCGCGGGTACCTGGTCGAGCGGTGGCAGCTGCAACGGGAATGGACCACAGTCGAGGTCGGCGGATACCAGGTGCGTCTGAAGATCGGGCGGCTCGGCGGCGATGTCGTGAACGTGGCGCCCGAGTACGAGGACTGCGCTGCGGCCGCCGCCAGCACAGGGCTGCCGCTGAAGGAGGTCTTCGCGCGAGCCCGAGCGTCGTGGTCGGCGGCACAGGACAGGGCCGTACCGCCCCCGGAGCCGTCGGCGTCGTAACCACCGTCCCCGCCGCACGTCGCAGGAGCGGACTCGGCGGGTTACCGCCGGTCGCGGACGACGGCAGTCGTGTAGCCGTCCGCTCGTTTCTTCGGGCGTTCGGCCGGTTCTGCCGTCGTAAACGACGAACCAACACCGTCGGTGGGTTCAGCCGCGGCCGAGGCGGGTGAGCTGGCGGGTGACTTCCTGCACGAACCAGACGGATCGCTGCTCGATCTCGTCCCACCAGAAGCGGTCGATCGTCCAGCCCAGATCGACGAGGAGCCGGTCACGCGAACGGTCTGCGCTGGCGACACCTGGGAGCAGATGATGCGGACCGTCGATCTCGGCGCCATAGCGACACGGGGGAAACGCGACGTCGATCTCGGCCACAATGCGCCCGCCGTGTTCGACGGGGTACGGCCGGGTGGATGGACGATGCCCGGCGTCGCGCAGCAGTCGTCTGGCCAGCCGCTCCGACGCGGAATGCACCAGCTCTGTTGCAAGCAGGCTCAGGGCAATCCTGAGGTTGCGCCGGCCAGGGAAGCGGCGGCGCTTGTCCAGCTCCTGCCGCACCGCCGCGAGCGTGCACAGCCGCAGCCTCGTCGCCGCCGCGATGACCCGGCACAGCTCGTCGACTGCGCAGTGGGCGGCGTAGTCAGCGAGCGCACGCGGAACTGCGGCGACGCGAAGCTCCATGCGATTGTGGTATCGCACCTGCGCGAACGCAGTCGTGTGGTGGACACAGATCCCCTCGCGCTTGGCGGGCGACCTCGGCGCGTCGACCAGTACTTCGACCCTGGGCGGCGGAGTGTCCAGTGCCCCGTTGATGAACAGGGCCGTCCCCGCTGTCATCATCGTCGTCTCACCTAGCACCCGGCTTGCGGCCTGGGCTGCGGTGACATGGTCCCACGTCAATCCGGGCGGCACCCACAGCCCGCGGTGCCACGGACTCCAGCCCAGGCCGCGGCCGTGCTCGGTGAAGGAACTCCCTGCGAGTTCGAGCTCCCGAACATCCGCGCGGGTCACGAACCCCTGCCGATTCGCTCGTTCGTGAAGGTCCCGCCACTGACGCATGCGGTGGACTTTCAGCCGCGCGAAGTCGGTCGGGGCAGCCGAACTCGTGAGGTCTGTGGACAAGGCGCACCGAGTCGACAAGTGCCTTCGTCGCTGCGGCCTGTTCCAAAAGGACGTTTCTTCGTCGGGTCCGCCGGCGCTGCCGTCGCAAACGACGAAGAAACGGCGAGCAGGGGAGGCGCGGAGCCGCACGTGGTGTCTAGTAGGCCTTGGCGCAGTAGGCGACGAGTTCGGCAGTGTCCGGCGCGGGGATCTCGCCGTCGGGCGTCAGCAGGCAGCGGACGGTGTAGCCGCGCTCCGCCAGCCGGCGCTCGCCCTCGACCCCCAGACGGTCCCACGGGATGCGGAAGAACCCCGGGCCGTCGATGTCGTCGGCACTCTCGACATCGATGGTGGCGTCGTCGCGGCGCCGGCGCGCTTCAGTGAGCATCGCGGTCTGGATCTCCTCGAGGAGTGTCGCGACGGACGCGGCGGCGCCGTCAAGACCAACCGTGTCCTTGCCCTCCCGGTCGCGGCGGACCAACGTCGCATGGCCGGCCTCGAGATCACGGGGGCCGACCTCCAGGCGCACCGGCACGCCCTTGAGCTCCCAGTCGACGGCCCGTCGGCCGAAACCGAGGTTCGTGCGGTCGTCGACCGTCGCGCGGACCCCGGCCGCGACCAGCCGGGCCATGAGGTTGCCCGCGGCTTCGACGGTGTCGTCCTTTACCGCGAGCACGACGACCTGCACCGGCGCCACCTTCGGCGGCAGCCGCAGTCCGCGATCATCACCGTGGGCCATGACCAGCCCGCCGACCGTGCGCGTCGACATGCCCCACGACGTCGTCCACGCGTGCTGCGTCTTCCCGTTCTCGTCGGAGAACGTGATGTCGAACGCCTTCGCGAAGTTCTGGCCCAGGTGGTGGCTGGTCCCCATCTGCAGCGCCTTGCCGTCGCGCATCAGCGCCTCGAGCGCGTACGTCGCCTCCGCGCCGGGGAACTTCTCCGCTTCGGTCTTGCGCCCGCGCAGGGACGGGACTGCGAGCACGTTGCGGATGACGTCGTCGTACACCTCGACGAGGATCCGGATCGTCTCCGCCTGCGCCTCCTCCCATGTGGCGTGAGCGGTGTGGCCCTCCTGCCACAGGAACTCGGTGGTCCGCAGGAACAGCCGAGGTCGCAGCTCCCACCGCACGATGTTGGCCCACTGGTTGAGCAGCATCGGCAGGTCCCGGTAACCCTGGATCCACCGCGACATCGCATCGCCGATGACCGTCTCAGAGGTCGGCCGGACGGCCAGCGGCTCCGTCAGCTCCTTACCGCCCCCGTGGGTGACGACCGCCAGTTCGGGGCTGAAACCCTCGACGTGCTCGGCCTCCCGCTCGAAGAACTCCATCGGGATGAACATCGGGAAATAGACGTTGTCGTGCCCCGTCGCTTTGATGCGCGCGTCCAGTTCGGACTGCACACGCTCCCACAGCGCGTAGCCCCACGGCCGGATGATCATCGTGCCTCGGGCCGCGCCGGTCTCGGCCAGCTCGGCCTTGGCGACGACGTCCTGGTACCAGCGGGGGAAGTCGTCGGCCTGTGGGGTCAGTACGGGAGGAGCCATGGCGCGCAGTCTGTCACACCCCCCGGCGGCAGGACTTGCAGACACCGCCGGCGCAGACGCAGGTGAATGCGATGCCGTGGACGGGCAATTGGGTGAAATTTGTCAGAGTTCGTACGCAATTCTCGTTGCGTGCGGCGCGTGACGCCGGGTACACACGTCGGCATGGCGGCGTCGTTGTTTCCCACTCGTCCGATAAGCGTGCTCCTGGTCGGTTCGACCGACCAGACCGTGGGCGCCGTGCGGGCGGCGTTGGCGTCCCATCCGTTCGATCTCACCCACGTCACTGACCTCGATAGCCTGAACGACCCGAGCCTGCGCG
>WHTG01000122.1 GCA_009377835.1 Nitriliruptorales bacterium
GGCTGCGTCACACCCACGCCACCCTGCTGCTCAAGGCAGGGGTGCCGCTGAAGGTCGTCTCCGAGCGGCTCGGCCACTCGACTCCGGCGTTCACAATGGCGACCTACCAGCACGTTCTGCCCGGCATGCAAGCCGAGGCCGCGGCCACCTTCGCCGCGCTGCTCCAGCCCGCTCTTCTACCGGCTCGCGCCCGGTAGAAGAACCGGTAGAAGGCCCCCTTCGACCTGAGTCGGGGAAACCCCCGGAAGCACAGAAACCCCTGGTCAACAGGGGTTTCTGTCTGGTTGCGAGGGCAGGATTTGAACCTGCGACCTCCGGGTTATGAGCCCGGCGAGCTACCGAACTGCTCCACCTCGCGTCACGACGGTAGCAGTGGGCCACTACGGCTGCAACGCGACACGTGCGTGTCGCGTTGCGTTCAGCCAGCCGGGTCGGTTTCCGCCTCGGTGGCGCCCTCGGTGGGTTCGTCGACCGCACTTCGGCCTTGCACGATGCGATCGGCCTCCTGCAACAGCGACTCGGCCTCGGCCGTCTGCTCCTGGTACGTCCCCAGGTCCCCCCCGCGCAGCGCTTCCTCGGCGGCGGCGAACCGCTCGAGTGCCTGGCGGATCAGGTCCGCCACCCGCGGGTCGCCCGTGCCGACCCCGGCCTCGCCCCCGGCCCCGTCGCCGTCATCAGGTTCAGCGACTTCTTCGTCTCCCGGTGGCTGCACGTCGGGTGCGATGTCGCCGAACACCGCCGCCAACGAGCCGGCCAGCGTGTTCTCCATCACGACCTGGTCGCCGAAGACCAGGACCACCTTGCGCAACTCCGGGATCTCCGACTGCTCCGCCCGGAGGAACAGCGGCTGCGCGTACAGCAGGGAGTCCCCCACCGGAATCACGAGCAGGTTGCCGTAGATGACGCGTGACCCTGACTGGTTCCACAGGGTGATCTGCTGGGAGACGGTGTCGTCCTGGTCGATACGCGCCTGAATCTGCTCGGGACCGAAGACCGTGCGGTTTGGAGGCATCACGTATGCCCGCAGCTGACCGTAATTCTCACCGTCGCTGCGACCCGCGAGCCATCCGATGAGGTTGCGGCGTTCAGCTGGTGTGAACGGCTGAATGAGGGCGAACTCCTCGGATTCCTCCCCTGGCAGACGCATCAGCAGGTAGTACGGCCGCATGGAGCGTGTCCCCTGCGCGGCCGTGCCCGTCTGCTGGTTCGCTGCGTGGGCGGCATCGCGTGGGATGTTCCAGGCGTCTTCTTTCGAGTAGAACTCGTCGGCGTCCGGGATGTGGTACGTCCGGAACAGGCCCGACTGGATTCGGAACATGTCCTCGGGGTAGCGGAAATGGCGCCGCAGGTCGTCGGACGCGTCCTCGAGATCAGTCACTGTGCCGGGGAAGACCCGACCCCACGCTTGCAGGATGGGGTCGTCATCGACGGCGTACAGCGTCACTGTCCCGTCGTACGCGTCGATGACGGCCTTCACGCTGTTGCGGATGTAGTTCGCCGTACCCTCGATGCCGGGCACTTCAGCGAGGCGCTCCTGCAACACGAGCGTGCCGTCGGCTTGTTGGACGGTCTCCAGAACGGGGCGCTCCGCCGGGGTCAACAACCCCATGTCGACCCGTTCGGAATACGGGACCATGTCGGTGGTGGTGTAGGCGTCGATGATCCACTTGATGCGCCCGTCAACCGCGACGGGGTAAGGATCGTGGTCGAGTTCCAGGTACGGCGCGACGGCGGAGACACGGTCACGAATGTTGCGTCGGAACAGGATCCTCGAGTCGGGCGTGATCAGGTTGGAGAGCACGAAGTTGGGCTCCCCATAGCGCAGCCCGAACGCCAGCCGGCGCAGCGGGCCTCCGACACCGACGCCGTCCGCACCTTCGTAGACATGGGTGGCGGGCGGTCCACCTTCGACAGGAAAGTCCAACTCCTGCTCGGTCGTCTGGACGATCGAGTACTCGGGCGGGTTCTCGCCGAAGTAGATCCGCGGGTTGTCGATCGCGAGCTGCTCGACCCCCTCGGGGGGGATGTTCCGGACGAAGAACACCGGCTGCCCGTCGTTGCCGGCCGTGCTCACGTCCGAGGAGACGAGTCCGTACCCGTGCGTGTATACAAGCCGCTCGTTCTGCCAGGTCTGCGCCTCGGACGGGAGATCGCGCTCGCTGATCTCGCGGACGCTGATCATGACCTGCTGCACGCCGTCCTCAATTGCGTAACGATCGACGTCGACGTCACGGAAGTCGTAGTAAGGGCGGAACTCCTGCAGCTGTCGATACGTGTTCTGCAACGTCGCTGGGTCCCACAGTCGGATGGATTCCATGGTGCGCGCGTTGTCACGGACCTCGGGCTCCGTCAGCGCGGAGCCCGCTGCGAACGGCGAGGACACCACGTCCGCGATGCCGAACGCGTATCGCGTCTCCTCCAGGTTTCGGCTGATGAAGCCGCGCTCGCGTGGCAGCTCCTGCGGCGCCACCTGCAGCCGCTGCACGATGGCGGGGTACACGCCGGACAACACGATCGCGGCCACCAGCAGGATGCCGACCCCCGCACCGGGCAGGAGGTAGTTGCGGTACCGAACGTTGAGCAAGAAGAGCACGACGCACACGGCGGCGATGATCACCAGCAACCGGTACGCCGGCAGCTGGGCGTTGACATCGGTGTAGGACAAGCCGGTGACCTGGCCGCGTTCGGAGTAGCTGAGCAGGTACTGGTTGAGCCAGAAGCCCCATCCGCGCAACCCGACGAAAACCGCGAGCAGCAGCGACAGGTGGACGTTCGCGGCGGGGGTGACGCGCTGCGCCGGTGCCTGCGGACGGATCCCGCCGAACAGGTAGTGGGCCGCCGCGGTGAGAAGCAGGGTGAAGGTCAGGATCGTGCTCAGCGAAGAGTTGAGGAGCCGGTACAGCGGGAGCGAGAACACGAACCAGCCGATGTCGCGACCGAAGTGTGGATCGTCTCGGCCGAAGTCGCCGCCGTTGAGCCACAACAGGACGGTCTCCCAGTTCGCTGCCATGGTCAGGCCGGTCAGGACCCCGACGAGGACGCCGATGCCGATCAGCACCGGGCGCGCGAACGGGACCACCAGTTCGCGGTAGCGCTCGACGACGGCTTCCTGGGCGGTGGGTATGCGGTAGGGAGGAGCCAGGCGCCGCGCCAGCAGCAGATTGCCCACCAGGACCGCCGTAACCACCAGCGCGGACACCGTCCCGACTGCGAGTTGGGCACCCAACTGGCGCCACAGCACGCCCACGAAGCCGATGCGGTCGAACCACAGGACGTCGGTGTAGAAGGTCGCGATGCGGCTGGCGAGGAACAGCAACACGACGACCACTGCGATCAGGAATCCCAGCCCCCGTCGTCGCGGACGCTCATCGGCGGCGCGGCGCGGGCGCGCGAACCTCTCGCCCCCGCCGGCCGCTCCGGTACTCACCGCCGCACCTGGGGGCGGCGAACGGCAGCCCGCACCCGCGACGTCACGACCTCGCGCCCCCCGCGGGAATCGTAGTGCAGGTACATCCGACGTGGACCGGCGGGACGTCGTGACCGCTGGGGAACGGCTCGCCGACGGGCACGTCGCCCCCCTTGTCGTTGGTGCGACACCGTGCCTCCGGGCACCTTGGCTCCCGCCCCAACACCCAGCGCCTGCCATCGATGCCGCCGGCGGACCACGCAGCCAACAGCCCCTGTTCGTATGCGCGGATCAGATGCGTCGCGGCCAGTTCCTCAGCCTGGGCGCCCTTGAACTCGCTGAATGCCGCGCCGATGCGGTCTGACAGTCCCTGCGCAGCCTCGTTCGCCGAAAGCCCCATCCGCAGCGTGGAGGACAAGCCCGACCGCACACGATCCGACGCGTCGCGAAGGAACACGTCCGCGAGATCAGGGATGCCAGCGGGTGTGCCCAGGTCACGGTCGGCGAGAACACCCGCGGAACCCACGCCCGCGCGCCACGCCTGTTCGAGCAGTTCGGCAGATCCCTCGCCCAGCCCGCTCGTGTCCTCGTCGCGCGGCAGGAAGTCGCCAGCCTCACCCCCGCCCTTTGCGCGGCGGACCCTGTCCAAGGCGATGTTCTGGATCTCCTGCAGCTCGCGCTTCACCTTGCGCACGAGCTTCGGGTGCAGCGGCGACAACGCCGCGGCCCGCAGCCCCTGCGGGTCGCTGGGGGCCTCAGCCTCGGGAGCGGCAGGCGACGTCTCTGCTGTGATCGCGGGTTCCGTCGCCGCGCTGTGCTGCGTCGATACGGGCGTGTCCGGCCCTTCCTCGGCGCCCGGCTGTACGGGTGCGCCGGTGGCCGGTCGGGACGCCTCGTCGGGGCCCAGCGCGGGTTCAGGCGGGGAGTCCTCGGGTGCGTTCTCATCCGATCCCGGTGGCGCCGGCGCCGCCGGCGCCTCCTCCGTCAGGGCCTGCGCGCCTCCCTGGGCGACGCTCTCCAGAACCTGCCGCGCGGGTTCTGCGGGCTCGAGCGGCGGTGCCTCCCCCTCGCCGGCCAGTTCCTCCTGCGCCGCAGCGGCGGGCGACGCAGCCGTGTCCGGGGAATCGGGACCGGTCGCCTGGCGGACGGTGAAGGCCGAGTCGGACTGACCGAGTTCGGTGAGGGTCTGTTCGATCGTGCGACTGATGTCCCGCAGCTGCACCGACATGGCGGCGCGACGCTGCTCCATCTCGGCGACGATGCGTTCGATGTGCTCGCGCCGCCGCTCCCCCTCGGCGATGAGCTTCGCCGCCTGACCCCGCGCCGACTTCAGGTCGCGGTCCACCTCCTGCCGCGCCTTTCGCTGAATCTGCTGACCCGCCTCCTGTGCCGCCTCCAGGATGCGCTGCGTTTCCTTGCCGACCTCGGCGAACATCGACGAGGGCTCGGGCGAGGCCGCCTGCTGCGCCGCCGGGGCGGGCTCGGCGGTCGCGGCGATGGACGGCTGTTGCGCCTTGAGGCGGTCCAGTCGCTGCTGCAACTGCGTTGCCCTGGCTTCGGTTTCACCCAGCTGCTCCGCGACCCGGCCGAGAAAGGCGTGCACCTCGTCACGGTCGTAGCCGCGCAACGAGACCATGAATGCCCGCGATTGGATTTCCTCGGGCGTCAGCAAAAGGGGATCCTCCGAAGTTGCCGCCAACTGGGAGGGTCAGTCTATGCGCGCAGGCCGTTGCGACAGGGCAGCACTGCTCGCGGGCGGAGCTACGGCAGCGGCGGAACCTCCACGCCAGTGACTGGCTCCTGGTCGCCGTCGTCGTCGTTGCCCAGCGGATCCTTGAGCCGCTTGACGACGTCCTCGACGAGGTTGTCGACGGTGCCGCCGTCGTCTTCGTCGCCCGGGCCCGCGCCGCCGTCTGAACCGCCGCCGTCTGAACCGCCGCCGTCTGAACCGCCCCCTGACGGTGGTGGTGCGGACGCGTCACCCCCGCCCGATCGGGTTGTGGAGGGCGACGCGGCGACGGGGGTCCCACCGGTGCCAGCTTCGACCCGTTCCACGGAGGCGTTGCCCGCGCCGCCGTCCTCGCGCGCATCAGCGACGCGACGTACTCCGACGACGGCGGCGTCCCGCGCGGCGGTCGTCAGACGCCGATTTCCCAGTTCATCGATGGCGGACACGACGTGCTGCGACGCAACGTCCAGCTCGACGGCGATCAGCCCCCAGCGCGCCCCTGCCTCCCGCAGCGCGGTGACGCGATCCACCGCCGCCCCCAACGGCCCTCCGGCGGCCTGCGACACGAACACCGTGAGCAGGACGTCCGACGGGGGACCGAACCCCCCTGCGCGCTGCACCGTGGCGGCGACATCCAGGAACCGGACCACCTCGCGTCCGGCGAACGCGGCATAGAACCGCGGCCGCAACGGTGCTCGCCCAACCTCGATGTCGATGCCGCGCGCCAAACGTGCGGCTTCACCGTCAAAGGTGATCGCGTCGCCCAGGAACTCCCGGTCCCAGGCGTCACCGTCGTGGTACTGCAGCGGGTCACCGATCGCCGCCAGGCGGAGCGGGGAGAGGTCCAGCTGGCGCAACGCCGGCAGCCCCCGCAGCTGTGCGGGCCGGGCCACCGTCGCGGTGCCCGAATAGACGGCAGCCCGCGACGACAGACCGCTGCTGACCCTGAACAACCCGTCCCCGGTGACGGCGGTGTCGCCGACCTCCACATCGATCGTCCGTTTCCCGCTGACGAGGACGTCGCCTTCAACCAGTTCGATGCGGTCGTTTCGTACCACGGCGGTCGACCCCGGCGACAGCCGGACCGCGCCCTGACGGAACTCCAGCACCGCTTCGTCATCGGCTGCCCGGACCAGCGCTCCATCCGGCACCTGCCGACCCGCGTTGAAGGTCTCCCAGTTTTCGCCGTCGACGGCCACGTGTGCGGTCGAGCCATCCGCCACAGTTGCGGCATCACCCCGGCCGAGCCCGCCGGACGTGCAACCCACCGCGGTCAGCACAAGAGCGACCAGCACCGCGATCAAAGAGCGCGGTGCGATTTGCCCGGTCAGTCCCATTCGGTGACGGATGACCATTTGCGCAATGGTACCCGAGCACTTCAGGCGGCCCTGTCAGTGGGCAGGCGGGGCGTGTGCCATCGGGAGGAACAGGTGGAACGTGGACCCCGCTCCTGGGCGGCTGTCCAGATCCACGTGCCCGTCCATCTCCTCGATGATCCGTCGCACCAGTGCCAGCCCAAGGCCCAATCCCCCGTAGTGGCGTGTTTCGCTGGCATCGCCCTGGTAGAAGTCACTGAAGATGCGCTTGGCCATATCGGGTTCGATCCCGACGCCGCGGTCCCGAACCGAAACGCGCACCAGCGGGCTGGGATCCCGGCCGTAGGACGCCATTGCGGCGGTGACGCTGATGGGCCCACCGCTGGGCGAGAACTTGACCGCGTTCGACACCAGTTCGTCCAGGCAGCGGAGGAGCATGGCCGGATCGGCCAGCGCCGGCGGCAAGGAGCGACCCACCCGCCGCCTGAACTCCCGACCTTCGTACGAGGCGCGCCATTCGTTGAGCATCTCGTCGATCAACTCGTGCACCGGCAGCGGTTGGATGCGCAACTCCAGACGGCCGCTGTCCAGGGCGGCGAAATCCACGATCGTCGCCACGATCCGTTCCAGCCGTCCCGTCGAATCCAGGATCTGCGACGCAAACTTCCGGGTGGCGTCAGGCCCTACGTCGCGGCGCGCGAGAACTTCCGCGTACCCCTTGATCGGCGTGAGTGGCGTGCGCAACTCATGACTGACGTTGGAGAGGAACTCCGTCTTCATGCGTTCCACTTCGACGTCTCGCGTCACGTCGCGCAGCACGAGCACCCGTCCGAGAATCTGCCCACCGGCAACGTCATGCACCGGCGCCGCAGTGACGGCGGTCGGGACGAAACGACCATCACCACGCTCGAGCAACAGCTGCACTGCGACGGTGTCCTCACCGTCGAATGCTCCCAGGGCGTGCGTGGGTGACTGGTTGTTCGGCGCACGACCCACCAGCACCTGATCCAGGGGCAGCCCGAGCACCTCGGTGATGTCACGCCCGACGAGCCGCTGCGCCGCTGGGTTGAACGTGACGACCTTGCCGTCGGGATTCACGGCGACCAGTGCGTCACTCATCGAGGACGTCAGTGCCTCCAGTCGTGCGCGCAGCCTGGTCTGCACCGACGCCGCGTCGCGCAGCTGCGTCGACTGGTTCGCCAAGGAGGCGGTCATCTCGTTGAACGTTCGCCCCAGCACGCCCACTTCGTCACCGCTGCCGACGTCCGCAGCGACGTCGAGATTGCCCTCGCGTACGGCGGCTGCCGCCTCCGTGAGACGCCGGATCGGTGCTGCCAGGCGCCCGCTGACGAACGCCGCCGCGGCGCCGGCGAGAACCGCGCCCACCAGGGCGAGCAGGAAGAGCCGCCGGGCCTGCGACTGCTCCAATGCGGCCAAGGCACCGGCTTCGCTGACCGCGGCGACACGTCCGACGGCGCCGACCCTTCGATCCTCGATGGGTGAGGCTGCGGCGTACAGCCGCCTTCCGTCCATCGTCAGTTCACGGGTGGAACCGCCGCCCCCGAGCGCGCGTCCGATCTCTTCGGACTCTCGGGCGACCCCGTCGGAGCCGACGGTCGAGCGGTTTCCCACCGAGACGACAATCTCGGTGTTGAACTGCCGCCTGGCGCTGGACGCCCACGCCGCGTCCGCAACTCGCCCGGTGACGACCGCACCCAGCGGTGGGTCCTCGGGCAGTGCGCTGGGCGTCGTCAACGGGACACCACCCGCTACGACGAACGCCCCGGCGATCGACAGCAGGTTCGCGTCACGCTGCCGCTGACCGGTCACGAGCCGTTCGACGAACGGTGCACCCTGGACCTGCAGCACGAAGCTCCCCGCGAGCGGACCTCCTGTGGTGGGCGCGTAGCTCGCGACCTCCTGGCCCTGCTCGTCGAACACGATGAGGAACTCTTGCTCCTGTCCGCTGAACAGCGCGTTGTAGATACCGGCAAGCCGCTTGCTGTCCGCGTCGAGAAGCGTGCGACCCTGCTCGCTGAGGATCGCCGCGGCGTTGACGGCGTCCTGCGGCCACACATTCTGAAGTTCATCCGCGACGGTCTCACTCACGGCCTGAAGCCGCGCCACCTCGTCGCCGACCAGATCCCGTGATCCCAAATCGCTCAATGCGCCGGCGATCAGCACCACCACCCCCAGCAGGAGCACCACGGAGGCGGTGACGAGTTTTGCGCGCAGGGCCCTCGTGCTGGCCTGCCAGACCCACCAGCCGACCGCCACCGACCCGACGAGGATCAACGCCGCGCCCCACGCCACGTCGTTCTGCGTAGCCGGCGCGGCTGTGCCCCAGGCCAGCAGACCCACCGCCAACGGCAGCGCGCGGCGGCCGGCGGCCGCTGCGCGCACGGCGCCGACCACACCAGAGATCAGCGCGAGCCACACCGTCTGCTCCTCGGCCCCCACGGGGACGATCACGACCGGGCCGCTCAGTGCCCGCAGCCGTGGCCGAGAGACGCCGATGGCGATCAGCGCGAGCCCGCCGCCCTGGAGCCACGGAACCAGTTGCGCGGACCCGCCGATCAGCGCCCCCGCGAGGCCGTGCCCGACGGCGTAGACCAGCCCACCCGTGGCGAGCACGACGTCCCACGGGTGCCTGGCGCGCCCAGGGCCCGATGCGCCGGGGCGCGCCAACGCCATGATCGCCAGTCCCGCAGACGCGAAGGACGCGAGAAGGCTGGCGGCCAGATGCAACGGCGTCGACAAGCCGGCTTCGGGCATTTGTCGCAGTGTATTGCCGCCGACCGGCCAGTTTGCGCGGCCTGGGCCGTCGCAGCGGCCTCCGTCATGCGTCCTGCGGCGGCGCTGAATCGCCCACAGGGAACCGCAGCGCTAGGTGCCGGCGAACAGGTGCCGCAGGTTGTTGAACGACTCGATGGTCGTGCCGGCACCAGTCACGACGGCCTCCAGCGGCTGGTCCACCACGTTCACGCTGATCTCCGTTTCGTGACTGATCCGCGCGTCCAGCCCATGCAACAGCGCTCCGCCGCCGACCAACCAGATGCCACGCTCGAGAATGTCCTGCGTCAATTCCGGGGGGCAGGCAGCCAACGTGTCCGTGACCGCGGCGACGATGGTGGACACCGCATCATCCAAGGCCTCGCGGACGGCCTCCGCGTTGACGAGAACGACTTTCGGAAGCCCCGTTGACAATTCGCGACCCCGGATCTCCGCGCGCGGTTCGGAGGCCTGCGGATACGCCGAGCCGATCGCCACCTTCAGCTCCTCTGCGGTGCGCTCGCCGATTGTGACCGCGTATTCACGGCGCACATAGGTCTGGATCGCCGCGTCCAGGTCGAA
>WHTG01000028.1 GCA_009377835.1 Nitriliruptorales bacterium
ATCATCGCCGTGTATTCGACCGCCCTCGGACCTGCGCTTGGCGGAACGCGCTTCTACCCCTACGCCAGCGAGGAAGCCGCGTTGATCGACGTGCTCCGCCTGTCGAAGGGCATGGCCTACAAGGCAGCGTGTGCGGGATTGGACCTCGGCGGCGGGAAAGCCGTCATCATCGGCGACCCGGCGACCGACAAGACGGAGGCCCTGCTGCGCGCATACGGGCGGTTGGTGGAAAGCCTCAACGGCCGGTACGTCACCGCTTGCGATGTGGGCACCTACACCGCGGATCTCGCCATCGTGGCGCGGGAGACGCGATGGGCGACGGGAACCGACGTCGTCGAAGGCGGGTCCGGCGACTCCAGTGTCCTCACCGCCTACGGCACCTATCTGGGCATCAAGGCATGCCTGCAGCACGTCTTCGGCAGCGGAGAGGTCGGCAACCGTCACGTCACCATCCAGGGTGTGGGCAAGGTCGGGATGAAACTCGCCGAGCACCTCGCCTCCGAGGGTGCCCGACTCACCGTCGCCGACGTGAACGACGCGGCCACGGCCCTGGTGGCGGAGAGGTTCGGCGCCGACATCGTGCCCAACGACAAGATTCACGCCGTCGACGCGGACGTCTACAGCCCCAACGCACTCGGCGGTGTCGTCAACGACGAGACTCTGGCGGAGATGCAGTGCCGCGTCGTCGCCGGGGCCGCCAACAACCAGTTGCTGGAGGAGCGTCACGCAGACGCGCTCGCCGAGGCGGGGATTCTGTACGCGCCCGACTATGTCATCAATGCGGGCGGCGTCATCCAGGTCGGCGACGAACTGCACCGCGACGGCTACTCGGCGGAGCGCGCGCGCGCCCGTACCGAGCAGATCGGCCGGCGGTTGCTGGAGATCTTCGCGATGGCGGAGCAGCGTGGCGTCTCGACCGAGAGGGCCGCCGAATTCGTCGCCGAGCAGCGGATGGCGTCTGTCGGGCGACTGCGCGGCTTCTGGCTCCCCCGCGACTGACCCCCGGGCCGTCAGTCGAGGCCGAGGAGACGCACCCCGCCGCTGTCGTCGACGGCCCCGCAGACCCACGCGTCGACGCCCGAGGCCCCCAGCAGCCTGACAGCCTCCTGCCCGTCGGGGACTATCCCGAGCATGCCGGCGCCCATATTGAAGGTGCGCCACATCTCGGCATCCGCCACCCTCCCCTCTCGCTGCAACACGCCGAACACATCCGGGGGCGTGAACGTCGAGATGTCAATGACCGCGCCGACGCCCTCCGGCAGGACACGGCCGAGGTTGCCCTCGATGCCGCCGCCCGTCACATGGCACAGCGCATGGACCGCCCTGCGTGACGCCAGATACAGGCACGGTCTGGTGTAGATGCGCGTGGGCCGCAACAGCGCGTCACCCAGTGTCTGCACCTTCAGCCCGTGGTCCGCATCGAGGTCCAGATCGGCCACGATGCTGCGGGCCAGGGAGTACCCGTTGCTGTGCAGACCCGTCGATGCCATCGCGACCACGTCGTCGCCGAGCTCCACCCGGTGCGCTCCGAGCATGCGGCCACGATCGACCACACCGACACCGAAGCCGACGAGGTCGTACTGGTCGGCGGGCATCACGCCGGGATGCTCTGCGGTCTCGCCGCCGATCAGCGCGCAGCCGGCTTCCTCGCACCCGGCGGCGATGCCGGCGACGACCTGCTCGACGTGTGCCGGGTCGAGGCGGCCGACGGCGACGTAGTCCAGGAAGAACAACGGCTCGGCACCCGACACCACGATGTCGTCGACCACCATCGCCACCAGGTCCACACCTACCGTGTCATGGCGATTCAGCTGCCGTGCGATCTCCAGCTTCGTGCCGACACCGTCGGTCGCACTGACGAGCACCGGATGCTTGAAGCCTTTCGTCGGCATCTCGAACAGCCCGCCGAAGCCGCCGATGCCTTCCAGCACGCCTCGCCGTGCGGTGCGCGCCACGTGCGGCTTGAGACGCTCGACCGTCTCCTCGGCAGCGTCGAGGTGGACGCCGGCCGCGGCGTAGGTCCGTCCTTCGCCGTTGCTCACCGAGGGGACGTGAGCTGCACGAGCACGTCCTTGCCCGAAGCCAGCTGCTCCTGTGGCACCGGAACCGGGTACTCGCCGTCGAAGCACGCGCGGCACAGCGACCCCTTCGCGCGGAGCGTCGTGGACACCAGCGCGTCCAACGAGAGGTACGCCAGTGAGTCGGCGCCGACGAAATCACAGATCTCCGCGATCGACAGGCCCGACGCGATCAGCTCCGCACGCGTTGCCATGTCGATGCCGTAGAAGCAGGGATTACGGATCGGCGGTGCGGTGATCCGCAGGTGGACCTCGCTGGCCCCCGACTCACGCAGCATGGCGACCAGCTGGCGCGACGTGTTTCCGCGCACGATCGAGTCGTCGACCACCACCAGGCGCTTGCCCTCGATGACGTCGGGCAGCGGGTTGAGCTTCAGGCGGATACCGAGTTGTCGCAATGACTGCGACGGCTGGATGAAGGTCCGCCCGACATAACGGTTCTTGACCAGTCCCTCGGCGTAGGGGATGCCACTGGCCTCGGCGTACCCACCGGCAGCCGCGGTGCCGGAGTCCGGCACCGGGATGACCAGGTCGGCGTCGACCGGTGACTCAGCCGCGAGCAGCGACCCCATCCGCCGGCGGGCGCCGTAGACCGTGGTCTCCGGGAACCGGTGGTCCGGGCGGGCGATGTAGACGTACTCGAACAGACACGTCGAGGGCTTCGGGTCCGCGAAGCGTTTGGTCCGCACGCCATGCTCGTCGATCGCGACCACCTCACCGGGCTCGACCTCACGGAGCAGGTGCGCGCCGACGATGTCCAGTGCCGACGTCTCGGACGCCAGGACATAACCTCCTCGCGGCAGACGTCCCACGACCAGCGGTCGGAAGCCGTTGACATCGCGTGCGCCGTAGATCGTCGACTCGTCCATCACGACCAGCGAGAACGCACCGGTGGCCTGGCGGCACGTCGTGACCAGGGCTTCCTCCAGGGTCACGTCGGCGTCCGCAGCGACCATGGTCGCCAGCAGTTCAGAGTCCGTGGTGCACCTGTCGCCCGTGGGCCCGAGGCCGCGGGCGAGGTCGGCGGTGTTCACAAGGTTGCCGTTGTGCGCCAGCGCGACGCCGGTGCCCGACGGTGTGACCTTGAATGCCGGCTGCGCGTTGTCCCACGTGGACGCGCCGGTCGTGGAGTAGCGGACGTGCGCGATTCCCAGGTGCCCGTCCATCGCGGCCAGCCGCGCTTCGTCGAAGACCTGATTGACCAGTCCCATCTCCTTGGTGACCAGGATGTTGCGGCCGTTGGACACGGCGATGCCCGCCGACTCCTGGCCGCGATGCTGCAGCGCGTACAACCCGTAGTAGCAGAGCTTCGCGACGTCTTCCCCCCTGGCGTACACGGCGAAGACGCCACACTCGTCGCGTGCGCCGGTGCGCACCGCTTCGGTGTGCGTTTCAGACATGCAAAAAGCACCTCGCGACTCCGGGGGAAGGTAGTGGCGATGGTACCGGTTCTCATCGCACAGGGTCTCGCAGCGGCGCCGAACCGTCGAGATGACAATGGCCAGGCGACGGAGTGGAGCCGTCCCGAACTGAAGGACTTCCGTGAGCAACGGTGGGTGGGAAGGCACGGCGCGCCGGCGCGCCGTCCTGCCGTTGCTCGGCGGTCTCGCAGCCGCGGTCGTCGTCGGTGTTCTCTCGCGTGGCTGGGCGACGTCGACAGAACAGCTTCCGATCGCCCCCGCTTCGACGGAAGCCCCACCTGCACCCGCCGCGGCGCCGCCGTCCGACTGGACACAGCTGCCGCCGGCACCGATCAGCGGGCGCCAGGCCCACAGCCTGGTGTGGACCGGTGAGGAGGCGCTGGTCTGGGGCGGCGTCCGCGCGCCGCGGGATCCGCGTCGCGCGCGTGCGGCGACCGACGGCGCCGCCTACAGCCCGGCATTGCAGCGCTGGCGGCAGCTGCCGGACGCACCCGACACAGGGCGCTTCCTCCATGCCGCCGCCTGGACCGGGCGGGAGATGCTGGTGTGGGGCGGCGCGACCCCGCAAGGGCGGCCGCAGCCCGCCGGTCTTGCCTATGACCCGGCGCGGGACAAGTGGCGGGTGCTCCCGCCGGCGCCGCTGGGGCCACGGATCCTTCCGGCGTCAGTCTGGACGGGATCGCGCCTGGTGGTGTGGGGCGGCAGCTTCCGGGAGGCGCTGGCGGACGGTGCCGAATACGACCCTGAACACGACCGCTGGCGACGGCTGCCCGAGTCGCCACTCGCACCGCGCCTCGGCGCAACGGCGGTCTGGACCGGCGAGGAGGTCCTGGTCTGGGGCGGCCGTGACGGGCGCGAGCCGCTGTTCACCGCCGGCGCCGCGTACGACCCGCAGCGCCGCACCTGGCGAACGCTGCCGCGCGCGCCCACGCAGCTGCGGACCGGACACGTCGCGACGTGGACGGGAACGGAGATGATCGTATGGGGCGGCCAGACCCGCGACGCGGTGCACACCAGCCACGGTGTGGCGTACTCACCCTCCACCAACAGGTGGCGCCGGCTGCGCAGGGGGCCGCTCGACGTCCACAGCGCCGCCGGGGTGTGGACAGGTGGTCACCTGGTCGTCGGCGGCACGTCCGCCGAGCGGGGGACGCAGGACGTGGCCGCCTACGACCCCGCCGCGGACCGCTGGTCCCTGGTGGACCCACCCCCCTCCGCCTTGCAGCCGCCGGCATCCCTGCTCTGGACCGGCAGGGACCTGCTGCTGTGGGGCGGTTTGCGCCAGCCGGTCGGTGCGATCCATCCGGGCGCGCTGCTGCCGTAGGGCTCATCGGCTCGTCGACGTGCCGCCGGCCGGCGCCCACACGCGCGACGGGCTCCGCGTCTGCCGGCCGTGACGGGATGGGTGGCAGCAGCCCGTGGGGGGGTAGGTAGGCGAAATGCCGATCTTCCGTGCCGCCCAACCGCCGCCTGCACCACCGGTCGTGAACGTGAAGGCGCCACTGCAACGGGGTGACGAGCTGTTGCGCCGGCCGGTGGTCCGTATGGGCGTGTATGCGTGGGCGGTGCTGGGGGTGGTGGGTATCCTCGCTCTGGCGGTCTGGGCGGCGGGAACGCTCGCCGTCGTCGTGGTGCCGCTCATCCTGGCGCTGTTCCCCGCAGCGGTGCTGGCCCCGCTGGTGGCGCGCCTGAAACGGATGGGGATGCCCGATGCGCTGGCCGCATTGATCGCGCTGCTCGGCGGGGTCGGCATCTTCGTCGGCATCGGATTCGTCGTCGTGCCGCAGTTCACCGCTGAGCTGGAGGGTTTGCAGGAGCAGGTCCGGGAAGGGATCGCGGCGGTCAGAAGGTTCCTGGCGGCCGGGCCGTTCGGCTTCGACCCCATCCGGTTCGAAGACGTGGTGGAGCGGGCACGGGCCCAGCTCAGCAGCGGGGACGCCGGTATCGGTACCGGCGTCATCAATGCGCTGGGCGTCGTGACCCAGACGGTCGCCGGGCTGGTGTTCGGCATCGTCGCGCTGTTCCTCTACCTCAAGGACGGGCCGCGCATGGCCCTGTGGCTGCGGTCGCTGTTCCCGGCGGACGTCCAGGACGACGCGGCCGAGGTGGGCGTGCGCGCATGGCAGACAGTGGGCGCATACGTCCGCGGCCAGCTGCTGATCGCTGTCGTCGATGCGGTCCTGATCGGCATCGGCATCGCGGTGCTCCGGGTGCCCCTGGCTCTGCCGCTGACCGTGCTGGTCTTCCTCGGCGGCCTGTTCCCGATCGTGGGTGCGGTCATCGCGGGCGCAGTCGCAGTGCTCGTGGCGCTGGCGACGAACGGCCTCATTACCGCCCTGCTGCTGCTTGGGATCATCATCGGCGTGCAGCAACTCGAGGGAAATCTGCTGGCGCCGGTGGTGCTGGGCCGCGCCACGGAACTCCACCCGCTGGCGACACTGGCAGCCCTCACCGCCGGCGGGATCCTCCTGGGTATTCTCGGCGCGTTCCTCGCGATCCCGGTCACCGCGAGCATCACCCGCGGCGCCAGCTACCTGCGGCAGCGACGCCGGGAACGCCAGGCGGTTGGCCTGACGGCTACGCCCGCGGCATCCCGGCGGGCGCCGGAACGGCCGCTCGGCGGGTGAGAACCCGCACCGACGACGCCACGGCAGGGCCGATGAGCAGCGCGAAGGCGGCCGTGCCGAGTCCGACGGTCCCGCCGAGCGCCGCCCCGGCTGCAAGCACCGACACCTCGATCCCGAAGCGCACGCGCGACAGCGGCCACCGGTACCGGCGGTGCAAGCCCGTCATCCAACCGTCGCGAGGACCGGGACCCAGATCCGCCGTCAGATAGAAGCCGCTGCCGATCCCGATGAGTGCGATGCCCACGAGCAGGGCCACCACCCGCGTGGACAGCACCGCCGGCTCCGGCAGGATCGGCAGCATCACGTCGATCGCGAAGCCGATCACCGCGACGTTGCACAACGTTCCTAGCCCCGGCCGCTCCCGTAGCGGGATCCAGCCCAGGAGGACGGCCACGCCGATGAGTTGCGTGGCCACGCCGATTGACAGCGGCGTGTGCAGCGAAACGCCCTGCGCCAGCACAGTCCACGGCGCGTTGCCGAGTTGCGCGTGCACCAGCAGCGCGTCCCCTGTGCCGAACAGCCACAATCCTGCCAGCAGGCGAACGAGGCGCGCCGGCGAGGCGCGCCAACGCGACGGGGCGGAACCGGCAGGCAGCACCCTGACACGCTAGTCGGTGCCCGGCCTGCTGCAATCCGGCAGGCGGTGTGACCGGTCGACGCGCCGGGTAGTGCGGCGCAGACGAGGAGGGTCACGTGCATGTCGTGGTGATCGGCGCGACCGGCAATGTCGGTACCAGTCTGCTGGATGCTCTGGCACGCGAACCGGCCGTCACGTCAGTCCTCGGCGTGGCGCGCAGGCGGCCGGAGCTGAGCGTCGACAAGGTCGTCTGGGAACAGGCGGACATCGGCACCGACGACCTGCTGCCGTTGCTGGCCGATGCGGACGCGGCTGTGCATCTGGCCTGGCTGCTGCAACCCTCCCGCAACGAAGCGCAGCAGTGGCGTACCAACGTCGTCGGGACCGGACGGCTGCTCGCCGCGGTGGAGAAGGC
Source organism: Nitriliruptorales bacterium (assembly GCA_009377835.1). Classification (GTDB taxonomy): domain Bacteria; phylum Actinomycetota; class Nitriliruptoria; order Euzebyales; family Egibacteraceae; genus WHTG01. Next base: position 7,119 of record WHTG01000028.1, read on the forward strand.
GGGGATCAGCACGTTCGTCTACGCCTCGTCCATCGGGGCGTACTCGCCGGCGCCACCCGGGGTGGTCGTTGACGAATCGCATCCCACTGATGGTGTGGCCACATCGCAGTACTCGCGCCAGAAGGCCTACACGGAGCGCCAGCTCGACGCCTTCGAGTCGCGCAACCCCGGTGCGCGCGTCGTCCGCATGCGCAAGGGGCTCATCATCAAGCCGGGCGCGGCGAGCGGCATCCGGCGACTGTTCGCAGGTCCGCTGCTGCCCACGCCTTTGCTGCGTGCCGTGGGGGTACCGGTGTGGCCGGCGACACGTGGACTGCAGTTGCAGTTCGTCCACAGCCACGACGTGGCAGACGCCTACCGGCTGGCTATCGTCGGTGACGCGCAGGGGGCGTTCAACATCGCCGCGGATCCGGTCATCGACGCACCGACGGCGGCGAAGGCACTCGACGCGGTGCAGCTCCCGCTGGCGCCCCGGGTCCTTCGCGCGACGGTGGCCGCGTCGTGGCGTCTGCGGCTGCAGCCGGCCGAGCCGGGCTGGATCGACCTGGCGCTCGGGGCGCCGTTGATGTCCACCAAGCGCGCCCACTCGGTCCTCGGGTGGTGGCCCGTCCACCGTGCCGACGACACGCTCGCCGAGTTGGTTCAGGCCGTCGGGCGGTCCCAAGGCCTGCCGACGCCGCCGCTGGCCCCGAGCACGTCCTGGCGCGGACGGATGGCGGAGTTGAAGTCGGGAGTGGGCCGGCGCTCGACGTGACGACGGCCTGCGTTACGTCACACCGGGCGTCGGGTATCCGATCCGAACAGCGTGAGCAATCGAGGGAGCTGAGATGACGCACCAGTCGACGAACTACGGCAAACACACCGACCAGGAATTGCGCGACGGCATACGCAAGTCCGAGGAGAACATCCAGCGAATCTCGCAGGAGGGCAGCGACGACCAGCTGCAGGCGGCGAAGGAACAGCATGAGGCGATGGAGGCGGAGCTCGCCAGCCGCCGGTCCTGACGCCGGGATCGCAGTCGAAGGAGAGTCAATGTCCGTGTTGCGGAGCACATTGGGGACGGCCCTGTCGACGACCGCGAAGGTGCTGGGTTTCGGGTCGAGGATTCTCGACACTGCCGCGAGAACGTTGCGACCTGACGCGACCGGGTCGCAGGAGTCGCCGGTTCGTTCCGCACCCGCAGCTCGTGGCGAGACAGCCCCGTCGGCAACGATCGGCGACGCCGACACGCGCGGGCGGGTCATGCAACCCGAGTCGACGCCGCTGCTTGACGACACGCCGCACGTGAGGACGTCAGCCAGTCACATCGAGGAACTCGCCGCCGGGCCGGCTGCGGAGGTCATCACCGCCGTCGGAGGTCTGTCCACCGACGAGCTGCGCCTGCTCACGGAGTACGAGATGGGTCACAAGAACCGCCGCACCGTGCTGGCTGCGATCGAACAGGCGCTCCTGCCCGGGGATTCCTCGCCGGGGCCGTCCACCGGTGGCCGCAGGACCCGCAGCCAGACGCACCGTGACATCGTGCTGCCGGAGGCAGGCGGCGTCCCGACCTCCGGCACCATCGACCCCTCGACCTGACGGGCCCGAGTCAACGGACGGCAACTCCGAGCGCCTCGGGCAGTGCCCGCTCGTTGACGGCGGCGGCGTGGTGCAGGTCCACGTCGAGGACGTCGGCGACCCGCAGACGCTGCCCCGACGTGACGTGACCGATGCGCCGTGCGAAGACACCCTCGTGCTCACACAGGGTCTCCAGCCGCGGCGCGTGGGCATCTGCAACGCTGACGACGACCCTCGTCGGTGATTCGCTGAACAACCACTGGTGGATCGGGACGTCTTCCGGATGCATGTCGGCGCCGAGGGAGCCGGCGAGGCAGGACTCCACCAGCGACGTGGCGAGGCCGCCCGTTGAGACGTCGTGCGCGCTGCGCAGCAGGCCATCGTCGGCCAGCTTCACGAGCAGCCGGTGCAGCGCGGCTTCCTCGGCCAGATCGATACGAGGAGGACGACCGGCGATGCGCCCGGCGGCGCGCCAGAGGTATTCCGAACCGCCCAGGCCGGGCCGCGTCGGTGCTCCGACCAGGTACAGCGCATCCCCTGCCCTCCGGAACGCGATCGGAACTGTGCGGGTCACATCCTCTGCGACGCCGAGGATGCCGACGACGGGGGTGGGGTGGACCGCCGTATCCCCGGTCTGGTTGTAGAAGCTGACGTTTCCCCCGGTGATCGGCGTGCCAAGGGCTTCGCACGCCGCGGCCATACCACGGATCACGTCCCGGAACTGGCCCATGACCTCGGGGCGCTCCGGTGAGCCGAAGTTCAGGCAATTGGTGGCCGCCACGGGACGCGCGCCGGTGCATGCGACATTGCGCGCTGCCTCGGCTACGACCAGCTTCGCGCCCTCCTCCGGGTCGAGCGTGCACCAGCGGCCGTTGCCGTCGGTTGCCACGGCGACGCCACGGTTTCCGGCCTGGGGCAGGCGGAGAACCCCTGCGTCAGCGGTCGGCCCCTGGAACGTGCCCGAGCCCACGATGGAGTCGTACTGTTCCCAGACGAACCGGCTGGACGCGACGTTGGGCGAACCGAGCACGGCGACGACCGCGGCGTCGAGGTTGGGCGGTCCCGGCTGCGCGTCGACGTCGTCGCCGGCGTGCGGGTGAACCCAGTCCGCGACCGGACGCTGGTACACCGGACCTTCGTCGACCAGCGACTTGGCCGGCGCGTCGTGTACCACCTCGCCGTGGCGGGTGAAGACCAGCCGGTCGCCATCGGTGACCTCACCGATCGGCGTGGCCTGCACACCCCACCGGCGGCAGACCTCCAGCACACGGTCAAGCCGGTCCGGGCCGACCAGGGCGAGCATCCGCTCCTGTGACTCCGAGCACAGGATCTCCCATGCCTCCATGGATGCCTCCCGCAGCGGGACACGATCCAGGTCAACACGCATACCCAGGCCGGCGGCCGCCGCCATCTCCGACGTGGAGCACGCGATACCGGCCGCGCCCATGTCCTGGATGCCGGACAGCAGCCCCTCGTCGTACAGCTGCAGACACGACTCGATGAGCAGCTTGCCCGCGAAGGGGTCGCCCACCTGCACGTTGGGACGTTTGGCCTCATCAGCGGTGAACGCGCTGTCGCCTTCGGCTGCTTGTTCACCGGTGAATTCGGCGGACGCCAGGATCGATGCCCCCCCGATGCCGTCGCGGCCGGTGCGCTGCCCGATGAGCACGGCGACGTCTCCTGGGGATTCGGCCCGCGCCAGCTGGATGCGGTCGGCTGGGAGGACGCCGACACACAGCACGTTGACCAGCGGGTTGCCCGCGTAGCACGGGTCGAAGACCGTCTCGCCGCCGACGGTCGCGACGCCGATCGAGTTGCCGTAGTGCCCGATCCCGCGGACGACCCCGTCCACGAGGTGGCGGGTCCTGTCATCGGCCGGATCTCCGAAACGCAGCGGGTCCATGAGCGCGATCGGACGCGCGCCCATGGTGAGGATGTCGCGGATGATGCCGCCGACACCCGTCGCCGCACCCTGGTAGGGCTCCACGAAGCTCGGGTGGTTGTGGCTCTCGATCTTGAACGTGACCGCCAGCCCCCCGCCGACATCGACCACGCCGGCGTTCTCGCCCGGCCCCACCAGGATGGCCTCGCCGTCGGTGGGCAGGGTGCGCAGATACAGCTTCGACGACTTGTACGAGCAGTGCTCTGACCACATGACCGAGTACGTCCCGAGCTCCGCCGTCGACGGCTCCCGTCCTAGCGTGTCCACGATGCGCTCGTACTCGTCGTCGGTGAGCCCGAGCTCCTTGGCGAGCTGGCGCGGTTCAGGGGCGGGTGCGGGGGTGGCGGTCACACCGCAACGGTAGCCCACGCGCCACCCCGCGCCCTCGTCCCGCGGATGCCTACCGCGCCGTCAGCAGGGCCGTCATGCTGTCCCCCTGCGCCTCCGAGGGGTCCTCGCTGGAGCCCGAGTGCAGGGTGCAGCGGATCAGGTAGTCACCCGCCGGGGCGTTCACCTCGACCAGTTGCTGGCTGCCCGGACCCAGGCTGATCGGTCCCACGCCCAGCGCCGTGATCGTGAAGTCGTGCATGAACGCGTCGCGGTTGTGGATCAGCAACTTGGTCGTCTCGCCGGCGGGCATCTCGTACGCGCGTGGAGCGAACTGGAAGTTGCTCATGTCGACCGTGGTGGCACCGGCGGCAGCCGCGCTGTCGACGGTGGAACGTGCCGCGATGCTCAGCACCCCGGAGACGAGGGCCGCGACCGCGACCACCACCAGCGCGCCGCGGATGATGCGCAGCTCGCCGCCGGACGCCGCCGCGGCGACGTGACCGCGTCGCTGCTGCACGATCGCGGCGATGCTGCCCGCCAGCGCCATCACGAACCCGAGGACGAACAGCGTCGCGCCGGTGAACTCCAGGAACGAGGTCGGGGCGAACAGCCCGAAGGCCAACCAGAACAGCATCCCCGCCATCACGAGGCTCACGACGATGCCGGTGATCCGCCCCGGCAGCCGGAACCGCCACTCCACCGCGGCAGCGACCAACGCCACCACCATCGCGACACCGAAGAACGTGCCCTCGGCACCGATGTCCATCCCGGTGGCGAGGGCCCCGGCGAGGAACAGGGCCGGCGCCGCCGCCAGGAACAGCAGCCCCTGGACAGCGACCCGCGTGTAGCAAGCCCTCTCACGAGCGGCCACGACGCCGGTAGGGGCAGCAACTGATGAGGCCATGACGCATCCTTTCGAGGGTTCGGCCGCACGGCGCGGCGGAACTGATGGTCCCGGCACCCGCCGCCCGGGACAGGTCCACGATGCGCCACTTGGGGCGAGGCGGCGCTGGTGGCACCACCACGAACGGGCAGCTGGACACCACGTCAGACTCCGACGGGGCAACCCCCGGCCGGTCAGACCACGGCGGCCTGCAGCACCGCGCCGAGGAGGCGCGCCCCGTCGGTCGAGCCGAGCAGCGCTTCGACGGCGTGCTCCGGGTGTGGCATCAGTCCCACGACGTTGCCGTGGGCGTTGCTCACCCCGGCGATGTGGCGGATGCTGCCGTTGGGATCTGCGGTCTCGCTGGCCTCGCCGGCCGCGTCGCAGTACACCGCCAGCACCTGTCCTGCGTCGAACAAGGCGTCAGGGTCGTCGTGCACGTAGCGGCCCTCGCCGTGCTTGACGGGGATCTGCAGCACGGTGCCGGGCTCGATGCCGGCGGTCCAGGCGGTCGCCGCCTCGACGCGGATGTGCTGGTCGCGGTGCACGAACCGCAGTCCTGCGTTGCGTGTCAGCGCGCCCGGCAGCAGGTGCGCCTCGCACAGAACCTGAAAGCCGTTGCAGATGCCCAGGACGGGCCCGCCGTGGCTGGCGAACTCACGGATGCCGCCCATTACCGGCGAGAATCGTGCGATCGCGCCGCACCGCAGGTAGTCGCCGTGGCTGAACCCGCCCGGCAGGATCACAGCATCGACGCCCTGCAGATCCGCGTCGCCGTGCCACAGCGCCACAGGTTCCGCACCGAGGACCGTCACAGCGTGGCGCGCGTCACGGTCGTCACAGGACCCCGGAAAGGTGACGACGCCGATTCGCATGGCGCGAGGGTACCTGCCGCTACCGGAATCCGGCTTCGCGCAGTGCGGCCTGCGGATCGGGCAGGTCGAGCAGCGCCGCCGCATCCTCGCATCCCCGGCCGGCGCGCCGGCCGCCCAGGACCCGGTCGCACACTGTTTTCTCGGCACGGCGGGCCTCCAGCGCGCCGGCGGCCGTCGAGGGATCGCCCCCGAGCAGCACCGCGTCGTGGGCGACGAGTGGGGCGATCCACAGCGGATCGGTGCGCTGGAACCTCGCGTTGACCAGGATGACCGGGGGGTCGTCCTGCGGGCGCGCAGTCGAGTCGACCCCGGTCATTTCGAACTGCGCGAACCGCACCACCCCACCGGTCGCAGCGAACAGGCTGATGCGGTCGGCCACGGCGGGTGGGAGGCGGGTGTTGCATAGCGCCGCCAGCCCCAACCGCAGCGGTTCCCGGTCCGCCTCGGTGCCGGCGATGTGCACGCCACGAAGCATCGTGCAGGCGTCGGCGTACTCCACCGGCCGTGACTCCCCGACGACGTACTCACCGACGTCGTTGGTCAACCCGTTACCGGGTGGTGGACGGCGGGCGGCGACGGGGACCTCGCGCGGGGCGAAGACGATGAACGCTGCCACGGCGGCGCCCACGGCGACCGGGATCAGCACGACGCACAGCACGATGAACCAGCGTGGAAGCAGTTGCTCCTGCAGTTCGCCGACCGGTGCCCTGCGCCACGGGTCCCGCGGATGTGGCGTCCGCGCCACGGATTACGCGTCGACGATGCGGTACTCGAACCGCTCGATCACCGGGTTCGCGAGCAGTTTGTCGGCCATCCGGGTGACGCGCGCGTCGAGATCCTCGGCATCGACGAGGTCCACGACGATGTGCTTGCCGATCCGCACCTGCTGCACGCCGTCAAAACCCAGCGAAGGGAGCGCCCGCTCGACCGCCTGTCCCTGTGGATCCAGGATTTCGTCCTTGAGCATCACGTCGATGTGCACGCGAGGCATCTCAGCCACTCCACTCGTCGAATGAACAGCCGGACAGCCGTTCGTAGGCATCAACGTAGCGTCGCCGTGTCCCCGCCACGATCTCGTCCGGCAGTGCCGGGCCGGGTGGAGTCTTGTCCCAGTCGAGCGTCTCGAGCCAGTCGCGGACATATTGCTTGTCGAACGACGCCTGGGGATGCCCCACCTCGTAGTCGTCGGCGGGCCAGAAGCGTGACGAGTCGGGAGTCAGCACCTCGTCGATCAGTGTCACCTCGGCGTCGACGATGCCGAACTCGAACTTCGTGTCGGCCAGGATGATCCCCCTGCCGCGCGCATGCGCCGATGCCGCGGCGTAGAGCCCCAGGGTTATGTCCCGCAGCCGTTTCGCCAGGTCCACACCGACGATGTCGGTCATCCGTTCGAAGCTGATGTTCTCGTCGTGTTCGCCAAGTTCCGCCTTGGTTGCAGGCGTGAAGATCGGCTCCGGCAGCTGCGCGGATTCCTGCAGGCCCCCCGGGAGTTCGATGCCGCAGACGGTGCCGCCGGCGCGGTACTCCTTCCACCCTGACCCTGCGAGGTAGCCACGCGCGACACACTCGACCGGTAGGACATCGGCGCGGCGGCACAGCATGCTCCGCCCCCGCAGCACATCCGCGTGCTCTCGCAGCGCCGTGGGAAAGTCCGCCACATCTGTGCTGATGCGGTGGTCCGGAACGACACCCGCCAGGTGGTCCAGCCAGAACGCCGTCATCGCCGTCAGGACCTTGCCCTTGTCCGGGATCGGGGTCGGCATCACGACGTCGAAGGCCGAGATGCGGTCAGAGGCAACGAGCAGCAGGTGCTGCTCATCGAGCGCGTAGATCTCGCGGACCTTGCCGGACCCGAGGCGGGTGACCCCGCCCAGCGCGGAGAGGTCGATCATGGCCTCGAGGCTACGACGTCCCGACCCCGGGCATCAGCGTCAACGGCGGAAGAGGCCGCGTGGCGCTCGCCGTGCCTCCCGGTGCGCGCGTCGGTCGTAGCGTTCGAGATGTCTCGTGCCGCTGCGCAAGCCGCGTGTCAGCGCGGTCTGGCCGCTGCGCTGCTCGAGACTTTCACCCACCCCGCCGAGCACGCGGCGGAGCAGGGGGACTCCCAGCGCGAACAGCAGCCAGAGCCGGAATCGACGGGTGAAGAAAGCCCAGATCATGTGGCGGTGTCCTTTGTGGCGGGTTGTGCCGGGTCGAGTCGTGAATGTCCCCGTCCCGGGGTAGTGGCAAGCCGATGAGACGTGTCCATCTGACCGCGTCCGGGCTGGTGCAAGGCGTGTTCTTCCGCGCCTCCGCGCGTGACCAGGCGCGGCGGCTCGGCTTGACTGGCTGGGTGCGCAACACGTCGCAAGGAACGGTCGAGGCCGAGGTGCAGGGTGACGGCGACGCCGTCGGGCGGTTCATCGAGTTCTGCCGCGCGGGCCCGGGTCATGCCGAGGTCGAGCACTTGACGGTGGACGAACAACCGGTTGCGGAGAACGAGACCGGGTTCAGCGTTCGATGAAACTCTCGTCGCCCGACAAGATCCTGTGGCCGCAGACCGGACTCACCAAACGCGACCTGCTGGCGTACTACGAGGCCGTCGCCGAGCGGATGCTGCCCCACCTGCGGGACCGGCCGCTGACCCTGCTGCGCGCCAACGCCGGGATCGACCGTGAGCGATTTCTGCAGAAGAACCTGCCTGCGTCGGCGCCGGAATCGCTGCGCCGCTTCGACGTGTGGACGCAGACCTCCAACCGGACAGTCGCCTACGCCCTGGCCGACGACATCGACGACCTTCGCTACTTCGCCAACCAGAACGCCGTCGAGTTGCACCCCTGGTTCTCACGCGTGGACATGCCCGACCGGGCCGACGCCGTCGCGTTCGACCTGGATCCGTCGGACGAGCGTGTGTCCGTGTGGTGGGCGGCGCTGAAGATGCGCGAGACACTGGAGGATCTGGGGCTGGAGTCGCTGGTGAAGACCAGCGGGAAGCGCGGCATCCACGTCTACGTCCCGGTGCAGCGCCGCTACGACTTCTCGGCGCTACGGGCGTTCGGGCTCGCCGCCAGCAGGCTGTGCGCCTCCCGCTACCCGGACGAACTCACCGTCGAGATGCGCAAGGAGCATCGTCGGGGCCGCCTGCTGCTGGACTGGTCCCGTGCCGGGCGTGCGCAGACACTCGCGGCGCCGTGGAGCCCGCGGGCGCATCCCGCCGGCACCGTCTCGACCCCGCTGGCGTGGGAGGAGATCGACGGCGACCTCGACCCAACGACGTTGACGCTGCGGACCGCGCCGCAGCGGCCCGACCACTGGGCCCAGATGCCGGCGCCCCAACGCATCGAGCAGGCGTGCAAGGTGCTGGAGGAGCAGGGCATCGCCCTGGAGGACGCATCACCACGGTCGTCCCGCCCGTTGAACTGACAGGGCCCGCTACGGGTTGGGCAGCCGCCTCTGGAGGCGCTCGTCGGCGGCGCTGCTGTCGGCGTTGATCTGCGTCTGGTACTCCAGCAGCGCCCTTGCCAGTGCGTCATCCGAGGTGCCCAGGATGCGCACGGCGAGCAGACCGGCGTTCGCCGCGCCGTCTATCGCGACGGCTGCCACGGGTACGCCCCTGGGCATCTGTGCGATCGACAACAGCGAGTCGAGGCCGTCCAGTGACTTCAGGGCGCGGGGGATGCCGATGACCGGCAGCGTTGTCGCCGAGGCGAGCATTCCCGGCAGGTGCGCGGCACCGCCGGCGCAGGCAACGATGACCTGCAGTCCGCGCTCCGCGGCGGCCCGTGCGTACTCGAGCATCTCGTGCGGGCGCCGGTGGGCGGACACGACGTGGACCTCACGCTCGACGCCGAAGCTGTCGAGCACCTCGACGCACGGCGCGACCACGTCCCAGTCGGAGTCCGACCCCATCAGCACACCCACGCGAGCGGTCACGGCATCTCCTCGTCGAGTGGCTCACCCAGTGCCGCGGCGGCGGCGCGGGCGCGTTCACGAACCTCGTCAGCGTCATCACCCAGCGCCGTGACGTGGCCGAGTTTGCGTCCCGGCCGCGCCTCCTTGCCGTACAGGTGAACGGCCACGGCCGGGTCCGACAGCGCGGCCGTCAAGCCGTCCGCGGGATCGGACCCGTCCGCCCGTCCGAGCACGTTGACGGTCACGATCGCGGCGGCAAGAGGAGTGGTGTCACCCAGTGGCCAGTCGAGCACCGCCCGCAGATGGTTGGAGAACTGCGACGTCGCGGAGGCGTCGATGGTCCAGTGGCCGGAGTTGTGCGGCCGGCACGCGAGTTCGTTGATCAACAGCCGGTCGCCGGTGTCGAACAGCTCGACCGCCATCACGCCCGCCAGCTCGATGGCCTCGGCGATGCGCGCTCCCAACCGCAACGCCTCGTCGCGGCGCGCCGGTCCGATCGGCGCGGGCACCACCAACTCGCGGAGGATGCCGTCCACCTGCACGGTCTCTGTCACCGGCCATGCGACGGCACGTCCCGCCGGGCGCCGGGCAACGAGCACCGCCAGTTCGCGCGCGAGGGGCACCTTCGCCTCCACAAGCAGCGGCCCGTCCGACAGCGCCAGTGCCTCGTGCGCCTGGGCGGCATCGGCGACCACGTGCACGCCGCGACCGTCGTAACCGCCGCGGGGCGCCTTGAGCACCACCGGCCACCCGTTCGCGTCCGCGAACGCCTCCACCTGCCCGACCTCCGTCACGTCGGCAAACGGCGGCACCGCAAAGCCGCGCAGAGCGAGCATGCGGCGCTGGTGCGACTTGTCCTGGGCGAACCGCTTCGACAGCGGCGACGGCCGGAGCAGACGACCCTCGTGCGCCAGCGCCGCGAGGTGCTCGGGATCGGGCAGCTCGTGGTCGAAGGTGATGACGTCGGCGTTCTTGGCGAAACGCCGCAGGTCGTCCAACGAGCGGTAATCGCCGAGGAAAACGCCGGGGATGACCTGCGCGGCGCTGTCCTCCGGGCTCTCGGCGAGGACACACAGGTCGACCCCGAGCGGGATTGCCGCCTGCTGAGTCATGCGCGCCAGCTGCCCCGCACCGACGATGCCGACGATCGGGCGCTGCGTCACTGCTGGTTCCCCAAGACGGCGAGCCGCTCCCGGACGGTGTCGTGTCGGCGGAGGAACTGTTGCGCTGAGAACGTCTCCTCGGGTACGTCGACACCTTCTTCAGCCAAGCTCTGGCGGAACGGCGCCCCGGTCCCCCAGGCCCGCATCGCGGCCGTCTGAACGACCTTGTATGCGTCGTCGCGTGGCATACCACCCTCCACCAGGTGGAGCAGCACCTGCGACGAGTACACGAGCCCGCCGGTGGCCTCCAGGTTGGCCAGCATCCGGTCTTCGAACACGCGCAGCCCCTCGATCACCCGGATGGCGAGGTGCAACTGGTAGTCGGCAGCGATCAGGGAGTCCGGCAGGATGACGCGCTCGACCGACGAGTGGGTGATGTCCCGCTCGTGCCACAGCGCCACGTTCTCAATCGCGGCGCCGGCGTTCGCACGCAATACTCGTGCCAGCCCGCAGATCCGCTCACAGGTGATCGGGTTGCGCTTGTGCGGCATCGCCGACGACCCCTTCTGCCCTGCGCCGAACGGCTCCTCCGCCTCCCGTACCTCGGTGCGCTGCAGGTGGCGGATCTCCAATCCGATCTGCTCCACCGACGCGCCGAGAATCGCCAGCGCCGACAGCAGCTCGGCGTGCCGGTCCCGCGCGACCACCTGTGTGGCGACCGGCTCCACGGCGAGCCCGAGACGCTGGCAGACGTAATCCTCCACGAAGGGGTCGATATTGCTGTACGTGCCCACGGCGCCGGAGATCGATCCGACCGCGACAGCGCGCCGCGCGGCGTCCAGACGGCGACGTCCTCGGTCGACCGCAAAAGCAAACTGCGCGAGCTTGTGGCCGAAGGTCGTCGGCTCCGCCTGGACGCCATGGGTTCGCCCGACACACACCGTGTCCCAGTGCTCCTCGGCGCGCGTGCGCAGTGCGCCGACAAGGCGTTGGGCTTTCGCGAGCACCAGGTCGGTCGCGCGGGTCAGCATCACCCCGAGAGCGGTGTCGAGTAGATCAGACGACGTCATGCCGTAATGCACCCACCTGCCGGGGTGCTCGTCTCCGGCCGACGGAATCGTCTCCATGAACGCCGTCAGGAACGCAATGACGTCGTGGTTGGTCGTTGCCTCGATCTCCGCGCAGCGCTGCGCGCTCGGCACGGTGCCGCCGCGGATCGCATCGAGGTCCTCGCGCGGGACGATTCCGAGTTCGGCGTGCGCCTCGCACGCCAGCACCTCCACCTCGACCCACGTGGCCAGCTTGGCCTCCTCACTCCACAGCGCGCCCATCTCGTCGAGCGTGTAACGCGGGATCATCGCCGGCTCCTCGGTGACATCAGAAGTACCAGCCGGACGGTAACCACGGTCCCGCCGGGTGGTCCATCCCGCTGATGAACAGCGGCCCGGAGCCCGACACCGCGAGACGCGCCGCCAGGCACACCCGGACGGCCCAGTCCTGCGCCGCGGTGAGGCAGTAGATCTCGGTCTTGTCGGTGGTCTTCTCCAGGATGCGCCACAACAGCGCCGCCGCCGTCTGCTCGTCGGTGGCGCCGAGCATGTTCGGGTGCGCGTCCCGGTGCAGCGCGAAGCCGCGGTGTGCCCCGTCGTCGACGATCTCCAGTGTCGCGCCGTTGCCGAGCACGAACTCGGCGTCGGCCGCACGCGATCGACCGAGCAGCGCCGTGTCCACGGCCGCGACGAGGTCGAGGTCGTCGGCGGAACCCGTGCGGCCCTTCAGATCGACCGGGATGGCTGTGCGGTCGACCATGCCGACACCCTTGACGGCGGGATGGATCTGCAGCCCGGCCAGGGCATACCGTCGCAGGGCTCGCGGGTCCTCCGAGGTCATGATCATTCGCACGTCCGAACCACGCGCGTAATCGAGCGTCCGGTCGAGCAGCTGGCGCCCGATTCCCTGGCTCTGCGCGCGGGGGTGGACGAACAGCATGGACAGCCCCCAGAAGCCGCCGCGGCGGATCGCCTCGGCCATGCCCACGACGCCGTCGTCGTCGACTGCAACCCACGCACCCGCCGCGTCCTCGGTGATGAAGCGCCGCGTGCCGCGAAAGAACTGCTCGCGCTGTTGGGCGGTCGGAGCGCTTGGCTCCTGGCCGGCCTTCCGGTCGGCCTCGTCGTTCGCGGCACTCACCACCTCACGGACCGCCTCGACGTCGTCGGGCGTCATCGGCCTGATCGACAGTGTCACGATCCGGTCTCCAGAACAGTGCGAAGCCCCCGTGCGTGCGCAAGGTCGTCCAGTGCCGCGGCGGCCTCGTCCAGGGGTCGGCGCGCTGTGATCAGCCGGTCGAGCGGCAGCACCCCGCGACGGTACAGGTCGAACAGCTTGGGCATGTCGCGCTGCGGGTCGATCCCGCCCATGAAGCAGCCCAGGATCCGCTTGTGTGACAACGCGACCTGCTGACCGGGCAGCGCGACCACGGAGTCCGACGCCTGGACACCGACGGCGACCACCGTGCCACCCTGTCGCACAACCCGATGGGCGGTCGCAACGAGTTCGGGGCGGCCGACGGCCTCGATCACCACGTCGATCCACGGGTCACCCAGCGCCGCCTTCACCTGGTTGCGCAGGGCCTTCGGGTCACCCCCCTCGACGGCGTGGGTAGCCCCCAGGTCCAGTGCCTGGCGCCGCCGCTCCTCCACCGGGTCGACGACGACGATCGCGCCGGCGCTGGACGCGGCCGCGGCCATCGCAGCCGCCTGTCCCACGCCGCCCCCGCCCAGCACGACCACGACGTCGCCGGCCTGGGGCCGGGCCACGTTGATGACGGCCCCCGCACCGGTGGCCACGCCACAACCCAACAGCGCAGCAACGTCGGTCGGTACGTCGTCCGGGACGGGCACGAGCCCCGAGACCGGCATGACCAACCGCTCGGTGAACGCGCCGATACCCAGCGCGCGGAACACGTCTCCGCCGCTCCGGGTGAAGCCGGTCCGCCCGTCGAGCAGCGTGCCGTACGCGGACATCCTGCCGCTGTGCTCGCAGAGCTCGCCCTGCCCACGGATGCACATCCGGCACGTGCGGCACGGCGGCCGCATCCACAGAATGACACGCTCTCCGGCCGCCGGCCCGTCCGTGTCGGGCCCCAGCGCCACGACGGTCCCGCATGCCTCGTGCCCGAGCACCATCGGCGTCGGGTGCGCCATCTTCCCGGTGAGCAGCGACAGGTCGCTGCCGCAGACGCCGCAAGCGTCGATCGCGATGAGCGCCTCGCCCGTGCGCGGCTGGTCTATCTCGAGATCGCTGACGATCTCGATGGCCGCGCCGGCCTCGGTCACGATTGCAGCCTTCACGCTTGCTCCTCCAGCACGCCGGTACGCACCGTATCCCGTGCTCTTCTCGGCGGCCGCCGCTACACGCCGGCAGCGATGTCGCTGCGACGGTGAAGCCCCTGGAAGCTGATCCGGTCGGCGGCCGCGTAGGCGGTGGCGCATGCGTCCGCCACGGTTGCGCCGCACCCGGTCACAGCCAGGACCCTGCCACCTGCCGTGACGATGTCTCCGTCGACGCGCCGCGTCCCCGCATGGAAGACGACCACGCGGCCTTCTGAGTTCCCCGCCGAGTCCAGGCCCGAGATCGGGGCGCCGGTCTGGTACGCACCCGGATAGCCGCCGGACGCAAGGACGACGGCGACGCAGGCATGATCCTCCACAGTGGGCGGATCGACCTGCGCAAGCCGTCCGGTCGCGCACGCCAGCAGCAACCGACCCAGGTCGCCACCCAGTCGCGGCACGACCACCTGCGTCTCGGGGTCGCCGAACCGAGCGTTGAACTCGAGCACCTTGGGTCCGTCGCGCGTGAGGATCAGCCCGGCGTAGAGAACGCCGACGTAACGCATCCCCCTGGATCCGAGTTCCGCCATGACGGGCTCGAACACGGACCCGCGCAGCTTTTCGAAATCCGCGTCGTCGATGGGGTACGGGCTGTACGCGCCCATGCCGCCCGTGTTCGGACCCTCGTTACCGTCGCGCGCCCGCTTGAAGTCCTGAGCGGGGGGCAGCAGCACGACGTCGCTTCCGTCGCACAACCCGAATACGGACACCTCCGGGCCGTCGAGGAACTCCTCGATGACGACCATCGAACCGGCGGCGCCCAGCGTTTGTTCCACCATCAGGTCCGTGATCGCCTGCTCGGCCTCCGCGTGGTCGGCACAGATGCGCACGCCCTTCCCCGCCGCCAGACCGTCGGCCTTCACGACGTACGGCGGCGCGAAATCCTCCAGGGCGGCGCGTGCGTGTTCGGGATCGGTGCCTGCCCAGTAACCGGCCGTGGCCACCCCCGCAGCTGTCATGACGTCCTTGGCGAACGCCTTCGAGCCCTCGATTCTCGCCGCCTCGGCAGTCGGACCGAACACGGGGATGTCGGCTGCCTGCAGCGTGTCCGCCACCCCGGCGACCAACGGGGCCTCGGGTCCTACGACGACGAGGTCCACGGGCGCTCGCAGCGCCACTTCCCGCACCGCCGCGGTGTCCGTTGGATCCACGTCGATGCACCGGGCGATCTCGGCGATCCCGGCGTTGCCGGGTGCACACCACACCTGATGATCACGCCCCAGCGCCCAGCACAGCGCGTGCTCGCGTCCACCTCCGCCCAGCACCAGGACCTTCATGTCATGCGGCACGTTCGAGCGTCTGGCTGCGCTTGGGCCCGACCGACACCCACCGGATCGGGACGCCCGCCAACTCCTCGAGCCGGTCGACGTACGCCTGCGCCTCCTTCGGCAGCTGCGCGAACTGCGTCACGCCGGTGATGTCGTCGTTCCAACCGGAGACTTCCTCGTACACCGGGGTCGCGTGGTGGAAGATCGACTGGTGCGGCGGGAAGTGGTCGTACTCCTCGCCCTGGTAGCGATAGGCGCGGCAGACCTTCAACGTCCCGAACGCCGACAGCACGTCGAGCTTGGTGAGGAAGTGCTCCGTCAGGCCGTTGACACGGGCGGCGTAACGCGCCACAACCGCATCGAACCAGCCGACGCGGCGGCGGCGTCCGGTCGTGGTCCCGTATTCCTGGCCGACGTCGGTCATGCGTTCGCCGATGGCGTCGTGCAGCTCGGTGGGAAACGGCCCCGAACCCACCCTCGTCACGTATGCCTTCGTGATCCCGATGACCCGGTCGACGTGTTTCGGTCCCAGTCCCGCGCCGGTCAGCGCGCCTCCGGCCACGGGGTTCGAGGAGGTAACGAACGGATAGGTTCCGTGGTCCAGGTCCAGCAGGGTCCCCTGCGCACCCTCGAGCAGGACGTTGCGACCATCCTCCAGGGCGTCGTGCAACAACGACATCGTGTCGGCGATGTAGGGCCGCAGGCGTTCGGCGTACACGGCGTACTCGGTCTCTATGTCCGCCGCCTTCATCGGCAAGCGGTTGTAAACGCGGGACAGCGTCGCGTTCTTCTCCTTCAGCACGACATCGAGTTTCTGGCGGAAGATCTTCATGTCGTACAGGTCCTGCACCCGCATCCCGACGCGCGCCGCCTTGTCCGCATACGTCGGTCCGATACCCCGCTTGGTGGTGCCGAGCTTCTGGCGGCCCAGGTACCGCTCCGTCACGCGGTCGAGTTCCCGGTGATACGGCATGATCAGGTGGGCGTTGCCGCTGATCTTCAGGTTCGACACGTCCAGTCCCTGCTCCACCAGGGCATCGAGTTCATCGAGCAGCACCCCCGGGTCGAGCACGACGCCGTCGCCGATGACGGGGGTGACGTCGGAGTACATGACGCCGCTCGGCACCAGGTGCAGTTTGAGCGTCGTATCCCCCACGATGATCGTGTGCCCGGCGTTGTTGCCGCCCTGGTAGCGCACGACGTAGTCCACGTCGTCCGCAAGCAAGTCGGTCGCCTTGCCCTTGCCCTCGTCACCCCACTGGGTGCCGACGACGATCCAGGCGGGCACGTCTATGCCCCTACCGTTGCGCTGCTCGGGGGCATATCTCTGCGGCCCTACTGCCCGGGTTCAGCGTTCGATGCGGAAGCGGATGCGGATGTGCGTGTGGTATTCGTCGATCTGGTTGTCCGCGACGGTCGCCGACGTTTCGAGCACGTCGAAGCCTTCGATGCCACGCAAGGTCTTGCCCGCCTCTTCAAGCGCCTTGTTGGCGGCGTCGCGCCACGAGGTGGTCGAAACGCCGACGAGGTCGATCGTCTTGATGACGGCCATGCTGAGCACTCCTGACGGGATGGTTGCGGCGCGAGCCTAGCCCGTCACTGTGTTCCGTGCGATCGGCAACCCCGGACAAGCAAACGGCACGGCCCAGAC
>WHTG01000289.1 GCA_009377835.1 Nitriliruptorales bacterium
CCTCGCACGCTGTTCGTGCTGGCCGTCGTGAGCGGCCTGCCGCGGTTCGTCGCCGCGCTGGTCCTGTGTCCGCTCACGCATGCGCGTTCGGACCCGGCTGCGCGAGTCGTCGCCGTCTGCGGGTACGCCGGCCGCCCGGGCGTCGACGGCACGAGTCTCGCCGCCGTCTCCGTTGGACGGCGCCAGCCCGAGCTGCTCGCCGGAACCTGATCCGGCGTCGCTGCCGTTGACCGCACCGCCCTCGGCGGCGCGGACGATGGCGTCGATCAGCTCGGCCTTCTTCAGCCGCTGGTAGCCGCGCATCTGCAGGTGCGATGCGATGCCCTTCAGCTCGGTCAGTTGCTTGCTTGCGAGGACACTGCGGTCCATCGGCGCTACTCCTGTCATGGACGCCGCGGCGTTCCGACCGGGACGGTGTCCTCGGCCAACCCTGCGGCGACTGGTCCGGATGCGGCCGGAGCCGCGTTCTGGTTTGGTTTCGGTTGCGGTGTGGGGTGGTCGTTGGCCTCGGTGAGTTGGGAGACCACCAGTTGCATCACGCGCGCGACGGTTGCGTCCAGCGAGTAGCTCGGGACGATGGGCACGCCGTGTTCGACGGCGAGTCCGCGCAGGTAGTCCTGGATCAGCCGTATCTGCGTCATGTAGTCCAAGTAGTTGCGGTGCCGGCGGGAGCGCGTGTCCTGCTGTCGCGCGACGAAGTGACTACGGTGCGATTGCTCGTCGTCGACCGTCACCATCATCGGCGCGACGATCGCCTCGGAGCTGTCGGGAAGTTGCACGAAACCGGGCACCACGTGAGCACCTTCGATGATGACGTCGGTGCCTTCAACGACCGCCCGACGGATCAACTGGGTGACCCCTACAGAGACCGCCTGCACCTGCCGCCGGAAGCCGGCGATGACGGGGTCCGTGTCATCGACCGGTGGTTCCCGCAGGTGCTCCGCCACGTCGAACGAGGACGCGTGGAGCGACGGCATCATCTCACGCGTGAAGATGCCGCGCATCACCTCGCGCACGGCGTCGGAGGACACGATTCGCACGATCCCCAGACGCCCGGCGATCGTGGTGGCGATTGTCGACTTCCCCACTCCCGTGCTGCCACCGAGCAGGACGATGAGCGGACGGTCGCGATCCTGGGCGCGCTGCCAGGTGAGGTAGTTGTCCGCGTATCGCGGACCGACCACGTCCTCGAGCACCCGGGCGGCAAGGTCCCGCAGTTCGATCGACGAGACCGAGTCCAGCTCGCGTTCGTGCAGGTGCTGCTCGATCACCTCGGCCACGTGGTGCGCGCGCGACGGGGGCAGACCCGACGCCATGATGGACCTGGCCATGAGGCCCTTGGAGTAGGGCAGACCCGCCTTGCCGTCCCGCACGGTGACATGCCGGGAACGCGCAGGGGTCCCTGTCGGGGATTCGGATTCCATCGAGTCGATCGAGCCTGTCACTTGAGGTGCTACGTGGATCCCGCGGCTCGCTTCTCGGCCAATTCGACCAATCCGGCGACCGCCTCCTGTAGCACCGCATCCGCGTCGGCGGGAGCGGCGTCCCCGCCGGTTCCGACGACCGAAGGACGGTTGTCACAGAACACCACCCGGGCCCCCGCCTGAGCGGCTATCCGTGTCGCGACGTCCACAGCTGCGGCTTTCAGTTCCACCAGCAGCACGTCGAACGCGGGGGCTGCGTACAGATCGGAGCGGAGGCCGGGGCGGTCCGCGAGGCGGGAGCTGGTTGCCACCACGTCACAGCCGTACGTGTCCTCCAGCGCTTCGACGAGCGAGGCGCCTACTGCGGCAGGTGCGGTCGTTGCGAAGAACACTCTCTCGCCTGAGACCTGATCGAGGGGAACGGGCCGCAGGACTGAAGAAATGACGGGTGTCCGTCGCGAAATGCTGCGGATGGTCTCCAGGACTGCTGCAACCCGTTCGGGTGAGCCCCTCGGAGACTCGGCCATCGTAACGACAACCAGATCGGCCAGCAACACCCGGTAGGGGCCCAGATAGCCCTGCAGGAACTCGGGATCGCAGTCCGCGGGAACCACGAGAACCGTGGCGTCGGCATGAGCGGGCGGGACGGATGCGCCGCTGCCCTCCAGCAGCAGCAGATCGCCTGGCAGTCGCTCAGCGGCGGCGATCGCGGCTGGCGCGTTCGTGTAGCCGACGGCGCCCGCCAGGCCGCCACCGCAGCGCCGCGCGCCGACGGTCGCGGCGCCGCTGGTGATCGCGTCCTCGTAGAAGTCGCTGGCGGCATGTCCCCCGCGTTCGACGACCTCGAGCAGCGCGGCGGCGCCCAGCGGCGTGCCTGCCGGGACGACGACCGGATCGGCGGGGCCGCCCCTGCCCATGGCGACGACGACCGGGGTGCGTCCCAGCGTCTGGACGCGCCGTGCGATGTCGCCGCTGATCGCGGTCTTGCCGGTGCGTTTCCCGGTGCCGATCACCGCGATCGTCGGCCGGCGCGACAGTCGCGGCCGCGGCGGCGGGGTCAGCATGAAGTCCGCGCCCGAGTACGGCACCCCGGTGAGCAGGACGTGCGCTGCCAACTGCAGGCGGCGGCGCGGATCGAGGACGGGTTCGTCGGAAAAATCGACGACGAGGGCCGCGTCGTACTGCGCGATCAGCGGGATCAGGATGTCCGCGGCCGCACGGACATCGACGTGGGCGGCATCACCGCGCGGCACCCACGTCGCCGGCACACCGAGGTCGACCGCCGTGCCGTGCGACTCGACCTTCTCGGTGCCGCCGAGGAAGAGCGCCGCGACAGGGTCCACACCGCGATCCCGCAGTTGGGCGAGCGCCGCGACGATGACGGGCGGGTAGTGCTCCCCGTCGACCAGGACGACGGCCCGTGGCAGGTCAGCCTCCGGTATGGAGGTCTGCGGGACCGCGGTCGCCGGGGCCGTGCGGCATGTCGGCCACGGGATCACCGGGCTGCGGAACACTGGTGTCCTGCTCGCGCTGCGGCGGC
>WHTG01000292.1 GCA_009377835.1 Nitriliruptorales bacterium
GCTCCACGTCGCGCAGCGGGGCACCGCCGATCGGCGCGGTGGACGGGCGCGGCACCAGCACCGTCTCCGCGGCGTCCTTGACCAGCGACTTCGGATAGAGCCGCAAGAGCCGCACGCGCTGCGAGTCAGCCAGCGTCACCGGGCCGAACCGGACATGCTTGCCCTGCATGGTCACCTCGCGCAGGCCGACCGAGCGCGCGTACGCCCGCAGCCGGGCCACCTCCAGCAGGTTCTCGATGACGACCGGTGGCGCGCCGTACCTGTCGACCAGCTCCCCGCGAACCTCCTCGACCGCGGCAACATCGACCGCTGAGGACAGCCGCCGGTACGCCTCCAGCCGCAGCCGCTCCGACGGCACGTAGTCGACCGGCAGATGCGCGTCGACCGGCAGCTCTACGCGCACGTCCGCCAGCTCGACCTGGCCGTCGCCGCGGTACTCCGCGACCGCCTCGCCGACCAGCCGCACGTACAGGTCGAAGCCGACGTTCGCGATGTGCCCGGACTGCTCGGCGCCGAGCAGGTTGCCCGCCCCGCGGATCTCCAGATCCTTCATGGCAACCTGCGTGCCCGCCCCCAGGTCGGTGTGCGCAGCGATGGTCGACAGCCGCTCGTGCGCCTGCTCGGTCATCGGCTTGTCTGGCGGGTAGAGGAAGTAGGCGTAGGCCCGCTCGCGGCCACGCCCGACCCGCCCCCGCAGCTGATGCAGCTGGGAGAGCCCGAGCCGATCCGGACGGTCCACGATCAGCGTGTTCGCGTTGGAGATGTCCAGGCCGGTCTCGACGATCGTGGTGCACACCAAGACGTCGACCTCGCGCTGCCAGAACGCGTCGATCACGCTCTCCAGCCGGTGCTCGGCCTGCTGCCCGTGCGCCGTCTCGACCCGCGCCTCGGGCACCAGCTGGCGCAGCCGGCTCGCGACCTTCTCGATCGTGTCGACCCGGTTGTGCACGAAGAACACCTGCCCGTCGCGCATCAGCTCGCGCCGGATCGCGGCGCCGATCTGCTTCTCGTCGTACCCACCGACATAGGTCAGGACCGGGTGCCGCTCCTCCGGCGGCGTCGTGATCGTCGACATGTCCCGAATCCCGGTGATCGACATCTCCAGCGTCCGCGGGATCGGTGTCGCAGACATCGTCAGCACGTCGACGTTCGCCCGCAGGTGCTTGAGCCGTTCCTTGTGCTCGACCCCGAAGCGCTGCTCCTCGTCGACGATCAGCAGGCCTAAGTCCTTGAACCGGACGTCGCCGGTCAGCAGCCGGTGGGTGCCGATGACGATGTCGACCGTCCCGTCCGCGACGCCTCGGATCGCCTCCTCGGCCTCCTTGTCGGACTGGAACCGCGACAGCGCGCGCACGTTCACCGGGAACTGGGCGTAGCGCTCCGAGAACGTCGCGAAGTGCTGCGACACCAGCAGTGTGGTCGGGACGAGCACTCCGACCTGCTTGCCCTCCTGCACGGCCTTGAACGCCGCACGGACCGCGATCTCGGTCTTGCCGTACCCGACGTCACCGCAGATCACCCGGTCCATCGGGACGCTGCGCTCCATGTCCTGCTTGACCTCGTCGATCACCGTCAGCTGGTCGGGCGTCTCGACGTAGGCGAACGCGTCCTCCAGCTCGCGCTGCCACGGCGTGTCAGCGTCGAACGCGTACCCGGGCGCCGCCTGTCTGGCGGCATACAGTGTGATCAGCTCGGCGGCGATCTCGCGGACGGCCTTGCGAGCCCGGCCCTTGCGCTTGGCCCAGTCGGCGCCGCCGATGCGGTCCAGGGCAGGGGTGTCACCGCCGACGTACCTGGTCACCTGGTCGAGCTGGTCGGTCGGGACATAAAGCAAATCGGACGGTTGACTCTGCTTACCTCTGAGCTTCGACGGCGCGTACTCGACCACCAGGTACTCGCGCAGCGCGCCTTGCACCGTGCGACTGGTCATCTCGACGTACCGCCCGACGCCGTGCTGGTCGTGCACGACGAACTCGCCGGCCTTGAGCTGCAGCGGGTCGGCCTGGTTGCGCCGCCGGCTCGGCATTCGCCGCATGTCTTTGGTGGACGCCCGCTGGCCGGTGACGTCGTCTTCGGTCAGGACGGCCAGACCGGCGTCCGGTGCGATGAAGCCGTGCTCGAGGGTGCCGGTGGTGACGTGCACGACGCCGGGCTCTGGCGGCTCGTCCAGCACGTCGACCAGCCGGGACGGGACGTCCGCCTCGCCCAGCACCTCGACGATGCGCTCCGCGGTGCCGTGCCCACCGGTGACGATAGCCGCGCGGTGGCCCAGCGCCAGCCAGCCCTTGAGGTCGGCCAGCGCCCGCTGGGTGTCGCCGCGGTAGGAGTCGGCGGCCGTCGCGACGACCCTCCGGCTTGCCACGCCGTCGCCGTCGGCCAGCTCCTCGTCGGCGCCGAACGGGCTGATGCTCCACCACGGCAGGCCGAGCTCGATCGCGTAGGTCCGCACGTCGGCCAACGTCTGGTACGCCGACGCACCCAGATCGATCGGTGTCTGGCCGCCGCCTGCCGCGGCAGCCCACGACGCGTCCAGGAACTCCTGGCTGGTGGCGACCAAGTCGTGCGCGCGGGTGTGGACGCGCTCCGGGTCGCACACCAGGACGTGGGTGCCAGCCGGCACCAGGTCGAGCAACAGCTCCATCCGGTCGACCAGGACCGGGGCAAGCGATTCCATGCCCTCGACGGCTACCCCGGATGCGATCTTGTCGAACAGCTCGGCCAGCTGCGGATACTGAACGGCGAGCTTCGCCGCGCGATCGCGGACCTCATCGGTGAGGAGCAGCTCGCGGCACGGCGGCGCCCACAGCCCGTGCTCGGCCGCTTCGAGCGAGCGCTGGTCGGCGACTGCGAAGTAAC
>WHTG01000250.1 GCA_009377835.1 Nitriliruptorales bacterium
AAGCCGCAGCAGCGCAGTGTGTGGAGCACAATGAGGTGCGGGTCGGAGCGGTGAGGGTCGATCATCATCGGCGCAACCGCCTCGGACGCGTGAAGATGTCGGACGCGATGCTGGTGTCGCGTGTGTCGTCGGCGACGTCATGAAGCGGTTACCTGCGCGCAAAATTCGACGCTGCTACCTCTGCCCGGTATGCATTCTCGAGACGTGGCTCACGACAACTGTAAGCAGGATGGAGTCGGCCCACTTCAACCTGCAGGCGCTCTCCAGTAACAGGGTTGATCGCTGCGGGCACCACGGGCTCGATCCATCCTTCAGCACGAGCCAGGGCTGCACGTCGAGCAGGTCAACAGTGGCCTTTAGCCTGACGGGCAGATCACATAGCCGGGTGCGACGTGATCCTGTTGCCGAAGCCCACCCACGCTGACGTCGAAGAGTTGCGCGAGGGCCAGACTCTGTGGGGTTGGCCACATTGCGTCCAGGACACGACGCTGACCCAGCAGGCCATCGACAAGCGGCTGACCCTCATCGCGTGGGAGGCGATGAACTTCTGGAATTCGCAGGGTGCCTTCCAACTGCATGTGTTCCACATGAACAACGAACTCGCGGGCTACTCGTCGGTGATGCACGCCATGCAGCTGTTGGGACGCACTGGCCACTATGGCCGGCGTCTGGACGCCGTCGTCATCAGCTTCGGGGCCACCGGTCGCGGTGCCGTGACAGCCTTGCAGGCCGTCGGCGTCGCCGACATCACGGTATTGACCCACCGCCTGACGACCGCGGTGGCCGCGCCGACCCCAGGGGTGCTGTTCGGGCAGTTCGAGCGGGCCATCGAAGACTCATCCCGGACCGTCGCCATGAAGAGCACGGGACCGGTTGCCGCCGCCGAATTCCTCGCGGAGCACGACGTCATCGTCAACTGCGTGTTCCAGGACGTGACGAACCCACTGATGTTCGTCACCGACGACGATGTCGAACTGTTCGCGCCGGGCACGCTCTTCGTCGACGTGTCATGCGACGCGGGCATGGGGTTCTCATTCGCCCAGCCCACCACGTTCGTCGAGCCGATGTTCACCGTGGGCAACGGAGCGCACTACTACGGCGTCGACCACAGCCCCAGCTTCCTGTGGAACTCCGCGACGTGGGAGATCAGCGAGGCCCTCATCCCGTTCCTTCGCCCTGTCATAAACGGTCCGACCGCGTGGGACGTCGACGAGACGATCCGCCGGGCGATCGAGATCGGCGACGGCGTCGTCCAGAATGCGGAGATCCTGGCCTTTCAGGATCGTTCATCCGAGTACCCGCATCCAGCGCTGCATCCGCACTGAACCCGGCGAGACCCCACCGAAGCCGCCCACGAAACCCAACACCCGGGGGACTGGTGTGCGGCATGTCCAGTGACTGTCATCCGTGCTGCGTCGTGATCGCACAACGACAAGCGCGCCGCCCCGGACCCCAGCGATTTTGCTGGTTCCACCTCTCACCGCCTGACCCCGGCGGCCCGCTCGATCTCGCGCCGGATGGGATCAGTATGGGGTCAAGCTCCACCGCTGCCGCGGACAGTGGTGGTCAGATGTCGGCGGGCAGGAGGCGAAAGGCGCTGCCGCCCCGCAGGGGCTGGACCGCTCGGAAGTGCCGCTCGTCGGTGCACAGCAGGTTGACGGTGCGGTACTTGCTGGCGAGCACGACCACGGATGCGTCGGTAAGGCCGATGCCGAGGTCGCTGTACCTCCTGACCAGCGCAGTGGCCTCACTGAGGTCGTCGTCACCGAACGCGACCAGCGTGTAGACCCCGGCGTCCACGTCGTCCAGCAGGTCGCACTCGGCGCCCACGCCCAGGCCGCGTTGCACGAGGCAGGCCAGCTCGGCGAGGACGAAGGGCGACAGGACGAAGGGGCCGGGATCGGCATCGACCACGGCGCGCGCGGTCGTGGTTGGCATCGTCGCGGTCCAGGAAGGCGTACAGCCCGCCCGTGTCGACCACGATCACCGGCCGAAGCCGTCCTCCAGGAACTCGGCCAGGCCGCCCAGGAGCGTCGGGCCGGATGCCGGCGGCGACGCCGGTCGCCATCACGCATCTCAGCTGACTGGCCGCTGCGTGTTTGGGCCTCACGCGCACCTTCCGTCGAACCCGCGTTGCGGGTTGTCCTGACGAGGATCATCGGCAGACGACATCGTCGACCGGGTCAGCTTCGAGGTGGACCGCACCGTCGATCGGGTGCAGGTGCATGCCGGTGCCGATTGGCGGGTCAGGCCGGCTGCTGCGCTGGCGCGAAGAACTGCGTCAGTGCCTTGGCGAGCGCTTCGGGATGGGTCAGCGGGGTGGCGTGCCCGGCGCCGGGGATGTCTTGTATCCGTGCGTTGGGGACGTGGTCGACCACGTGGCGCGCGCTGGCGGTCAAGAAGGGCTTGGTGTTCGATCCGTGCAGCACCAGCAACGGGGCTTGGATCGTGCCGAGCACGGCCGGATCATCAGGCATGAGGCCTTCGTACTCCATCAATTGCTGGAAGAAGCTGAGCATGTTCGGGACGTAGCGCCCTGCGGCCGCGAAGTAGCCGGCGTCCTCGGCCACGGCGATGTCCTCGTCGTTGAACGGCCAGTCAGCGAACGCGCGAACCGCATCCGTCAACCTGCCCTTGGCGGCCAGCTCACCCATGCGCGCGACGGCGCCACCGAGAGCCGCTTGCTCCTGCTCGTCCATCAGGCTGTTCGCCACAGGCTCGATGGGGGCTACCGCGTCCACCCCGTCGGACTGCGCCCCCGCCACGGCGAGTGCCAGGTTGGCGCCGCCGGACCAACCCACCAGTCCGGTCGGTGCCTCAATGCTGTCGACGTAGGCGAGGACGTCGTCGACCAGCCGACCGATGCTGAGATCGGGGTGGTCACCGCTGAGGCCACGGCCCCGCTGGCTGGGCAGATGGCACGTGAACCGGCCGGTCAGGTGTGGCAGCAGCGCCTGCCAGTCGAGGTCGCCATCGCCGATGATCCCTTGCAAGAACACCAGTGGTGGGCCTTGGCCGTGGACGGTCCCACCGATGGTGACGCCGTCGGTGGTGGTCACGTGGTGGGTGCGTTGGGTGCTCATGTGCGGTCTCCTTGCGTCTGGTGCGGTCATGCCTGCAACGATGACGCAGCAGACCCCGGAGAACGTCACCCGACCGGGTACGGTTCGGCGGTCAGGGGTGGTACTACAGGCCGTGACGGGCCACCTCTGCGGCAAGATCGGCACGTCCGTCGACGTCGAGCTTGCCGTAGACGGGGGTGAGGTGCTTCTTGACCGTGTTGACGGACAAGACGCTGACCGATCGCGGCGGGCGT
The DNA here is from genome assembly GCA_009377835.1 of Nitriliruptorales bacterium. GTDB lineage: Bacteria > Actinomycetota > Nitriliruptoria > Euzebyales > Egibacteraceae > WHTG01. Next base: position 3,317 of record WHTG01000250.1, read on the forward strand.
AGGCGACCGCTTCGGCCAGCGACAGCTCAGCGAGCGCTCGGGCTCGGGCTCGCCGAGGGCCACGGCCAGATCGGCGATCGTCTCCGGCGACGCGGCGGCCCCGTCCCGGTCGCCGTAGTCGTCCAGGACCTCCAGGCCGCCCAGCTCCCACGCCTCATCGAGGCGGAACCTGTCAAGAGTCCGATGAGACGGTTGCGCAGGTGACGGCGGCGAAACGTTTCCCCACTTTCGCTTGAGAGGCCTTCTGCCGTGCGATCATGTTCCTCCGTCCCCGCCCGTAGAACGACCGAGCTGAGCGTCCCCGTCCCCATACTTGAGCAGAGCAAAGAGAGCCAGGCCTCCGAAAATCAGCTCGGTAGCCATCCCCTGGATGACTTCCGCGCCTGGAGATCCATCGAGGGCAATCCCCAACAGACGTGCCAGCCCTAACGACAAGAAGACCACAGCCGCGAGCACGACGGAGGTGCCGGACCAGGTCTGTCGGAATGCTCCCAGACCAACGACGAGCCCGGCGACCATGATGATCCCACCAGCCCCCCTCACCTCACTCAACACTCCAGCGTCATCGGACAACTCCAGGCCGCTGAAAGTGTAGAAACCAATGGGATCCACCAGACGCCAACCGCCAAAGATCACCAGGGTCAGCGCCAGGACGATCA
>WHTG01000111.1 GCA_009377835.1 Nitriliruptorales bacterium
AACACACCCGTCGCCGCGATCTGCCACGGGCCGTGGACGTTGATCGAAGCCGGGGTCGTGACCGGGAGGACGCTGACCTCGTGGCCCAGCCTGCAGACCGACATCCGCAACGCCGGCGGAAACTGGGTGGACCGGGAGCTGTGCGTCGACGGCAACCTCATCACCAGCCGGAAGCCGGACGACTTGAAGGCGTTCTGCAACGCAGCGGTCGAGGCGTTCGCGACGGGCACTGCGCGGCAGACCAACGGGACCGACTGACGACCGGGCGCCGCTCAGTTCAGCGGCGTCAGGAGTTGGTCGACGGGCGCGTAGTCGTCGGTCATCACCGGCGACTCGCCGATGAACGTGTCAAGGCGGCGGCCGGTCGCCACCTCGTCGTCATCGCCCCGCCGCGCGTTGGCCGCAGCAATGCCGTCGGTGTCCAGCGCCCCGTCTGACGCCACCAGCACGAAGTTCCCTCCCTCACGTCGGTCCACCCGGGCCGCCGGCGCGACGACCGCCACCTGGGCGAAGACGGCGCGCAACGTCGCTGCCTCTGCGCGCGCGAATCCCAGCGGGGGGTGGTCGATCAGGTTGATGGCGTACACCCCCTCCTCGGTCATCGTGGTCTTCACCTGCCGGATGAACTCTGTGGTCGTCAGGTGCCACGGCACGGCTTCCCCGCCGAAGGCGTCGCCGATCACCAGGTCGTAGGTGTCGCGCGGCAGGTCGCGCACGGCGACGCGTGCGTCACCCACCTGCACCTGCAGCTCGTCAGACGTGCGCAGTCCCAGTTCTTCGTGGGCGATGCGCACCAGCGTCGGGTCCAGTTCGAGCACCAGGCTGTCAGAACCCGGCCGGGTCGCCGCCAGATAACGCGGCATCGTGAACCCGCCGCCGCCGATGTGCAGCGCGTCCAGCGGCGACTCACCGTCGCCGATCGTCCCGATGACGTCGGCGAGGATCTGCGCGTAGGAGAAGTCCAGGGCCGTCGGATCGTCCAGGTGGACACAGCTGTGCCGCAGCGTGTCGAGGAACAGCGTCCTGCCGTTGCAGGGCGGGAGATCCTCGAGCACCTGTGCGCAGAAGTACGCACTCTCGTACTGGCACGGGCCGGGAATCGCCGCGGTGAGTGAGGCGGCGAGCAGCGCGAGGGCGAGCGGTCCGGCGGAGGACGCCCCTGCGCGACCGGCGAGCCGCACCCGTAGGGCGAAGCCCGTCACCACGAGCAGCACGCCGAGGCCCACCACAACCGGCGTGCTGGGGAACGCCGCCACCAGAAAGAAGCCCGTCACGAACGTTCCGATGATGGCGCCCGCCGTTCCCATGGCCGACAGCCGTCCCACGACGGCACCGGTTTCGTCCAGGTTGTGAAGCTGCAGCTTGACGACCGTCGGGGTGACCGCTGACAGGATCGCGGCCGGCGCGAAGAAGCCCACGACTGACAGCAGCACCACCCCGACGGGACCAGACCCCTGCACGACAGCGCCGAACAACCTGATCGCGGGGATGGTGCACAGTGCCGCCGCACCCCCGAGCATCAAAATCGTCCCCAACGTGCGGCGCGGGTCGACCCTGTCGGCCAGTCGCCCGCCGTACCAGGTTCCCAGCGAGATCCCGGCGAGTACGACCCCGATGATGCCGGTGTATGTCTCCAGCGTGACGCCGACGTAGGGTGCCAGCAGCCGCCCCGCCAGGATCTCCAGTACCAGGACCGCTGCGGACGTGCCGAACACCAGGGCGCCGGCGGCGGGAGGAGACATGGCGGACAGTATGCCGACCGCGCCCACGGGTGCCGCCGGTCGCCACGCCGCACCAGTGGCACCCGATCCACCTGCCGCCGACGCGTCGCTGCAGGAGTGGACGGCGTACATGCTGGCGTTGCAGGCGCCGGCCTGCCGGATCCTGGGCTCGGACCTGTACGCCGCGCTGCTGACCGCTGCCGCCGACGACGTCCGCGGTGAGGGCCCGGCGTGGGCGGTGCTCGAGCGGCACGCCACGCGTGACACCAACACGGCGCTGGCGCTGCGGTTCATGGCCGCAGTGCACCGCCTGGTCCTGCAAGGCGACGCGCCGGCACTGGCGCCGCACTTCGCGTCCGTCGGTGGTACCGCTGGTGTTGACGGCGCGTGGCTCGCCATGCGTTCGCTCCTGGTGCAACAGCGCGACCGCCTGGGTGAACTGGTCGCGCGGCTGTGCCAGACGAACGAGGTGGCGCGGTGCGCCGGACTGGTCGTGGGGTTCCTGCTCGCTGCGAGGGACTCCGGTCTGCCGCTGCGCGTGCTCGAGATCGGCGCGAGCGCCGGCTTGAACCTGCGGTGGGACCGGTTCCACTACAGCAATCACGGCGACGACCGCGCATGGGGCGACCCGGGGTCACCCGTGCAACTGCACGGCCACTGGGACGTCCCACGCGGCCTGCTCGGGCAGCAGGTACGCGTCGTCGCCCGCGCCGGCTGCGATCCACAACCCGTCGAGCCGCTCAGCGACGAGGGCCGGCTCAGCCTGATGGCGGCGGTGTGGGCTGACCAGCCCGCACGTCACGAGCGGCTGCGAGGGGCGCTCGAACTCGCCAGGAACGAGCCGGTGCACGTGGCGAAAGCCGGGGCGATGCAGTGGCTGCCGCAGCGGTTGGCCAAGACCGCCCCAGGCGTTGCGACGGTTGTGGTTCATTCCGTCGTGGCGCAGTACATGGAGCCGGGCGAGCGGCAGGAATTCTTCGCCCTGATCGAGGATGCGGGACAGGCTGCGACCGCTCATGCCCCCCTGTACTGGCTGCGCATGGAGCCGGAATCGCCCCTGCGTGCCATGTCGCTGCGTCTGACGTCGTGGCCCGGGGCCACCGATGAGTTGCTGGCGACCGCCGGCGCCCACGGCTTTCCCGTGCGCTGGCGCGGCACGCGATGAGTGCAGCGCACTACGCTGGTCGGGATGACCACCGTCGCAGTGACGCCCGCCGACCTTGACGCCGCCGCCGCGTCCGACGTGTCACTTCGCCGGTTCCTGCACGGCCTGCCGGGTGTCGACCAGGTGGGCGCGGAGGCCCGGGCGGGGATGCTCGCAACGCGCTCGATAAAACGCGGCGCGAAGCTGTGGGCCCTGGACATGGCGCTGCGGATGACCGATCTCACGACGTTGGAGGGCGCCGACACGCCGGGCAAGGTGCGGGCTCTGTGTTCCAAGGCGATGCGGCCCGACGCTGTGGATCCGGAGGTTCCGTCCGTCGCCGCCGTGTGCGTGTACCCCGACCTCGTCCCGACCGCCGTCGAGTCGTTGGCCGGCAGCGGTGTTCGTGTCGCGTCGGTGGCGACGTCGTTCCCTTCGGGCCGCGCATCACGTGCGGTCCGGCTGGCCGACGTCGCCGAGGCGGTCTCGGCCGGTGCCCACGAAGTCGACATGGTGATCGATCGCGGGGCGTTCCTCGCGGGGCGATACGCACAGGTGCTCTCCGACGTCGTGGCGGTGAAGGAGCAGTGCGGCAACGCTCACCTGAAGGTGATCCTCGAAACCGGCGAGCTGCGGACGTTGGACAACGTGCGACGCGCCGCCTGGCTGTCGATGGTCGGCGGAGCGGACTTCATCAAGACCTCGACGGGCAAGGTCGCGCCCGCGTCGACGCCGGCGGTGGTGCTCGTGATGCTCGAGGCGGTCCGTGACTACGCCGAGGCCACGGATTCCTTGGTCGGTGTGAAGGCGGCGGGGGGCATCCGCACGGCCAAGGACGCGATCCGGTACCTGGTGCTGGTCAACGAGACGGCGGGACAGCGGTGGTTGACGCCGGATCTGTTCCGCTTCGGCGCCTCCAGCCTGGTCAACGACCTGTTGATGCAGCGCACGAAGCAGCGGACCGGCTCCTACTCGGGGCCTGACTACTTCACAGTGGACTGAACCGATGAATGAGTGGACCTACGAACCAGCGCCCGAGTCTCGTGACATCGTGACGCTGCGGTCGTCCTACGGGTTGTTCGTCAACGGCGAGTTCGTCGACGGCACCGGCGGCGCCTTCAAGACCGTCAACCCCGCCACCGAGGAGGTGCTCGCCGAGGTCACCCAAGCCGGCACGGAGGACGTCGAGCGGGCTGTCGTGGCGGCGCGTCACGCCTTCGACGAGGTGTGGGGCCCAATGCCCGGCAAGGAGCGGGCCAAGTACCTGTACCGCATCGCGCGCCTCATCCAGGAGCGGTCGCGGGAGCTCGCCGTCCTCGAGACCATGGATAACGGAAAACCGATCCGCGAGTCGCGCGACGTCGACGTGCCCCTGGTCGCGGCGCATTTCTTCCACTACGCCGGGTGGGCGGACAAGCTGGAGTGGGCGGGGTACGGACCTGCCCCCCGACCGCTGGGGGTTGCCGGGCAGATCATCCCGTGGAACTTCCCACTGTTGATGGCCGCCTGGAAGCTGGCGCCGGCGCTCGCCGCCGGGAACACCTGCGTCCTCAAGCCGGCGGAGACGACACCGCTGTCGGCACTGCTGCTCGCGGACATCCTCCAGCAGGCGGATCTCCCCCCCGGCGTCGTCAACATCGTCACGGGCGCCGGCGAGACGGGGCGCGCCCTGGTGGCCCACCCTGGCGTCGACAAGCTCGCGTTCACGGGTTCGACGGAGGTCGGCAAAGAGATCATGCGTGCGGTCGCGGGGCGTCGCGTCAAGCTCACGCTGGAGCTCGGTGGCAAGGCCGCGAATGTCATCTTCGACGACGCGCCGATCGACCAGGCCGTCGAGGGCGTCGTCAACGGGATCTTCTTCAACCAGGGGCACGTGTGCTGCGCCGGATCGCGCCTGCTGGTGCAGGAGTCCGTTGCAGATGCCGTCACGGAGCGCCTGAAGCGCCGGCTGCAGTCCCTGCGCCTCGGTGATCCGCTGGACAAGAACACCGACATCGGTGCGATCAACTCTGCCGAGCAGCTGGCGAAGATCACCGAGCTCGCGAAATCCGGTGCCGGCGAGGGTGCGGCGCAGTGGCAGCCCGAGTGCGCACTGCCCGAGCGCGGCTACTGGTTCCCGCCGACCGTGTTCACGGGCGTCAGCCAGTCGCACCGCATCGCACGGGAGGAGATCTTCGGACCGGTCTTGAGCGTGCTGACCTTCCGCACTCCCGACGAGGCGGTCGAGAAGGCGAACAACACCCCCTACGGCCTGTCCGCCGGTGTGTGGACAGATAAGGGCAGCCGCATCTTGTGGATGGCGCAGCGGCTGCGCGCCGGAGTCGTGTGGGCGAACACGTTCAACCGGTTCGACCCGGCGAGCCCGTTCGGGGGATACAAGGAATCCGGGTTCGGGCGGGAAGGCGGCCGTCACGGGCTGGAGCCGTACTTGGCGGCGGCCGGAGCGGCGGAGGTGACCGGTGGCTGAGCAGCGTATCCCGCCCTCAGGCAGCGAAGCGATAGGGCGTATCCCGCCCTCAGGCAGCGAAGCGGTAGGGCGTATCCCCGTCGCGAAGACCTACAAGCTGTTCATCGGCGGGACCTTCCCGCGGTCGGAGTCGGGCCGCTCCTACGCCGCCACCCGGCGCAACGGCGACTTCCTCGCCAACGCCGCGCAGGCGTCGCGCAAGGACGTGCGTGACGCGGTCGTGGCGGCACGAAAGGCGCAGCCTGGCTGGGCCGCAGCGACGGCCTACAACAGGGGGCAGGTCCTGTACCGGGTCGCCGAGATGATGGAACTGCGCCGTCCGCAGTTCGTCGGCGAGGTCGCGGCAGCTGACGGGCTCGACATCGAGACCGCCGTCCATGTCGTGGATGAAACCGTCGACCGCTGGGTCTGGTACGCAGGCTGGGCGGACAAGATCGCGCAGGTGGCGGGTTCGTCGAACCCTGTGGCCGGCCCGTACTTCAACTTCACCGTCCCTGAGCCCACGGGGGTGGTTGCGGTGATCGCACCGCAGGACTCGAGCCTGCTCGGGCTGGTCAGTGTCATCGCCCCCGCGATCGTGTCGGGCAACGCGGTCGTCGTGGTGGCAGCCCAGGAGCGGCCGCTGGCGGCGATCACCCTCGCGGAGGCGCTGGCGACGTCCGACGTCCCGGGCGGTGTCGTGAACATCCTGACCGGCGTCACGGCTGAGTTGGCGCCCGTCCTCGCCGCGCACATGGACGTCAACGCCATCGACCTCGCCGGCGCCCCGGGCGAAATGGTTCCCGCGCTGGAGCGCTCCGCGGCCGACAACGTCAAGCGCGTCGTCCGCCCCGACGGCACCGACTGGGCCGCTTCGCCGACGCCGGACCGCATGCTCGCGCTGGTCGAGGCCAAGACCGTCTGGCATCCGGTCGGCATCTGATGGTTTTGGCCCTTTCGCAGCGGTCGATCGTCTAGTCTCGACGGGCCGGTGGCGTCGAGCGTTCGCTGCCGCGACGGTCATTCGCGATGCGGGAGGACACCTTGACTAGGAAACTGCTACTCCTGCTGGCGCTGGTTCTGGCGCTGGTGGCAACGGCATGCACGGATGGTGGCGGCGATCAGGCCGGTGAGGAGGGCGGCGAACCTGGCCTTGAGGCGACAGACGGGGCCGCGGTGCAGACAGAACAGACCGACGGTACCGGCGCCGACGCCGGCGGGACGGGCGAAAGCGTGCTGCAGGACGTGCAGTCGCGCGGAACGTTGCGCTGCGGCGTCAACGAAGAGGTACCCGGATTCGGGTTCACCACCGAGGAGGGTGAATTCGAGGGATTCGACATCGACTTCTGCCGCGTGGTCGCGGCCGCCGTCCTCGGTGACTCCGAGGCGGTCGAGTTCGTCTCTTTGACCGCTGAGCAGCGGTTCACAGCTCTGCAGTCCGGCGAGATCGACGTCCTGATACGCAACACGACATGGACAGCGTCGCGCGACGGCGGTGAGGAGGCCGATTTCACCCTGCCGACGTTCTACGACGGGCAGGCGTTCATGGTGAAGGGGGATGCCGGCGTCGGCGCGATCGACGACTTGGACGGCAGCGACGTGTGCACCCTGTCTGGCACGACGACCGAGCTCAACCTGACCACCGAGGCCGAGGCCCGCGGCCTGGACATCAACGCCATCACCTTCGACGACAACGACCAGCTCATCCAGGCGTTCCAGGCGGACCGTTGCGACGCATGGACGTCGGACGCGTCTCAGCTGGCCGGGGTGCGGTCGACCTGGCCCGACGGCGAGGGTGGTCCCGAGGCGCTGACGATCCTGGACGAGATCATCTCCAAGGAGCCGCTGGGCCCGGCCGTCCGCGAGGGCGACGCCGACTGGTTCGATGCCGTCAACTGGGCTGTGATCGCGACGATCCAGGCCGAGGAGTTCGAGATCACCCAGGACAACCTCGAGGAGATGCGCCAGTCAGACGACCCCAACATCCTGCGGCTGCTGGGTGAGGCTGCGTCGGACGAGGAACCAACACTCGACCCGGGACTGGGGCTCGACACCGACTTCGCCGTCAACGTCATCGAGCAGGTTGGCAACTACGGCGAGATCTTCGAACGTAACGTGGGCGCGGACAGCAACCTCGGCCTGGAGCGCGGACTGAACGCGCAGTGGACCGACGGCGGCCTGCACTACGCGCCGCCGTACCGCTAGAACGGACGGCCCGGACGGGCGGACTCCTGGGTCCGCCCCTCCGAACCGGGGCTGTGGAGGGGCTGAATGGCGGCTGAAGCACTCGGCCAACGCCGAGCGGTGCGACCTCCGCCGTGGCGGGACATCCGCGTCCTTCGCGTCGTGATCCAGGTCGCGTTCCTGGTCGTCGTTGTGGCGACGGTCTGGTACCTGTACAACAACCTTCGGTCGAACACGCGACTTGGCTTCGACTGGCTCCAGCAGCCCGCCGGCTTCTCCATCCGCGACGCGCCCGGATACAGCCCTGGCCAGCGGGTCCTCGCGGCCATCAGGGTCGGGTTCTTCAACACCGCTCAGGTCGCGTTCCTCGGAATTGCGCTGGCGACGGTGCTCGGAATCATCATCGGCATTGCCCGGTTGTCGACAAACTGGCTGGTGCGCCGTGCCGCCGCCCTGTATGTCGAGGCGCTGCGCAACATTCCGGTCCTGCTGATCATCGTGCTCATCTACGGCGCAGTCATGTTGCAGCTGCCAGGTGTTGCCAACGCCGGAGAGTTCCTCGAGTCCTTCATCTTCTCCAACCGGGGCGTCTCGGTGCCGTGGTACCAGAGCCAGGAGGGTGCGACGAGCTATGTGGCGGTTATCGGTTTGGGTGTGCTCGTCGCGGCGGCTCTCTGGGTGTGGCGCACCCGGCGGTTCGACAGGACGGGGGAGCCCCACCACCGCGTTCTGTGGGCCCTCGGTACGGTCGCGGGGTTCATCCTGGCGGGCTACTTCGTGCTCGGTGCGCCGATCGCGCTGTCGCTTCCAGAGCTCGAGGGACGTCGCGTCACCGGAGGTACGTCGCTCGGGACGGAGTACGCCGCCCTGCTCATCGGGTTGGTGCTCTACACCGCCAGCCACATCGCCGAGATTGTGCGAGGAAGCATCCAGGCCGTCCCGCACGGCCAGACGGAGGCGGCCAACGCGATCGCCCTGACCGGCTTCCAGCGGCTGCGTTACGTGGTGTTGCCACAGGCCTTCAGGATCATGATCCCGCCGCTGGCGAACCAGTACCTGAACCTGACCAAGAACTCGTCGCTCGCCGTCGCCATCGGTTATCCGGAGCTGACCCGCATCATCGGTACGGTCATCGGCAACGGCAATCCGGCGCCCCCCTCCATCGCCATCCTGATGGGCTGCTACCTGATCTTCTCCATCGGGATCTCGATCATCACGAACATCGTCAACCGCGCACTGAGCCTGGAGCCCAGGACATGACCAGCCAGGTCCGTCCAGACGCTCCCGGCGACATCGGTGGTCACGGGACCCACGGCGACGAGCCGCGCCCCAGCGCGCCACCCGATCCGATCAAGCTGCGTCCCGCCGACTTCCCCGGGTGGGCGCACGAGAACCTGTTCAGCTCCTGGCTCAACTCCATCCTCACGATCGTCTTCGGCGTCTTCGTCGCGTGGCTGGCCTACCGGTCGATCGTGTTCGTCCTGGTCTCGTCCGACTGGACGATCATCGAGGTCAACCTCACGAACTTCATGGTCGGCCGATTTCCGCGCGGGCAGCTGGCGTACCTGTGGGGCGCGATCTACCTGCTGGCGGCCGTCGTCGGCCTTACCGCGGGCGTGTCCGTCGCCAACCGCACCAGAGAAACCAGGAGCTGGCGGGGCGCTGCGGGGCGCTACGTGCCGCCTGCCGTGCTGATCCTCGTCCTGCTGGGTTTCTCGAACACGCTGCTGCCCTCGCTGCTCACGGTGGGCGCGCTGGCGGTGACAGCGGCGGGCTACTGGGCGGGTCGCCTGGCCCCGCCCGTGGTCGGCCGGCGCATCTGGGTCGTGGCCGTCCTCGGCCTGGTCGCCGCCTACTTCGTCGCCCGCACGGGCGGCACGACGTACGCCGGCTGGGGCGGGATGCTGCTCACACTGTTCTTCGCCGCCGGCGCAATCACCCTGTCATTTCCGTTCGGACTACTGCTGGCGCTGGGGCGGCGGTCGTCCTTCCCCGCGGTGCGCCTGGTCTGTGTCGGGTACATCGAGCTCATCCGCGGCGTGCCGCTCATCGCGCTGCTGTTCATGGGCGCGTTCATGCTCGGGTTCTTCTATCCCGACTTCATCCCCAAGCCGGGAAAAGTCACGGCCGCGTTGATCGCGATGATCCTGTTCACGGCCGCGTACGTCGCCGAGATCGTTCGCGGCGGCCTGCAGTCGGTGCCGCAGGGGCAGATCGAGGCGGCTCGGGCGGTAGGACTGTCGCCGCTGAAGATCACACGGCTCATCGTGCTGCCGCAGGCGCTGCGGGCCGTGATTCCTGCGATCGTGGGTCAGTTCATCAGTCTGTTCAAGGACACGTCGCTGGTGTCGATCATCGGCCTGCTCGAGCTCCTCGGCGTCGCTCGTGTGGTGACGCAGCAACCCGACTTCCTCGCGCAGGGCCTGGACGCCCAGACTCTGGCGTTCGCCGGCTTCGTGTACTGGGTCTTCTGCTACTCGATGTCCCGCGCCAGCCAGCGGCTGGAGCAACGACTGGGGGTGGGTGAGCGATGACGAATGCCGAGAACATTCCCGCCGATGCGACTGCCGCCAAAGGCGGCGACGCGATGATCATGTGCGAAGGGGTCGACAAGTACTTCGGGGACTTCCAGGCGCTGTCGAACATCAATCTCCGTATCGGCAAGCAGGAGGTCGTCGTCGTCATCGGCCCGTCGGGCTCCGGCAAGTCGACGTTGATCCGCTGCATCAACCGCTTGGAGAAGCACGATCGCGGGCGCATCGTCGTCGACGGCGTCGAGATGTCCGACGACGTCCGCAACATCCAGGAGATCCGCCGTGAAGTCGGGATGGTCTTCCAGTCGTTCAACCTCTTCCCGCACATGACGGTTCTCGAGAACATCACACTCGGTCCACGACAGGTGCGCCGCTGGCCGAAGAAGAAGGCCGAAGAGATCGCGATGGAGCTGCTGAACCGGGTCAAGATCCCGGAGCAGGCGACCAAGCGTCCGGGTCAGCTGTCCGGCGGCCAGCAGCAGCGCGTGG
>WHTG01000294.1 GCA_009377835.1 Nitriliruptorales bacterium
AGTTCGAGAACCAGAACAAGATCGTCGTGGCCTAGAGATTCCAGCCACCCGACTCCGTCAAACCCAGGGCACCCCAGAGTCTCTACCAGACCCGGGGCGGTTCATCCCCGCGAGATGACCCTCAGGGCCGCGCCGTAACGATCACATACCTACGGGACGCTAACCCTCCACAATGCGGGACGGGGCGCGATGCGCGGGCGGCCGCCGTTCAGGATGCCTTGCGGCCGGTGCGTTGCCGTGCCGGGCGTTCCTGACCGGCTTCGGCGACCGCGCGTTCCAGCTCATCCCGGCGCATCCTGGTCCGACCCCGGATCTGCAGTCGCCGGGCCATCTCGTCCAGGTCCGTCTTGCGCAGCGCACCGAGGTCGGAAGCAGCAGCGTCCTGGGTACCTCCAGCGGCCGTCTTGCGGCCGCGGGCAGCCTGCACGCTTCGCTGCAGCACGTCGAGCAGGTCGGCTTGCTCGGTCGGCCTGGCGGGCGCTGGGGCGCTGACCGTCTGCCTGCCCTGGCGCTTGTCCTCGATCAGCTGGCGCACCTGGTCGGTGTAGGTGTCCCGGTAGTCCTCCGGCTGCCATGGACCGCTCATCGCCTGCAGCAGGGCCAGCGCGCTGTCCAGTTCCTTGCTCTGCGGCGGCTGGCCCTGCTGGGCCAGGTTATCCAGCACGGTCGCCGGGTCCCGGATCTCGTCGGCGAACAGCATCGTCTGCAGCGCCAGGACCTCCCCCGCGGCGCGCACGACCGCCAGGTGTTGACGGCCGCGCATGACGAGCATGCCGACGCCGGCACGGTTGGTCTTGGCCATCGCGCCGTGCAGCAGCCGGTAGGCCTTGCCGTACTCCTGCTTGGCTGGGGCCAGCCAATAGGTCCGTTGATAGTGGACGGGGCTGATCTCGTCGAGATCGACGAAGGTGTCGATCTCGAGGCTCTTGGATCGCCCCGGTGCGATGTCGTCGAGTTCCTGCTGCTCCACGATGACGTAGTCGCCGTCGCCGACAGCAACGCCCTTCACGATGTCGGAGTAGTCGACTTCATTACGGGTACGCTCGTTCACCCGCTGGTACCGGATGCGGTCCGAGGTGCCTCGCTCGAGTTGGTGAAAGTGGATGGAGTGGTCCTCGGTGGCGCTGTACATCGCTACCGGCACGGTGACCAGGCCGAAGCTGATTACTCCGGTCCACACGGGTCTCGCCATTGCCGCCCTCCTGCTGAGGTCTTCGCACGGAGTACCCGTGGGTCGGCAGCACCGAAACCAGCGACGGCCGTTTCCGCCCGCGGTGACCGGGGTAAACCTCCTATGTTGGCGTGCGTCGACCGTGGGAGGGTGCAATGACCACCGCAGCAGACATCATGACCCCCGACCCGATGTGTGTGTACGGCACCGAGACGGTCTACGACGTCAGCCGCCGGATGGCGCAGCTCGGCGTCGGCGCGATGCCCATCTGCACCGACGACGACCAGGTGATCGGCATGATCACGGACCGGGACGTAGTGGTGAAAGTGATCGCCGAGCAGCGCGACCCGCGCAGCGTCCAGGCTGGTGAGCTGGCGCAGGCTCACGTCGTCACGGTCGATGTGGACGACGACGCGGAGCACCTGCTGCGGTTCATGACCGAACATCAAGTGCGCCGGCTGCCGGTCACCGTCGACGGCCGGCTCGTCGGCATCGTCGCCCAGGCGGATGTCGCGCAGCATCTCCCGCTCGCGGACGTCGGCGACCTGGTCGGCGCGCTGTCGGTGGACTGAGGTCGGCGGAGAGGAGAGTGCGAGCATGCGGCTCGAGCACTACCGGTCGGTCCTCACCGCGCAGGGCCCGTGTGCCACCGTCGAGCTGGCGGCACGCACCGCGAACGCGCAGGCCCGGTCGCAGATGTCGTTGCGGTGGCGGGAATTGATCGACCGGCTCAGCGCGGATGGCGCCGATCGGGCGATATTGCAATCGCTGCAACGGGTCCGCGACGAGCCGCCGGCTGGAGTCGAGGAGAGCAACGGCCGCGTGGTGGTGGCCAACCGCGACGGCGTCGTGTTCGACGAGCTGACCGACGTGGTCGAGCACGACGGCGCGCGCCTCGCATCGCTGCCGCATATCGCCCCGTACCTGCGACGGCTGGCCGGATCGTGCCGGCAGGTGGTGGTCGTGGCCGACTCGGCGGGCGCCGACGTGCACGAATACCTGCTGCCGGGTGCGCAGCGCGGCCAACCGGCGCCGGTGGATTCCGCGCACGTGGTGGGCAGTTCGGTGCTCCCGCTGCACAAGCCGCGCAACGGGCACCTCGCGCACCGGCGGATTCAGCAGCGGGTCGACGAGGCCGCGCACAGCAACGCGGCCGACGTGATCGAACACCTGCGCGGCGTGGTCGCGCGGTTCCAGCCGTCGGTGGTGGTGCTCGCCGGTCAGGTGCGAGCCCGCCAGGAGATCCGCCACCAGCTACCCGCCGAGCTCGCCGATCTGGTGACCGAGGCACGCAGCGGCGGAACCGGGCCCGGCGAGTCGGCGAGCGCGCTACACGACGAGCTCGTCGACATCGCCACCTCGGCCGCGGCCGACCATGCCGAAGAGACGGCCGAGGAGTTCGGTGGCCGGCTGGAACGCAGACTGGCCGTCCAAGGAGTCGCGGAGACCGCGTCGGCCGCGGTTCTCGACGCGGTCGACACCCTGCTGTTCGAACAGGGTGTTCCGGTCACCGCGCAGCTGCTGATCGGGCCGAAGCCACAGCAGCTGGGCAGCCGGGTAGACCAGCTCGCCGCGCTGGGCGCGGCGGACCCGCAGCCGGCGGACGCGGCGGACGCGCTGCTGCGGGCGTGC
>WHTG01000286.1 GCA_009377835.1 Nitriliruptorales bacterium
ATCTACGTCGTCGACCTCCGCAACGGGCTGTACGTCCTCGACTACGACGGCCCCTTCGAGAAGGAGGTCGAGAAGATCACCTTCCTCGAAGGCAACCCGAACCTTGGGCATGCCCTCTGCTTCGAGCAGGTCGGCAGCGCCCCCCAGTACTGCGGCGACTGACCGCTACATCCCGGTGGGAGCTCACCGCGAGGCGACCTCCTCCACAAGATCCTCGTCGACATCGATGCCGAGCCCTGGTGTCTCCGGCACCGCGTACGCGCCGTCGATGATTTCGGGCGGTCGTGCGCAGACGTCTTTCGCGAGCACATGGTTCGCGGGGCTGCAGCCGTACTCAATGGCGCTCATGGCCGCAGCGCAGTGCAGGTTGGCCGCCGCCGAGATCGACGACTCGGCGATCTTGCCGGCGAGGTTCACGTGCAGACCGACCTGGTCGCACAGCGCCGCACCGCGCATTACTCCGGTGATCCCTCCGTGCTTGATCAGCTTGAGGCTGACGCCACCCACGGCGGTGCCGCCGAAGTCCAGGACGGCAGCGAGGGAGTCGGCACTCTCGTCGGCGCACAGTGCGACGCGACTGCGCTCCGCGAGGCGAATCAGTGCCGCCCGTTCCCGCGTGGGCTGCTCGATGAACCGCACGCCCAGGGCGGCGACGGAGTCCAGGAACCGCGCCGACTCCTGCTCCGACCAGGCGGCGTTCGCGTCACCCGAGATCACCGCATCGGGCGCAGCGTCGCACATGCGCTCCAGCGTCTGCGCTTCGGCCGCCGCCGAACCGATGCCGAGCTTGAGCTTGAACCAGCGGAAACCACGTTCGTAGCGGGCGCGGAACGTTTCGAGATCCGCGTCCGGGTCGCCGCTTCCGAGCAGGACAAGCGCCGGGATGCGCTCGCGTGTGCGCCCGCCGACGAGTTGGAAGACGGGCACGCCTTGCGCTTTGCCGGCGATGTCGTGCAGCGCGATGTCGATCGCTCCGATGGCGGTGGCGTTACCAACGACGGCTCGCCGCAGCCCGTACCAGATTCCGGTCCGTGCCAGTGCATCCATGCCGATGATCCGTGTGCCCAGGCCATCGATCCCGGCCTTGATCCGTCCCTGGTTCTCGCCCGTGAGGTCGAACGCCTCCACGCCTTCTCCCCAGCCCACCACGCCCTCGTCGGTCGAGATCCTCACGAGCACGTTGTGCGAGCAGTCGATCGTGACGTGAGACATCTGTACCGGGTCGGCGAGTGGCAACGACACGGGAAAGGTGTCCACGCTGGTGATGCGCATCTGCGGCTCCGTTGTGTCGCGGGTGCGGAACCTACCGCGGGGTCTGCGGGGTCCGTGACGGTCAGCCGGCGGCGACTCGGTCCGCGCCGGCAACGAGCTGGACGCCGTGTCCGGGCACGTCGGGAACGCGCATGGCGCCGTCGACGACGGCAAAGGGCCGTGTGAACAGGTCGGCGGGCAGCAGCTGCGCGTACTCGACCTTCCACCCGCGCGGACACGCCCCGACCAGCGAGATGGACAGCTCGTGGCACAAGTGACTGCTGAGATGCAGATTGAAGGCGTCGGCGAGCGCGGCGATCTTCCGGAACTCGGTGATGCCGCCGCAACGAGCCACGTCCGGCTGCAGGTAGTCGACGGCCCGGCGCGTGCACAGCTCCCGAAATCCCCAGCGGAGATAGACGTTCTCACCCGCCGCGACAGGCACCGCGGCGCTGGCCGCCACCGCGGCAAGATCGTCGGCGCTGTCCGCGTAGACGGGCTCCTCGATCCACGCGACGCCGTGATCGGCGAGCATGCGCGACGCTTCGACCGCTTCCTGCACGCTGTAGGACTGGTTGGCGTCGGCCAGGAGTTCGAAGTCGTTGCCCATCGACCGACGCAGGAGTGCGGTCCGCTCCCGGTCGCGAGCGGAACCGATCTTGTACTTGTAGGCGCGGATCCCCTGCGCGGCGAACGCCTCGCATTCGGCAACCAGCTCCGCGTCGGACAGATCGTGCCAGCCACCGCTGCCGTACACCGGCACGTCGTGGTGATGGGCGCCCAGCAGCGTGTGGACGGGCAGCCCGGCCACCTTGCCGAGGATGTCCCAGCAGGCGATGTCGATCGCAGACAGGGCCCACACGCCCAGTCCGGCCCGCATACGTGGTTTGTTCGGCGCCCACAACCGCTCCCAGAGGGCCTCGGGGGCCAGTGCGTCACAGCCCATCGCGAGTGGCGTGAGCTCGGACTCGATGTACGTAGCCACCGCGCTGCTCCATGCGCCGCCCAATCCCATCGTGAAGCCAAAGCCACTGGGCCCGTCGTGGGTGTGGATCCACACCGTCACGCAGTCCATCTCGGTGTAGGTGCCGAGCGCGCTGGAGACAGGACGGGCGAGCGGCAACGGGACCGGGCGGACGTCGACGGCACGGATGGCGAGCTGGTGCATGGACGACCCCCCAGGCGGGTCAGGTCACGGCCGCGGGCGCGACCGCCTCGATGTCGGTGGCGACGTCGACCACGACCGGCGCGTCGAGCTCGAGCCCGCGCTCGATGGCCGGGACGATGTCGGCTGGCTTCTCGACCCTGATCCCGACGGCCCCGATGCTCTGCGCAACCTCGGCGAAGTTCACGTCGGTGAACACCCACAGCTCACGCGCCGCTTCGGTCTGCGTGCCACCGTAGGCGCGGTCGAAGCCGCGCATGGACTGGTTGCCACTGCGGTTGTTGTTCACCACGGTCACGGAGTTGATGCCGAAGCGGACCGCTGTCTCGATGTCACCGACGTGGTACCACAGCCCCGAGTCACCTGTGAAGCAGACGACGGGTCGGTCAGGCGCACCGCACTTCGCCCCGAGCGAGGCGGGGAAGGCCCAGCCGAGGTGGCCGGCGCTGCGCAGGTACGACTGCGTCGGCGTGCGCAGGTCGTAGAAGCCTCCCATCCACATGCCCGCGTGTCCGGTGTCGACCACGACGATGCCGTCATCGGGGACCACGCGGGTCAGCTCCGCGCAGATCCGCTCGGGACGGATCGGCACGGCG
>WHTG01000197.1 GCA_009377835.1 Nitriliruptorales bacterium
CTGCTCGGCAACCACCCGGCTCTGGCTTCGGCGCAATACGTACCGAAAGATGTCCTGAAGGTCAGCGACAGCCTCGGGCCGGTAGACGACCTCAAGCCGTCCCATCGCCACCGGACGTAGCTGCCTCCTCGAAGAACGTCGCCAGCTCGACGTCGACCTCGGACTCGCTCAGGCTTGGTCGGGGGTCGTCGAGGGCACGATGGATGCGCGCCCGAACGGCGTCGAGTCGTTCCGCGTCCTCGGCCCGCTCGCGCTGCCAGCCTCGCAGCGCATCCCGCACGACCTCGCTCGCCGAGGCGTACTCACCGCTTGCGACGCTCGCACGGATCGCCTGGACCATCTCCGCTGTCAGCGTGACGCTGACCTTCTCAGCGCTGGGCATCGCCACCCCTCCAACGTCCGCATCTCGGTAGTAGAAAATCCTACCCGTTCGCCGCGCACCGCCCTTCAATTCCGAGTGTGGTCCTCGACCGTCAGCGTATAACTGGGATCTTTTGCTCGCCGCAATGGTGCGTTTTCGCAGGTCAGCACAGCGTTCAGCCCTGAATACTTACCATGGAGACGCTCTGCCGACTGAGCTAGGGGGGCGCAGGCAGGAAGTATGAAGGCGACCCCAACCCCCTGCAACCGAGCGGCTGCCTGGCTGTCGAGGCGGTGTGCCACTGCGCCACATCTGACTCGAGGCTACTCCCCCGGCCGCACGCGGCTGAGGATTGCGCGAGTCCCTTTCCACGCCACGTACCCGGCCGCCGTGCCGGCGAGCGCGCCGGCGACGAGCAGCGCGACCGAGAGACCGGGGCGCGCACCGCTGACGGCCCCGCGTACCGGCACCGCCGCACGACCCCGCACCCCGGGCCTCTCGGCCCGTTCGAGCAACGCGTCCAGCAGCCCCTCCGGCGGCTCCTCGATCGCCGCCGCTGTCGCGGCTTCCAGGTCGTCCAGGCCGGCAACGACAGCGCGCTGCCGTTCGAGTTCTGCTCGGCATGTGTCGCAACGGCGCAGGTGCGCGTTGACCAGACCACGTCGCCACCGCGGCAGCGTGCCGTCGACCAGGCCCGGAAGGTGCGCCTGCACTTCCCGGCAGATCCTGCTCCGGTCCCGCTCGCGTCTCATGCCTCCACCAGCTCCCTCAGCTTCGCGTGCGCACGATGCAGCCGCACCTTCACGGCAGCTTCGCTGATGCCGAGCAGTGCTGCGGTTTCCTTCGTCGACAGCCCCTGGACGTCACGCAGGACGACAACCTGCCTCGAGTCCTCCGGCAGCGTCGCCAGGGCCTTGGCCACCTGCCGCGCGTGGTCGCGGTCCGCGACGTTGGTCTCGGTGTCGTCCAGGGACGCCAGCACGTCATGTGAGTCCGGCGCGGCGAACGCGGTCGCGCCGGCGACCTGCCCGCGGGCGCGCACGTCACCGCGCTTGCGCAGGGCGGTCGCGCAGACGTTCACCGCGATGCGGTGCAGCCAGGTGCCGAAGGCGGACTGGGCGCGGAAACCCAGGACGGACCGCACGACCCGGACATACACCTCCTGCGTGGCGTCGGCAGCATCGGACGGATCGCCGAGCAACCTGCGGCACAGCGCGTACACGTCCGAGTAGGTCGCGCGGATGATGGCATCCATGGCCCCGGCTTCGCCGCGCTGCACGGCGCGCACCAATTCCGGGTCGACGTTCACCTCGCCATTGTCGGCACCTTTTCTTCCAAATGCTGTAACCGAACCCGCGCGGGGCGGTCCAACTCAGTGAGCGAGGCAGGGCGCCTCGCCGACACAGCACCGTAGGAGAAGCCGATGTACGCATTCCTGGTCCTCGTTGGACTCGCGCTGGGCCTTTCGGTCGTGCACCAGGTCCTGGACGAGGTCGTCCCCTTCCGCACCCCCGATGCGCTGACCCGCACCATCACCGTCGCCATCGGCGCCGCGCTGGCGTGGATGCTCGGTTACTCCGTGTTCTCGGCCTTCGGCCAGGAACTGCGGGCCGCCTGGATGCACCCGGTCATGACCGGACTCGTCCTGGTGGCGATCGGCGAGTTCACGCGCTCGGTGATCGCCGCGCTGGCGCATCGCGCCGGCGAGCCGCCTGTCGAGACAGCGCCGGCCCCGCGCACGATCCGCGCCGCGTAGACGGCCGGGTTCACCGCAAGGGCGGTCCCACGGGGCCGCCCTTCGCGATATCGGGCTCCAGCACGACACAACAGCGGCCGGGTGCGGGATCAAGACGCGCGCTGCGGCGCTGGCTGGCCAACGCCTCTGTCAGGCCACCCAGAAGCGCGAGGTTCATCCCGCACACCAGATCTGTGTGCTCCCGAGCCAGTTGGTGGAAGGGGCAGTTGCGGAGTCTGATGACGCCGTCCTCGTCGTAGGGCTCATAACCGTGACGACGGAGGCCCTCCATCAGGTCGTCGCCGTGCGTACTGTCGCCCAGGTCACGACCGACCTCGCGGGCGACCCGGTCCAGAGGCCTGCGAGCATTACCGGTCGTGTCGCGTTCGGCCGCGCGAGTCAACAACTCAGCCGCAAGCCGGTAGTCGCGGGGTGGGACGCTGACGGCGAATTCTCGCTCGGCGCGCGCGTAGTGCTTGGCGGGGCGACCAGCCCCCGGCCCACCCCGCCCTTCGGGGCGTGCGAAGGATGCGACCAGCAGGCCCTCGTCCACGAGCTTGTCCAGGTGGTACGCCACCAGCGACCGGTCGATGTCCAGCGCCACAGATGCACCATCGCGGGTGATCGCCTCCCCCGCAGCGACGACGTAGGCGTACAGGCGTCGACGGGTGGGGTCGTCCAGGCTCGTCAACGGCGTCAGGCCGCGCGGCTCGCGCTGCGAGCCGTCCGGGGCGTCGTCCACGATGCAGCTCCTCTATCACTGACTGCTCTTGCCTTTAGAGTATGCGCAGTCTAAAGTGAAGTCATATTGATTTTAGAGGAGTCCCCACCGATGAACCAGATTGCTGCACCGTCCGCGACGAAAGCCGCTCCCCCAGCCACCTCTCCCGCCTGGCAGGCGTTCGTGCTGCTCCGCGCAGGCTTCACCGCAGCGCCGATCCTGTTCGGAATAGACAGTTTTTCAACGTGCTGGTGGACTGGCCGTCCTATCTGTGGACCGGCTTCGTCGCCCTCCTACCAGGAACCGCCGGCGAGATGATGCTTGCCGTCGGCGTCATCGAGATCGGCGCCGGGATCCTCGTGGCGATCCGGCCCCGCATCGGCGGGTACGTCGTGGCCGCCTGGCTCGCCGGCATCATCGTCAACCTGCTGCTGGCGGGCGATTTCTACGACATTGCCCTTCGCGACTTCGGTCTGCTGCTGGGCGCCTTCGCCCTGGCACGCCTGGCGACCGGGTTCCCGCGCGACCACGTCGGCAGCGGGGGCGCCCGGTGACCGCGGCCGCATCGGACCTCATGCTGCCCGTCCCCTCGGACCCGCCGGCGATCCCTCACAGCAGGCCGATCGATGACGACAGGGCCGTCGCCGCCGTGACGGAGTTGCTGGCGGCGCTGGGGCTCGATCCGGCTGACGGCGGATTGGTCGAAACCCCTCGCAGGGTGGCCCGCATGTTCGTTGAGTTGCTGACGCCGGAGCCCTTCCGTCCCACCACTTTTCCCAACGACGCCGGCTACGACGAACTCGTCGTGGTGTGCAATATCCCGTTCACGTCATTGTGCGAGCATCACTTCATGCCATTTCGGGGCGTGGCCCACATCGGCTACCTGCCGGGCGAGCGGATCCTGGGGCTGTCCAAGCTTGCGCGGCTCGTGGAGTCCTTCGCGCGGCGGCCGCAGGTCCAGGAGCGGCTGACGTCGCAGGTGGCCGACTGGCTGCGCGACCATCTCACTCCCCGCGGGGTGGGCGTCGTCCTGGAAGCCGAGCATCTCTGTATGAGCGCTCGGGGTGTCCGGGCCAACGGCACGCGTACCGTCACGTCCGCGTTGTACGGCCTGCTACGCGAGGAGCCCGCGGCACGCCAGGAGTTCCTCCACCTCACGCGAACCGCGGCCTGACGGAAACGGGAGCACCATGAGCGACGACATCCACGACATCGTCATCGTCGGCGGCGGGCTGGCCGCGGCCAAGGCCGCCGAGACCGTCCGGTCAGACGGGTTCGACGGCAACGTCACAGTGATCACCGAAGAGCCCGAGCGGCCTTACGAACGCCCGCCCCTGTCGAAAGGATTCCTGACCGGCGACAAGACCGTCGACGAGGTCTACGTCCATGACGCGGACTTCTACGCCCAGCAGAACATCGCGCTGCGGGTCGGCGACGCTGTGACCGAGCTGGACACCGCCAGCGGCGAGGTCCTCACGCGGTCGGGTGATCGTCTGCCGTACGATCGCCTGCTGCTGGCCACCGGCGCGACGCCGCGCCGGCTGTCACTGAGCGACCGGCCCCTGGACGGCATCGTCGTACTCCGCACACTCGCCGACAGTCGCAGACTCGCCGAGCGGCTGCGCGCGGTCGATCACGTGACGGTCGTGGGCGCAGGTTGGATCGGCTGCGAGGTTGCCGCCGCCGCACGCACGTTGGGGGCGCAGGTCACGATGGTCGACCCGCTGGACGTTCCCCTCGTCCGCGTTCTGGGAGCCGAGGTCGGCAGGGTGTTCGCTGATCTTCACACCGATCACGATGTCGATGTCCGCATGGGGCTCGGGGTCGATCAGGCCGGCGGCACGGACACCGTGGAGCAGGTGACCCTCACCGACGGCAGCACCATCGACACGCAGCTGGTCGTCGTCGGGATCGGTGTCACCCCCAGAGTCGACCTGGCCGAGGGGGCGCGACTGGGCGTCGACGACGGCATCGTCGTGGACCAGACCCTGGCGACTCACGATCCACGTATCCTCGCCGCCGGCGATGCCGCCCGGGCGTGGCATCCGTCGCTGGGCCGGCACATCCGCGTGGAGCACTGGGCAAACGCTCTGAACCAGGGGCAGACCGCCGGCCACAACCTGTTGGGGGCCGGCGAGTCCTACGACCGGCTGCCGTACTTCTTCAGCGACCAGTACGACCTCGGCATGGAGTACACCGGCCATGCCGAGGACTGGGACCGTGTCGTCTTCCGCGGTGCGCCCGAGCGGCGTGAGTTCCTCGCGTTCTGGCTGCGGGACGGTCGCGTCATCGCCGGCATGAATGTCAACATCTGGGACGTCATGGACCAGATCCAGACCCTGATCCGTTCCGGCGTGCAGGTTGACCCAAGTCGGCTGGCCAACCCAGACATCCCGTTGGAGCAGTTGGCCCCGAGGTAACTGCAGCAGACCTGGCGATTGAAATCGCCGGATTCGGAAGGTGGTTGATATCCGACTGGCATAGCAGGCTGTTGCGGTTTGAGGGTGAATGGCGTGATGGACGCGGCTGCGGCGGCGTCCGCCGGTAGCGCGCGCACCCCCGCAGGCGGCGTTGGGGTGTACCCGCTGGCGGTGCGAGGACCGCGCCGAGGCGTGTGCGCGGCCCTATCAGGCGGTCGGGACCACCTGTTGCTGGGCGAAGACCTTCATCAGGTTGCTGGTGGCGTTGATCAACAGCCATTCGGCCTTCGCC
>WHTG01000274.1 GCA_009377835.1 Nitriliruptorales bacterium
CTGCGCCAGATCACTGACGAGCTGGTCAGCGACCAGTTCCTCCTCCACCCGAACGCCGCGGCCGGCCATCGCGCTCATGAGCGCGTCGTCCCACCTCGGCGAGGCTGACTGGCCGCTCGTATGCCACGACCGACGACATGAAGCGCCCGCAGATCCGGCCGAGTCAATGACGCATTTCTCGCGCTTCCAAAAGGTGCGGATCCGAGTTGATCGACGGACTCGCCCGCAACGGTGCTTGGTCTCGTCGTCATGCGGTGACCGTAATCAAGAGTGCGACACCACGGTCCGTCGTATCCACAGGGGCATCACCTAGCGGGTATCCGTTGACGCAACGTGTGCGGCCCGCCTAGGTCCCGACGAAGCCGAAGAGGTCAGGGAGCGACCTGCCGGCGGAGCTCGCGGAGGCGGCAGCAGTGGCGGTCGCTTGCCAAGCGCTCAGATGTCCAGGGCCAACTGGGGCGGCTGCTGCGCCGGGTCGACCGGGTGACGCGCAACTCGCAAAGGGAACAGCGCCTCGAGCGAATGAACGGCCGCCGCCCCGCGCCCCTCGAGCGCCTTGTTTCCCTCTCCCGCACCTGCGCCGGCCCACACCACGACGGGTGTGATGCCGCGACGCAGCGACTCCATCGCCCCCGCCCACGTGCCGCCCTTCTCGACGTCAGCGGCCACCACCAAGGTTGCCTGCGAGAGGGCGTAGATGACCTTGTTGCGGCCCATGGCGTTCGCGACGCTGAAGCCAGCGGTCGGCTTGTACGGCGTGCACAGGCACAAGCGCCCGTCGCTCACGGCGCGCCGCACCTCCGCGTCGCGCGTCATGCGGATGAGCGAGTCCGCGAGGACGCCGACGGCGCGCCCGTCCGCCTCCAGACTCGCACCCATTGCGAGTCGGTCAACGCCCTTGGCGGCACCGGACACAACACCGAACCCGTGCGCGACCGCCTGCGCGGCTGCGCCCTTCGCAACTTCGGCCGCAGCGTCCGACACATCGCGTGACCCGACCACACCCAGCAGATCGGTCTCCAGCAGCTTCGGGTCGCCGACGGCGTACAGCAACGGCGGAGCCGTGTGACCGAGTCGGTCCGTGAGCCGCACCGGGTAGTCGGCGTCGACCGAGGAGATGAGGTGCAGCCCCGACTGCTCGGCCTCGTCCAGCCGGATGGCGAACAGCGTCGCGGCGTCCAGGAGCGTCGCCACACGGTCCGCCAGTGCCTCCTCGACGCCTGCGAGCTCGCGGATCTCCGATGGGGAGCGTCCGAGTAGGTCAGCCGGGTCGCTGACCGCGGCCACCAGCGACCAGTACTCGGACGATTTCAGCGGCGTCGCCGGCGTGTCGAGCAGGCGCTGCGTGAGCAGCAGCGCGGCGAGCGAGGAATCGGTGCGAGAAGTCATGAACTGCTCAACGCCTGGGCGAGGACGAAGGGATAGACGGGCCCACTGCCGGCCTCGCGCAGTGCAACACCGACGACCGTCAGTGTCCAGCGGGAGTCGACGATGTCGTCGACCAGCAGACAGGGCGTCGCCGGAACGGAGCCGCGGACGGTGAAGGCGCCGAACACGTTGCGGAACTGCTGGGCGCTGTTCTCCATCTCCTTTTGCGGGCGCCCCGTACGGGTGCGCCTGACGACATCGACGAGGGGAAGTCGCATCGTCCTCGCCAACCGAGCGGCGAAGTCCGGCACCAGTTCGGCCGACGACGTTGACGGAACATATGTCACCCATTGCGGCGCAGGATCGGGTCCCCACCGTGTGATCAGCGCCGCGGCCGCGGCCACCAGCTCGTCTGGATAGCGGTGCCCCTGGTACTTGCTACGGCGCACGACATTGCCCCAGCCTCCGTCGCCGTACACGCTAAGCGCCCGTCCCGGTTGCAGGCGCAGGGCCTCGTCAATCGTCCCTGAAACCTCACGCACACCAACCGGCCACCGCCGGCGTGGCTCGACCACCACATCCGATCGGCGCAGATACGCGACGGCGGCCTCCACCTCCGCCGCATCCAGGTCAGTGGAGAGGCGTCGCCCGGTGCAGTTGTCGCAACGGCCGCACCGCTCGGCGGCTGGGTCGTCGAGTTGGCGGCGCAGGTATGCCATGCGGCACTCATCAGTGATGACGTACTCCACCATCGCCGCCTGCTCGGCGCGGCGCAGCTCGGTGACGCGCTCCACGCGTTCCTCGTCGTAGCGCCACGGGCGCAGCGTCCGCTGCCACCTCGAAGCGATGCGCTCGACGGCACCCTCAACCTCCAGCACCTTCAGCATCGCCTCGATCCTGCCGCGGCGTGCGTTCACCTCCGCCTCGATCGCACCGAGGGTCATCGGCTGCGCGACGCGCTCGAGAAGATCGATGACCTGCTCCGCCTGCTCGCGTGGTGGGAACGCGGAACGTATGAAGTAGTTCTGGATGTCGCTGTCCTCGCGCCCACGCAGGGCCATCACCTGCGCACTCGCCACTGCGCGCCCCGGCACGGCCCACCTGCTGGTAATACGCGACGGGCGAGCCTGGACTTTGGTAGTGGATCACGAACCCGAGGTCTGGCTTGTCGAAGCCCATCCCCAGTGCTGATGTCGCGGCCACCACCTTGACGCTGTTGCGCAGCAGCGCGTCCTCGACAGCCAGCCGCTCCTCGTTGTCGGTTCCGCCGGTATACGCCACGGCGTCGATGCCTTGATTTCGCAGCCACGCCGCGACTCGTTCGGTGTCGGCGACGGTGAGGCAGTAGACAATGCCGCAGCCCTCGAGACTCGGGATCGCTTGGGCGAGCCAGGTCAGGCGCTGCGCCGGTTCGGGGAGGTCGAGGGCGGACAGGACCAGGCTTTCGCGGTCGAGTGATCCGCGGATCACGATGAGGTTCTCCCCGAGTTGCTCCTGGATGTCCTCGACCACGCGGTTGTTCGCAGTGGCGGTGGTGCACAGCACCGGGACGCCGCGCGGCAGCAGTCGGAGGATCCGTCCAATGCGGCGGTAGTCGGGTCGGAAGTCGTGGCCCCAGTCACTGATGCAGTGCGCCTCGTCCACCACCAGCAGCCCCGTGGTGCTGATGAGATCTGGGAGGACGTTCTGTCGAAACTGCACGTTGTTCAGGCGCTCCGGCGAGATCAACAGAAGGTCGATGTCGCCTCGCCGCACCGCCTCTTCGACCTCGTCCCATTGATCGCGGTTCGCGCTGTTGATCGTGGCTGCGTGCACGCCCGCCCGTGCAGCCATGTCGATCTGGTTCCTCATGAGGGCGAGAAGCGGCGACACGAGCACGGTCGCGCCGGCTCCCGCGTCGCGCAACAGCCGCGTGGCGATGAAGTAGACGGCGCTCTTGCCCCAGCCGGTGCGCTGGACGACGAGCGCGCGCTGCCCGTCCTCGATGACGGCCTCGATCGCCTCGCGCTGGCCTTCGCGGAACTCGACGTCTGGGCCGAGCATCGCCTCGAGGTGGC
>WHTG01000121.1 GCA_009377835.1 Nitriliruptorales bacterium
CCTGCAAACCCAGGGCCTCGATGTCCGGCTGCTTTCGGCCGACGACGTCGGCCTGCCGGAACCCGAGGAGACCGGGACCACCTTCGCCGAGAACGCGCTGCTCAAAGCGACGGCCGCAGCAGCCGCGACGGAACTGCCTTCCGTCGCGGATGACAGCGGCCTCGTCGTCGACGCGCTCGGCGGTGAGCCGGGCGTGTACTCGGCGCGATACGCCTGTCGGCACGGCGACGACGAGGCGAACCTGCAGCTGGTTCTGGAACGGATGGCCAACGTTGCCGACCGCAGAGCCAGATTCGTGTGCGTGGCCGCCCTGGCCACACCGGACGGGCGTCGGCACAGCGTCGAGGGCGTGGTGGAAGGAACATTGACGTCCCGGCCGCGCGGCAGCAACGGGTTCGGCTATGACCCGATCTTCGTGCCGCTGGGGGCCGCGCTGACAACGGCCGAGATGACCGCCGATGACAAGGACGCGATCTCACACCGGGGCAAGGCCTTTCGTGCGATCGCCGCGCTGGTCGCCGACGAGCTCACGCGCCCGCGCTGACCTCTCGGGACGCGAGAAGGATCCCGCCGCATTCAGTCGCTTCCGCCGAGATCGACGTCGTAGGCCTCGTACACAAGGTCGGCACCGAGCTGGCGGTGACGCGCCAGGCGCGCCAGCGTGGCCAGGACGCGTTCGCGGATCTCTTCCACGTCGCCGTCCAACGCAGCCAGCGCGGCCGCGAGTTCCTCTGCGATGGAGCGGTGGTCCCGTGCCAGCCGGCGGCAGCGCCCGTCGAGCCGAGGGGCGCGCCGCCGAACCTGGTCGAACAGCCCGTCAGGCGCCTCCGTAGCGGCGACGTGATGCGCGAAGGAGCCGCTGAGCCGATTCAGCGACGCGCCCACCTGCTCACGCCACGCACCCTCGCGACCTGGTGTCGCGGCTGCGATGGCCTCCTCCAGCTCGACGAGCAGCTGATGCATCCCTGCACGACGGGTTTTCGCCGACTCCACAGCGTTGGGAACGCCCGTCAACTCCACGGTTCACCCTCCTGTGCGACTTCCAAGGGACACCCGGTGGCCACCAGTGACCCATAGGGACGTCGTTCTGTCTAGGGGTGTTCATCGCCATCTGCCTCGGGGACGACCAGATCCCACCGGTCCATGCAGTCGGCGCAGCGGTACGCCACGATGTCGCCCGGCGCGAACCCCTCGTCCGGCGGCTCGTGGGTGAGCAGGAAGCACCTTCCGCCGCAGTCGACGCACACGATCTCAGGCGCGACGTCCATCGGGCTCTCGATTCCGGGGCGTCTGCTGCAGTGCCACGTGTTCCTCCGGTCAGTCCTCATCCGGCGACGTCTCCAACCCGGAGTACCCAACGGCGGGCGTCGGCAACAGCCCAGGGTTCAGCGGCACTCCATCATCGTCAATGCTCCCGACTCCTCACTGACGGTGAACAGGGTGCAGCCGTCGGCGCCGTATGCGACCGCCTCACCCTGTCGCTCGGCCGGCGCCGCGAGCTGCGTCACCGGCCATGAGGGGAAGTCGCGCAACGCGCCGCCGCGGGATCCGTGGAACTCGTAGATGGCGTCGTACGTCCGCAGAACGACGCGCCCTCCGACGCTGTCGCCGCCGGTGACGACGTTGCCGACCACCGCCGTCGCGACGGCGACGGCAGGCGCAGGAACGCCGACGCGGCCGGAATCGCGCAGTATCCCGTCGCGGAAGGTCGTGGTGGTGTACAGCCGCGCCGCACCACGACCCGACCGTCCCGCAGCCTTCGTCACGATGCCGATGGACCCGTCGTCGGCCACCAGCAGGGCTTCCGCGTCGTGAGGCCGGTCCGGATAGCGCAGGATGGCTCGTTCAGCCGGGACCGGCACGGAGGGGACGTCGGGGCCGAGGACGGGTTCGCGAACGCGCAGCAACTCGATGCTGTCACGCGCCGCGAGATTGTCGCCGATGTCCCCGATGAAAACGCAGGTGGCGGCGTGGCCCGGGGCGCAGCGTGCGACCGCAAGATCCTCGGTGTCGGTGCCGTGGAATCCCAACACGTGGAGTCGCCCCAGCATGCGGCCCGTCCGGGCGCGCAGGACGACCAGTGACGTCGTTCCAGGGCCGTCGTCGAGCACGTAGAGCAGCCCTGGATTACGACGGCTCGCGGCGATGCCGCTCGCCTCGGGGGCCGCGGTGAAGTCGAACGATCCCACGATCCGCGGCCGTCGCCGGCACGGCCGGCGACACGACCGACGTGACGGTGACGGGCGTGTCTGCGCGGCCGCGGGTTCGGGGGAGGCCGTTGGAGCCGGCGGGGGGGTCGGCGGCGGCCGCGCCGGATCGCAGCCGGCGGTTGCCGCCAGCAGGGCGACGCACAGCAGCAGGCGGGACACCATGACGCGGCACACTACGGTCAGACGATCGCGCAGCAAGTGGCTCCGGCGATCTGACGAACAGCCGGCGGCCGGATTGCGGCGGCTCAGCGGGTTGCGCGGTAGGCGAACCTCGCCAGCTTTGCCCGCGAGACATCGCGGCCGGGGCAGAACCGGCCGGACGAGCATTCGCTCATGATCCCTGCGCGAATGACGCCTGCAGCGATCCTGGCGTCGTCGCCCCGCAGATCGCTGAAAGAGGCGCCTGCCACAGGCTGCAGCCGCAGGGCGTGGGCGAAGGCCTTCGCAGTGTCACGGCGGCTGGTGTCGCCCCTGCGGCACGCACGCCGGCTGCCACAGCGATCCGACAGCCAGGCGCTACCGCGCTTGGTGCGGGTGGCGCGGTTGACCACCCCCGCCAGCCAGCGACGCGAAGCGGTGGCTCGGGCACAGTACTTCGCGCGGGTACACCCGCCGACCACGCCCTTGAAGAACATCCGCCCGATCACCCGCTCGTGTGTCGACCCATCGATGTCGCGGTACAGGGGGAACGCGTCCAGCCGCCCCTGCAGGAAGTTCACCGCGACCCACATGGCACCGTCGGCCGTGCGTCGTATCCCGACACCCACCTGGTTGAAGCGGCCGAGGATGTGGCTGCGGTGACCGGTGGAGGCCATGAACGCGCGATGGAGACGGTCGACGAGTTCCGTCGCGGTGGCACCCGTCAGCTTCGTCATGCCGACGTTCTCCCCGATGCGGACGTACGGTCCGTAGATCTGATCCGCCAGGTCGGGCCGGTGATACACGCGCTGGTGGTTCGCCATCGTCCTCGCCCACTCACGCCCGAGACGCGTCATCTGCAGATTGAGGGCTAGGCGCGACAGGCCACGCTCGGTGCGCTCCTGGTTGATCCGGTTGACCATCGCCGATTCGGCCGAGGGATGGACCTGCAGCGCCGCTGCGGGGGCGGCGCCCAACAGCGCCGCCGCGACGGTGAACACCGTGAGCTGCGTGACCGCCATCCGCCGTGCCAGTGCCGTCTGTGCCATGTGCCGACCTCCGGGCTCGGGCCGCACGACGGCAGCGCAAAGCAGACGCTGCTCTTCACGCACCCTGGCAAGCGCCACCGGGTGAGCCGTCGTCGGGAGATTTCGTGTTCGTCGTCGATCGGCCGCTCGACGTGCTGCAAGATCTTCCCGACCGATGACTAGCCAAAACTGCCCACAGTGATGAGCTAGTCACAGAATCTTCGTGCCATTCCGGACCAGAGGTCACAAATCAGGCGCAACTGCCCTGCCCGGATGGGCACCTCGCGGCGATCATTTGCTCTGTCGGTCACAATTGGGGCGCAATGTCACCTGACCCTGCCCCGGCCTCGCCGCTGGCCCGCGCACTTCGCGCCGAGGCCACGATGATTCGCATCCGGTGGGCGGGTGTGGTTTTCGCGTCGTTACAGGTCGCGACCTACTACATTCCGTACCCGCCGGGAATCCTGCCGATTGCCATCGCGATCGTGGCGGCGCTGGCGATCGGGAACGTCGGGGTGTGGTGGGCGTACCGCAGGGTGGTCACCCTCGCGCACGCAAGGCGGGTGCAGATGGCCTCGCTGGTGCTCGATGGGTGTGTCGTGATGGGGCTGGTGTTCGTCTATACGTTCGACGCCGACACCGCGATGTGGGCCACCATCTACATCCTGCCGTTGGAGGGCGCGATCAAGTTCGCGCTGCGCGGCTCGCTCGTGACGATGGCCGCGGCGACGGTCGCCTACACAGTCCGGGAGGTGTACGGCCAGGAGGTCTACGGCACGCCGTTGCTGGCCACGTCGATATCGTTCCGCATGGGCATCGGCTTCATCATCGCGGCGGTGGCCGGGGCAATGGCATCGAGCCTGATTCGCGACCGGGAGGAGTTGGAGCGCGCGAAGGCCACACTGGAACGCTCTGCGGGGGAGCTGGCTCTCGCGGTCGACCAGTTGCGTGGGGCAACGGCGGTGAAGGACGAGTTCCTGGCCATGACGAACCACGAGTTGCGGACGCCGCTGACGACGATCCTGGGCTATGCGCAGACGCTCGAGACGCGGTGGCATGTCCTGACGGACCAGCAGCGCCGGGAGTTCGTCGAGCACATGGCGCATCAGGGAAAGCGGCTGCACGCCCTGGTGGAGGATCTGTTGACGCTGTCGTCGGTGCAGGCTGGGGCGCTGGACCTAGAGTGCCGACCAGTGTCGGTTCGGGCCGCCGCCGACGAGGCGATCGCACAGAACGGGCTGCGCGCGACCAATGTCCGCAATGACTGCGAGCCTGCGCTGTGGGTCCTGGCGGACTACGACCGCTTGGCCCAGGTCCTGACCAACCTCGTCTCCAACGCCTTGAAGTACGGCGCGGAGCCAATCGTCGTGGCTGCGACCGCCGCGGACGATGCCGGTGTGCTGCGCGTGAGCGACAGCGGGCAGGGCGTCCCGGAGCGCTTTGTGCCTCACCTGTTCGAGAAGTTCAGCCAAGCCAGTCGCGGGGTCTCACGGACAGCTGAGGGCACCGGCCTGGGGCTGGCCATCGTTCAGGAGCTGGTGGAAGCGCAGGGCGGCACCGTCTGGTACGAGCGCAATGCTCCCGCCGGCGCGGCCTTCTGCGTCCGCCTGCCGTTGGCTGCCCGCCAGTCGGTCTAGAAGCCGTTACGGCTATGGTTCTGTGTCTGCTCAACGCAGGACACGTCACGACGGCGAGGGCGCCGGTCCAGACCATCCGCACAAGGTGACCTGGGGTTTGCAATGGACGCAGTGGTTCGCGTGTGGGCGCTGCCCGACGTCGACACGCAGCATGACGCCATACCTCCGGCGGACGACACCGCCAAGGAGTGGGAAGGCTCCACCGCCTGCGGCATTGTCGGCATGCTGCGGTGGGTCCACGGTGAGACTGTCGATCGTGCGAAGACGTGCGCGGCATGTGTCGGCGCGGTAGGAACGGCGCCACCGCTGGAAGGCGACGATCTGGGACCGGTCTGACTCGGGCGTGCGTGGCACGACGCCAACACTGCAGCCGTGACGTGGGTGTGTCAGCTTCGGTAGGTGCTGGCAATCTCGGGGGAACAAATGGTGCCGATCAGTGAAGGACGGCGACGCAGGCGGGCGCTGCTGTGCACCGCGTTGCTCGCGCTCACCCCGGCGTGCAGCGGTGACCAGGGGACGGCGCCGGCGGACGTCGCCGCACGGAGAGACGCCATGAACTCCGAGGCCGCAGCGACGGGCACGCGAGTACAGCCGCGACGGCATCGCGCCGGCGCGCAGCAGCCGGAGGGTGCGGCGACGTCCGCGCCGGCCCAGGCGCCTGCCCCGTCGGTCGAGACGGTCTCGCCGGCACGGGCGCTGGCGGACATCCTCGCGGCCGCTGAAACGGCGGTTCGTGACGAGAACGTGCGCGGCAACGCGCTGGCCGAGGCGGGGCACACGCAGCAGCGCACCTACCGCAGGTTGTCCCTGGAATCCCGGTGGCGCGACGAGGTCGTCCGCTCGGTGCCGCGAAGGCTTCGCCCGGCCGTGCGGCGGAACCTGCGCGCGGGGGCCGCGCTCGCGTCTCTGGTGGGCCCCCAGCGGCGGCTGCCGGACTGGCGGATCGTGCCACCGGCCCCTGCAACCGACCTGCTCGCGCACTACCGGCGGGCGGCGGCCGAGTACGGAGTCGACTGGCACTACCTGGCGGCAATCCACCTGGTCGAAACGCGCATGGGGCGTATCCGCGGCCGCAGCAGCGCGGGGGCCCGTGGCCCGATGCAGTTCATGCCCGCCACGTGGGCTGCGTATGGCGCCGGCGACATCAACGACAACGGTGACGCGATCATGGCGGCCGCGCGGTATCTCGCGGCGCACGGCGCCCCGCGTGACATGCATCGCGCGCTGTGGAACTACAACCACAGCGATCGGTACGTGGAGGCGGTCAGCGCGTACGCGGCGGTCATGCGGGACGACGAACGCGCCTTCCGCGGGTACTACCACTGGCAGGTGTACTACATGACCGCTGACGGCGACGTTCAGCTGCCCGTGGGGTACGGCAGCTGACGCCTGCGTTTCAGCAGTGCCTGCGGCGGGCACGGCGGTGCCAGGGCAAAAGGAGTCCATTGCCATGACCAAGCCACAGCAGCCTGAACTCCGTCGCTCCGGCAAGGGTGCGACCGATCAGGACAGCGCCAAGCTGCACGCCGACGAAGACGTCGAGGCCCAGCACGGGCGCACTCGCATCCCGGAGGACAACCGGTCCGGTCACCGCCCCGAGCAGGAGCAGGACAAGCCCGTCCCGCCGGCCTGACCGCCCACCCCTCACCACGCCCATCGGCGCCGCGTCATGCTGACGCCGCTGCTGCGAGGGCACGGGCCACGGCGTCCTGGGGCGAGTCGACAACCGTGATGCCATCGTCGGGGCGGCCCTCGCGCGCCAGTTCCCACGAGCGGTAGCCGATCACCGGGCGGCCGATCTTCAGCGCGAACCCGATTTCGGCCAGCGTGCCGTACTCGCCGCCGATGGCGATCACGGCGTCAGCCGTGCGTACGACGACCGTGTTTCGCGCCTCTCCGAGTCCGGTGGCAACCGCGACGGACAAGTGGCGGTTGCCGGCGGAGTGGTCGTCGCCCGGCAATATTCCCACCACCACACCGCCCGCGGCCGCAGCGCCGCGCGCCGCAGCCTCCATGATCCCGCCCAGGCCACCGCAGACCACGACCGCGCCCGCAGCGGCCAGGCCGGCGCCGACGGCCTGAGCCGCGGCGAGCAGGTCGTCGCCCGCCGGCAGTCGTCCGGCGCCGATCACCGCGATGACTGGTTGGCTCATCGACGCGCAGCCTACGGCGGCTCCTATGCTGCGGGCATGGAGCTGACCGCCGAAGAGGTGCGTGTCCTTGGATGCCTGGCCGAGAAGCACCGCCACCTGGTCGACGAGGCGTGGTCGCTCACGCCGGCCCAGGTCCCGAATGCACTCGGGGCGCTAGGGGAGCAGATCGCCGAGTTGCGGGAGCGGGTCGAACGCCGGGAGGCTTTGCTGCAGGACTCCGCATCGGGTGGCGACCCCGCAGCGGGGGCGGGAGCCGACGCGTCGCCGTGACCGAACCCGCGATGCACGTCCTGCAGTCGCGCGTCCTGCTGCGGCCGCGCGACTTCGACCGCTCGGTGGCCTTCTACGAGACGTCGCTGGGGCTGGTGCGCTACCGGGAGTGGGGCAAACGGCCGCACCGTGGAGTGGTGTATTTCCTCGGCGGCGGCTTCCTCGAATTGAGCGAGTCGGGATCGGGGGAGCGACCCGGCGGAATGCGCTTGTGGTTGCAGGTGGCGGATGTACATGCGGTCGAACGCGACTTGCAAGCTCGGGGCGTGGACATCGCCGCCGCGGCGGCCCGCCAGCCATGGGGCCTGCTCGAGATGGTCGTCGAGGATCCTGACGGGCTGGCGCTCGTGATCGTGGAGACACCACTGGACCACCCTTTGCGACGCGATCAGCGGTAACGGCGGGCTGAGTTGGTACCCGCGAGGCCATCGACTGGGTGGTGCCTTCCGCAAGCGGCGAACCGGCGGGCTGAGACGCTCTTAAGGCGCGGGCTTGCCGGCTGGCTCCAGCAGGCCGGCGTCGTTGTTCGCCACTGTGTTCACGCGCGGGCTGACGGCATGGTGCGTCAACTCGGGTGGGTCCGCGTGCAGGATTGCCAGCACCTCCTCGCGCGGCGTGTCCGTCGCGAGCCACGCCTCCCAGTGGTGCGGATCCAGCGCGAGGGGCATCCGGTCGTGCAACGCGGCCACCGGGCCTTGGGCTGCGCGCGTGATGATGGTGCAGGTGCGCAGCGGTGCTGTCCCGGTGTTCTGGTCGCGCCAGCTCTCCCACAGACCGGCGAAGGCCATCGGCTGGCGGTCGCTGCGGCGGATGAAATGCGGCACCTTCACTCCGTCGCCGTCGACCCGCCACTCGTAGAAGCCGTCGGCGGGGATGAGGCAGCGGCGCCGCCGCGCCGCATCGCGGAACGCCGGCTTCTGCAGGACCGACTCGGCGCGGGCGTTGATCATCGTGGCGGCGGCCTTTGGTGACGACGCCCACGGTGGAACCAGACCCCACCGGAAGGTGACGAGGTAGCGGCTGTCGCCGTGCTCGGCGACAGCGCCGACGGGGTCGGTCGGCGCCACGTTGTAGTTCGGCGGGAGGTCGTCGTCCTTGCGGTCGTCGACGACGAAGAACCTGACCAGGCCCTCAGGATCAGAGGCCGCGACGAACCGCCCGCACATCAGACCGGGCCCTGTGTGCAACGCATGGCCGACGCACCCGGGATGTCGCACCGGCATGCCAGAGTTGGGCATGACGAGGTCAGGAGCGTCATGCGAACGTGCTCACGCTGCCGTCGGGCTCTGCCACTGGAGTCCTTCCCGCTGCGCCGCAAGGACGGAACGGCCAGATATGGACACTGTCGCGACTGCAAGGCGGTGTACCAGCGGGAATGGTATGTGCGTAATGCCGAGAGGCATCGCGCCAGAACTGCAGCCAACCGCGCCGTGCAGCGCGAAAGGAACAAGAAGGTGGTGCGCAGAGCAAAGCAGCGGGCATGCGCCGATTGCGGCGGTGACTTCCCTCCCCATGTCATGGACTTCGATCACGTGCGCGGTGTGAAGCTGGGGAATATAGCTGCGTTGAAGACGTTCGCCACCACAGCAATGCTGCTTGCCGAGATTGCGAAGTGCGACGTCGTCTGCAGCAACTGTCACCGTATCCGGACGCATCAGCGCCAGAAAGGGTCCGAGCCGCCGAACGCGGCAGACGCACAAAGGAACCGCGTGCCACGCCGGGCTCCTCCTCCGACGCAGCAGCTGCTTTGGTGGGTCGCCGGAGGATCGAACTCCGAACCTTGGGCTTAAGAGGCCCCTGCTCTGCCAGTTGAGCTAGCGACCCGGGCGGGAGTGTAACGACGGCCGTTCTGACCTGCACAGGACACCCGCGCAGGGTGACCGACGGGGATCGAACCCGCGACCTCCGCGACCACAACGCGGCGCTCTAACCTACTGAGCTACGGTCACCATGACGCGCGAGAACCCCCGCGCGCTGCGAGGGTACACGCGCGCCCGGGAGGATTCGAACCCCCGACCAAACGGATAGAAGCCGCTCGCTCTGTCCCCTGAGCTACGGGCGCCGGGGTACCCGCGGAGCGCTCGCCAGAACACGCCGACGGGTCGAGCACCTCGGCGCGGATGCACTCCGAGGCACCATCAAGGGTAGCCGCGAACGCGGTCTTCGCGACAGCGGTTGCCCAAACGCCAAACCGCGTCTTCCGGGGGGACTCGGAGGCGCGGCTCGGGTCGCTGCGGCTCGTGGCTCAGGTGTCGTCGCCACCACCGGAGTCGTCGCCACCGGTGTTGTTGCCGCCGCTGGTGCCGTCGTTGCCGGCGGTGTTGTTGCCGCCGCTTGTGCCGTCCCCAGCGGCAGCACCTGCTCGATCGGGAGATTTCCGTTGCGCCGCAGCAGCGTCGACAGCCGGCC
>WHTG01000295.1 GCA_009377835.1 Nitriliruptorales bacterium
AACGACGGGGACCACCTGCTGCTGGCGCACAGTGGCGGCCTGGTGGCGCGATTCTCCGTCGACGACGTGCGGCCAATGGGGCGCAGCGCCACGGGTGTCGCCGGTATGCGGGTGCCCGCCGGCGCGCGCATCGTCGCGGTTTCGGTCGTCCCCGGCGGGAACGACGGCGAACTGGAGGTGCTGACGGTCGCGCCCAGCGGAGGTGCGCGCAGGACTCCGTTGACCGAGTACCCGACGAAAGGGCGCGGCGGCAAGGGTGTCCAGGCGGGGACCGCTCCCGTTTCCTGGGTTGGCGTGGCCGACGTGCTTCAGGTAACGGCGGGGGAGGAGGTCGTCGTCGTGGAAGCTGCGGCGGTCGCGGCTGGACGCCGCACCGGTCGTCTCACCCCCACGGTGCCGGCGGTGACGGGGCCGGTGACTGCACAACGGTGACGGAGTTCCCCGAGGTCGTACGGCAGCGCCGGATGGTCAGGCGTTATCGGGACGAGCCTGTTGATCCCCGCGTGGTCGAACGTATCGCGGCGACCGCGCTCCGCGGGCCCAGCGCCGGCTTCTCGCAGGGTATTCGGCTGGTGGTCGTCACGGACGCGGAGCGCCGACGGCGGATCGCCGCGCTGTGCGACGAGGAACAGTACGTGCGAGCCGGCTTCGGCCGGTGGCTGTCCGTTGCGCCGGTTCACGTGGTGCTGGGTGTCCGGGAGAACGACTACCGGGAGCGCTACGCGGAGGCGGACAAGGCGTCGACCGGCGGCGTGGAACGGTGGAGCGCACCGTACTGGTGGGTCGATTCCGGTGCCGCCCTGATGTTGCTCCTGCTGGCTGCCGTCGACGAGGGACTGGGCGCCGGCGTGCTCGACATTCAGGACCCGGATGCGTTGCGCGCATTCCTTGGCATCCCCGGCGACGTGACGCCGGTGTGTCTCGTCACGATCGGCCATGCCGCCGCTGACGCCGGCCCGGTGGGCTCGGCGCGGCGCGGCCGACGACCACGCGAGCAGATCCTCCACTACCAGCGATGGAGGACGACCCCGCCACGATGACGACGTGGCGGGCGCCGCCTCAGCAAAGGCGGTGATAGTCCCAGGTGCCGGAGTAGAAACGGACGCGGGGGGTAGTCAACTCTGCGGTCACGCCGCCGGCGAGAGTGCTGAACGCCACGCCTGTGTTTCGGGCATGTGCCGTGTTGACATCCGATCTGCCGTCCGCGGTCGTGTCTCCGAGCGTGAGGACGGCCGCGGCCGGCAGGTCGGAGGGTTGGAGGTGCGAGGCTGCTCGCACCGACAGTGCGCGTGCAGAGCCGCCGCGCAGCACCGTCACGGTCGAGGAGGCGTCTGCGCGGACCATGCGCACGACGAGGTCGTCCACGCCGTCACCGTCGATGTCGTCGCTACCGAAGTATTTCAGCCGCTTCCAGACCCAGGTGTCGGCGGACATCCGGCGGGTTCGGCCCCCGAAGGTGCCGTCAGGGCGGCCGTAGAACGACGCGATCTGGATCCCGCCGCCTCGTGGCTCCGCCACGTTCAGGTCACCTCGGCCGTCGCCGTTCGTGTCGCCGACCGTGATGACCCCACCTGGCCTCAACGCGGCCGCTGATGCGCGCAGGGCTGTCGACGTCCTCATTCGCTCACCGGCCGAACCGCGGGCAACCCGGACAACGGTAGTTCCCTCGGCGCCGACGAATCGGACGACGAGGTCATCAATGCCGTCGCCGTCCACGTCGCCGCTGCGCAACGTCTTCAGGCGGCGAAAGCTCCAGCGGTCGCGGAACGCGCGGGACACCTTCCGGCCGAACGTGCCGTCACGGCGACCCTTGAAGGAGGCCAGGTGGACGCCGCCGGCGTGCGCGTACGCGGCGTTCAGATCGGCGCGGCCGTCGCCCGTGGTATCGGCAACCGCCAGGATCGCGGTCGGCGGCAATGCCGGGGGTTTCAGACGGCGGCCGACGATCGCGTCCTGTGACCCAGACACGCTGCCATGCAGCACTTTGACCGACGACGTCCCGTCGCGACGCACGAATCTCGCGACGATGTCGCCGTCGCCGTCGCCGTCGACATCTCCGGCCAGAAGCGGGTTCCGGCGCGGGCAGTTTCTGCTGATGTACGTCCGACCGTCCGGCTGCACCCTCGTGCCCTCGACGTACAGGGTCGACTGACTCACGCCGTCAGCGCGCTGCTCCCAGTGCAGGTGGGGTGATGTGCTCCTACCGGTGCTGCCGACCTTGCCGATGGTCGCCCCCTGGGCGACAGGACCCTCAGCCCGTCCGCCGGAAAGCAGATGCGCGTACCGCGTCACCCACCCGCCCCCGTGGTCCACGTCGACGTAGTACCCGTACCCCGAGTGGTACTTGGTATGTGCGATGCCTGCTGCGGCCGCCGCCACAGGTCTACCGAGGTCGTCGGCGCCGACGCCCCAGTTCCAGTCGACGCCGCCGTGTCCCGGGTACGTGCTGGCCTTCCACTCCTCACCGCATGAGAAGGGGACCTGGAACAGCGGACGCGAACCCGCTGCGTGGGCAGGCGGGGTGGGCACTGATGAGAAGAACAAGGACACCAGCGCCAATCCCAACGTGACGCGTGAAAGCCACATGCGTCGGGGGGATTTGGCGGTCATGCGTGGCGACTGCGGCATGAGCAGCCACGAAGCGTAGGTGCTCAGGCCGCGTGCGTCACCCTCACGGGGGCCGATGCGGTGAGCCGGTCACGACGTGACGCGGCAGGCACGGCACGTCACCGTGGAGC
>WHTG01000130.1 GCA_009377835.1 Nitriliruptorales bacterium
CAACGGCTTGCGTGGCGCCGTCGCCTCGGACGGCACGATCACCGTCGCCGGCGTCCGCAACTCCGAGACCAACGAGGGCAACCTCGTGGCCGACGCGCTGCGCGACGCGGCCGTTCGTCGTGCGGACCTGTACGGTCTTCCCGACGCCGACGTGGCCCTGCAGAACGGCGGCGGCATCCGCAACAACTCGGTCATTCCCGCTGGCCCGATCACCGCTCTCGACACCTTCGCCATCGCACCGTTCGCCAACTTCGTATCGGTCATCCCCGAGGTTTCCCGCGAGCGCATGAAGGCGGTGCTCGAGCACAGCGTCGCCGACATCGGTGGCGGCCAGTTCGGCCAGTGGTCGGGTATCTCGTTCACTTACGACCACACGCAGCCGGCCGGCTCCAGGGTGGTCGACGCCGCCCTCGACGGCGGCGAGCCGATCATCGCCGGCGGCAGCGTCGTCCCGGGTGGACCGCTCACGCTGGCGACCAACGACTTCACCGCGCTGGGAGGCGACGCCTACCCACTGGCTGACCTGCCCTACACCCGCGTGGGCGTGACGTACCAGCAGGCGCTGGAGACCTATCTCGCCGAGACGCTGGGTGGGCAGGTCACGGCGGCCCAGTATCCGGTCGGCGGATCGGGCCGGATCGTTCGTCTGTAGGCGGCCATGAAGGCGGGGCACTCTCGGGGCGGCCCCGCCCTCTGAACCGCCACCCGTCGACGCAGAGAGGTCTTCACCGTGTCTTCTGAGCACGCCGTTCGTCGCGCCGCCGTTGCTCTGGTGGCGCTGGTCGGCGGCATTCTTCCCGTTACGGCTTCCGCCGCGAACCCTGCCAGCGACGGACTGGTGCTGACCGAGTACGTCGAGGGCACGTCGTTCAACAAGGCACTGGAGATCTACAACGGCACGGGCGGGCCTGTCGATCTGACGGTTCATGCCGTCCGCGCCTACCACAACGGGCGGGCACTGGCGGAGGGACCCAGCGCCACCGTGCCCCTCGACGGGGCGACGACGCTGGCTGACGGCGCCGTGTACGTCGTTGCGCATCCACAGTCCAACGGCGGCATCAAGGCGGTTGCCGACGACGTGGACTCCGGCATCCAGTTCAACGGTGACGATGCCCTGGTTCTCGTCAACACCGCCACTGCCACAGTGGTCGACAGCTTCGGCCAGGTCGGCGTCGACCCCGGGACGCAGTGGTCGGCCAACGGCGTCGGGACTCTCGACCAGACGCTGCGTCGCACCGACCTTGTCCGGGACACCGACCCGGTCGACGCCTTCGATCCCTCGGTGCGGTTCGCCACCTTCCCGGTGGACATGGTCGACGGCCTCGGTGCCTTCCCGGACCCATACGAGGACCCTGTGGATCCGGAGGATCTTTGTAACGCTGGCGAAGTTACGCCCATTCACGAGGTGCAGGGCACCGGTTTCTCCAGCCCGCTGGCCGGACAGGCGGTGACCGTCGAGGGGATCGTCGTCGGGGACTTTCAGCACAGCGGATCCCTCGGCGGGTTCTTCGTGCAGGAGCAGGACGACGAGGTCGACGGCGATCCGTCGACCTCCGAAGGTGTCTTCGTCGCCGGAACTCGCGACGCCGTGGACACAGGTGACCGTGTCGTCGCCTCGGGATCCGTCGCAGAGTCGTTCGGACTGACGCAGGTCAACGCCTCGGCGACCGCTGTCTGCGGATCGGGTGCCGTGACTCAGACACAGCTGGACCTCCCGGCGACCACGTTGCAGAAGGAGTCGCTGGAAGGGATGGCGTTGACGGCCGGCGGCCTGACCGTTTCCGAGGTGTACGCCGCGGCACGGTTCGGCGAGCTGCGGCTGGCGGCCGGTGGCCGCCTGTGGCAACCCACCGAGCTGCACGAGCCGGGGAGTGCGCAGTCGAAGTCCCTTGCCGAGCGGAACGTCCGGCGGTCGTTGATCCTTGATGACGGCTCCAACGTCCAGAATCCCGACCCTGTCCCGTACGTCACCGACCGGGTGCTGCGCGTCGGCGACGTCGTCACCGGCGTCGAGGGCGTGCTGCACTACGCCTTCAGCCAGTACCGGATCCAGCCCACGGACGATCCGGCCTTCGCAACCGTCAACCAGCGGCCTGAGGCGCCGGCCGAGGTCGGTGGAACGGTGTCAGTCGCGAGCTTCAATGTCCTGAACTACTTCAACGGGCCGGATTTCCCGACGTCGCGCGGCGCCGATACGACGCAGGAATTCGAACGGCAGCGCACCAAGATCCTGGCCGCCATAGACCAGCTGGGCGCGGACGTCGTCGGGCTGATGGAGATCGAGAATGACGGCTACGGGCCCGGCAGCGCCATCGCCGACCTGGTCGCAGGGCTCAACGACCTCGCTGGCACATCCATCTGGGCGTTCGTCGATCCTGGGAGGGACCGGCTTGGGGACGACGAGATTGCTGTCGGCCTGATCTACCGTACCGACCACGTCGCATGGGTCGGGGAGGCGGCAGTGCTCGACTCCAGCGTCGATCCTGGCTTCATCGATCGGCTCAGCCGGCCGGTCCTCGCCGCGACGTTCAACTATCGCGGCGACAAGATGACCGTCGCGGTGAACCACCTCAAGTCGAAGGGCTCCTCCTGCGCCGACTACGGCGACCCCGAAGACCCGGAACAGGGCAACTGCAACGGCGTGCGCACTGCCGCGGCGCAAGCCGAGGCCGACTGGCTGCGGTCGCACCCAACCGGCTTCCGGGAACGGGACGTCATGGTCATCGGCGACCTCAACGCGTACGGCCGGGAAGACCCCATCGATGCCCTCTCCGCGGGCGGATTCTCGAAGATCATCGACAGCAGTGCGGCTGCCCCGCACTACAGCTACGTCTTCGACGGCCGCTCCGGCATGCTCGACCACGCCCTGGCGAGCCAGGAACTGATGGCCAAGGTCACCGGCGCGACCATCTGGCACATCAACGCCGACGAACCGCTCGCCTACGACTACGACCTGTCATTCGGCCGACCGCCAGGGCTGTATGAACCCCACGCATATCGCTCGTCCGATCACGACCCTGTCGTCGTCGGGGTGCGCCTGACACCCCCGGCCACCAGGTAGCAACGCTTTCGCCTGTCAGTGCAGGCGAACGATGCGCCGGGCCCTATCCAGGTCGACGCGATCCTTTGGCCCGTCACCAAATCGCCAGACGCGCAGCCGCTCACCCCGTTTCGGCGGCACCAGAACCGCGATGGATCCGGCCGGTTCCAACCTGCCGCCAGACTTCGCGAGTCCGCCCGTGTAGTAGATACCCAGTTCATCGTCGTCCGGTCGCGTGGCGGAGGTCTGCGTACCGATCGGCTTGAGCGCCTCCCGGATCGACTCAACGGACACAGGATGCGGGAAGTTGTAGCGACCACCGCCGGCCACTGACGAGATGAGGGTGAGGCGCGGCCGGATGCGTTCCACCAGCTCGAGGTTGATCCCCCGCTTGGACGCATGGTGAGGGACTTTCAGGATGTGAGCCCTCAGCTGGTCCTGGCCCACGGCCTCGCGCAGAATGCGGTACACGCCGGGGTTGTGGTCCCGATGGAGTTCGGGGAAATCGACCGCCGCTTGGGCCCAGGCGGTGGTTTGCGCGTCACCTCCCAGCAGCAACGACCATGGGGCGTCGAGCTTCAGATAGACACGGTTCTCGCTGGTCCCGTCGTCATCCTTTCCCCTGGCGATCCGTGTAGTCGGGAACTCCACCCTGAGCGTCAACGACGCGTCGTTGATCGCGACACCGTAGGTGTCGAACCGGCTGCGGAGGCCTATGCCGGGGGTCAGCACGGACACCTTGGTGGAATCGATGAAGCACGTCGTGCCGCTGGTGGGCTGCAGATGGCGGATACGCGGGTGGTCCTCCAGGGCGACCATGCTCTCCACGAACCCACCGCTCGGGTGGTAGTACCCGGGTTCCCAGAACTGCCCCACTTGGTCGCCGTACATCCGGAGGAACTGGGGCATGCCACCAAGGTGGTCGCTGTGCGGATGCGTGCCGATGACCAGTGGGAACAGTTCGTTCACATCGGGGTCGATCAACTTCGCCGCGACAAGAGCGTCGAGCAGCGCGGGGACCTTCGCTGTGGTGGCCACGTCCACGACGATCACTCGTCGCTGTTGAGACCGGTCTGGGATCCGCTCGCTGTCGTCATCCGGAGGCTGCCGCTCCGGGAGCAGGATCACTTGGGTATCGCCATCACCGACGTTCAGCAGGAAGTACACCAGGTGGTACGACGCCTCCCGGCACGCGTCGATGAATGTGCCTGTCTGCGCTTCCAGCCGGTCCTCGGGAAGCTCCCACTGCGCACTTGTCATGTGGCATCTCCGCGGCCATCGAGTTCCGCCCGGTGGTTGGCCGGCTCGTCGTTGCGGACCTCTTTTTCGTCCATGGCATTGGCCGCAGCTTCGCCCTCCGTGAGGATGTCGCTGCGGGCTGCGTAAAGCGCCAGCTTTGCGACTGTGCGAGCCTCGGCGGTGAGGTCATAGACCGGCCCGGGGAGCAGTCGCTTCAGCGGCCCGCGCCACACGCTTTCGGTTGCTTCGTCGAGCACGTCCTGGTTCACCACCGCGGCGAACACATCGCCAATGCGCCGCTCACGGTTCAACCAGCCGTCGTATAACTCGGCTTGAAGCATCTCGGTCGTAACGGCGACCTCTGCGGGTTCGGTGCCTTCGAACCGCAAGCGGCCACGCCCATCGGCCGCCGGCCATGCCGAGATTGTGATGGCTGTGACTTCCTCGACGATCTCCTCGACCACCAGGTAGGACAGCGAACCCACCGTCTCCTGTGTGAAGCCGTGCCCCGCGGAGAGGCACGCAGGCACCCATGGCCGACGCACACTGGTCCTTGAGGTTGCACTATCGAACACTCGCCTCACCCCCTGCGGTGTTGCACCGCACCGGTGCCGTGGAGCCACGCCCGTCTGGCCGCGCTTGGCTCGGTTCCACACCCACGCCCGTGGCCACGGCCCAGCGTTGCACGAAGTGCTGCAGGCGAACAGGGGCAGTTACACCCACGGGGTCGGCGTGGTCACTCCGGGTAAGACCCGCGGAAGGCACCCGAACGATAGACGTGGACCACTGGGGCCGTCTCGTCGT
Source organism: Nitriliruptorales bacterium (assembly GCA_009377835.1). Lineage (GTDB taxonomy): Bacteria > Actinomycetota > Nitriliruptoria > Euzebyales > Egibacteraceae > WHTG01. The sequence continues at coordinate 5,084 of WHTG01000130.1, forward strand.
GGCGCTGGGACCACCCCGACTTCTTCGCGGACGCACTCCTCGCTAGCATGGCCTAGTGAGTGCCAAGGTGGGCGGTGCAAGCGCGGGACACACCTGAAATGGGCCGGAAGGTGGCAATAGCCGTTGACAGCCGCCACTACGTATAGCAATGTCTGGACCGCATAGCGTGAAGTATGGCGGCGAGCATTGGGGCGCCGCCATCGCGTGCCACTCCGCGGGCAAGGGTGCGCCATGGCCTTCGATCTGCTCACGCCGGCCGCGCGAGCGGCGGGGGGCGTGAACGAACGTGTGCGGGTCGCGGTCACCGGTCGCGCGCGCCTCTACCGCGAGGGTCTGGCCGCCGCCCTCGGCAGGTCCCCTGCGATAGAAATTGTCCTCGATGACCCTGCCGACCTCGGCAGCCGGCTGTCCGAGTCCGTCGACGTTGTCATCCTGGAAGACCCTGGCGACCCGCTGTCCCGGCGTCTCGTGCGGGGGGGCGCCGTGCGTCTCATCGGGCTCGGCCCGGACGCGCCGGCGCACGAGGACCGTTCCGCGTTCAGCGCGTGGGTGCCCAGTGACGCCTCCCTCAGTGAGCTGGTTGATGTGGTGGTTCGGGTCGCGCGCCAGCCCCGCACACAACGCGGCAGGCAACGAACGGATCAACTGCGCGGGTCGGCCTCACGCACCGCGCCCTCGCGCAGACGCCGCGCGCTGCCACCGTTGACCGATCGCGAGGCTGAAGTGCTGGCGCTGATCGACCAGGCGCTGACCAACCGCGAGATCGCTCAGCTACTGCAGGTCGAGGTCTCGACTGTGAAGAACCACATCCACAACGTGCTCAGAAAGCTGGGAACGCGACGACGTGCCCAGGCGGCCGCTTGGTTCCGTGCCCACGACCGCTCCGGTCGGTTGTGAGGCGCACGTTCAAAAGATAGATCCAAGGATCCATTGGCTCGGGCGGTGCGAGGGGAAACACTCACGGTGGGCGGGTCCCTCCAGGCGGGCCCATGGAGAGAATGGGTGATGCAATGATCGAACAGACGCTACCCCCGGAGTTCATCGGGTTGGCCGAGGTACAGGCGCAGCACGAGGAAGAGTTACTCGCCAAAGAGAATGTGGTTGGCGTTGGGCTGGGCCACAAGTGGAGCCACGGCCGGGATACCGGGGAGGACGCTCTGACGGTGCTCGTCGATGCGAAGGTCGACCCGAGCCTCCTGTCTACGTCCGACGCGGTTCCGTCGTCCGTCGACGATGTCCGCACTGACGTTCAGGAAGTGGGTGTGATCTTCGCAGGCACGGCGCTGGGCGAGGCCGAATTGACCGGCGACGCCACGAGAGTGCGGCGGAACGACGATCTGGCGCCGCCACCTGTGCCTGCGGCGCCGGAGGTCGGCGTGCAGGCTCTGACCCAGAAGATGCGCCCTGCGATGGGTGGGTTCAGCGTCGGACACGTGAACGTGACGGCGGGGACGATCGCGACTGGGTGCTACGACGCCCGTCCCTTCCCTGGAGTCCCGTCCCGGTACTACCTGCTCAGCAACAACCACGTCCTCGCCAACTCCAATGCCGCGACTGTTGGCGACCCAATCCTCCAGCCGGGACGTGCCGACGGTGGCACCTCGCCGGCTGACGTGATCGGACGTCTCTCGCGCTTCGTGCCCATCAAGTTCCTCTCGCCGGGCAGCAGCCCGACGAACCTCGTCGACGCCGCTATCGCCGAGGTGCCGTTCCACGTGCTGAACCGGCAGATCTACTACATCGGTCACGTGACCAAGATGTACGCGGCACCGACTGTCAATGACATCGTCCAGAAGACCGGTAGGACGACGAACTACACCACGGGCCGTGTGCAGAACATCAACGCTACCGTTGACGTGAACTACGGTGGCGGGCGTGTCGCACGCTTCACGAGGCAGATCATCACCACGGCGATGAGCGCCGGCGGTGACTCGGGCAGCCTGGTGACGAACCTGGCGAGCGAGGGTGTCGGCCTGTTGTTTGCAGGCTCCGCCACGGTCACTATCGTCAACCACCTCAACTTCGTGCAGGCGCTGCTCGGCATCCGGATCACCGAGCGGTAGCGGATGAGGTAGGCGGATGCCATGGAACGCAACTTCGATACGGCGTTAGCGCATGCCACCGAGGCGTGGATGGCCCAAGACGGTGTCGGCGCAGTGGGGCAAGGCGAAGCGGACGGCGAGCCGACGATCGACGTCTGGATCACGCCCACCTCGACGCAGTCCTTTCCCGAGTCCTTCGAGGGCTACCGCGTCATCGTCCGTCCGCTGGGCGGAGAGATCCACGCCCAGGGCGAAGCCTGACCCGTGGCGAAAGGGGGCCGGAACCGCTCTGGGTTCCGGCCCTTCTCCTTTGGCCTCCTGTTATGCCTCCAGGGCCATGCGCGCGAGATCTTGCTGGTGGGCGAGGGCGCGCCCGAACTCGATGAGGTCGTCCTCGCTCAACTCCTCAGAGCGGACGGCAGGCTTCGTTCGCCGCACGCCCACCCCGGCGGCGAACAAGCGCAACGCCTCGATCTGCTCGATCCTTTCTTGCGTCTCGATTCGGCAATGGGGGCACACGAAGATCCGAACGTGCCCCCGCTCCCCTGGGTAGTGCACGATCCACGCCTTGTCGACCGGCACTTCCCGGATCGGTTGCGGGCAGCGCGGACAACGCGCTGCCCGCAAGTCGACGACGCTTCGACGGGCGCCTTCCTCATCGAGCCAGAAATCTGATTCGATCATTGGTCCTCGGCCAGGGGTCGGGGGCATCTCCGTGACAGGCTGTACCCCGCTGGGGGCCGTCTCATGTTCAGCAGCTTGTCTCGGCGTGGCGGGCGTCCCGTTGACCCGCGCGCCGGGGTCTCGCTTGCTGGCCGCGGCGGGAGCAACGGAAATGGCGCGCGGGTGAAGGGCGAGGATGCCGCGGCCCGCCTGGCGGGGGCCGGCTCGACGAGCGTCGTCGAGCTCACCGCGCAGGTTCTCGACGGGCCGCTGCCGGTCTGATCGCCCGCTGGAAGACCAAGGCCATTGAGCCCGGGCCTCCCCGGCAGGACCCCGTTTGGCCTGTTGTTCCTACGGTGGGTCGTGACAGGGAGGTCTAGCGTCGGACCCCCGAGCAGCCGCATGAAGGACCGGACTGATGAGCACAACCGAGGCTTTGCTGGACAACAACCGCCGGTACGCCGAAGCCTTTGATCACGGCGGCAGGCCGATGCCGCCGGCGCGCAAGGTCGCGGTCCTTACCTGCATGGACGCCCGGCTGCAGCCGGAACGCTTCCTCGGCCTTGAAATCGGCGATGCGCACGTGATCCGCAACGCCGGGGGCCGCGCCTCCGACGACGCATTGCGCAGCCTCATCATCTCCTCCCACCTGCTCGGCACGCGTGAGTACCTCGTCATCCACCACAGCGACTGCGGCATGCTCACGTTCTCCAACGACGACCTGCGCAACGAACTCGCTGCGGAGACCGCCGACGTCTCCGATATTGACTTTCTGCCATTCAGCGACCTGGAGGAGAGCGTCCGCGACGATGTGCGTCTCATTCGCCAGAGCCCGTTCATCCCCGCGGACATCCCCGTCACGGGCTACATCTACGACGTCGACACCGGCCGCCTGACAGCCGTCGGCGGTGCCGCGGCCTGATCTCCACGTGTCGCTGCTTCAGACACCGACCGACAAAGCCAGCAGGGTGCCCGCCGAATGGTGCTACCCCGCGTATCGGAAAGAATTGACGCCAGGTACCAGCAGGAACACAGTGGGCGTGCGGGAATAGATCCCAGCCAGGCGTCTGCCCTGGCGCCAGCGCTGCTCGGCCACCGCGACGCTAGGCGACGTACGCGTCGTAGCGCTCGATCATCAGGTCCAGGGTCGCCTCGCCGGGCGAGTCCCAGACGTCCTGGTTGAAGATCTCAACCTCGACCGGGCTCGTGGGCGTCGTGCTTCTGACTCTGTGAGTACGCTCCATCCCAGACGAACCGGTCATGGTTGAGGCAGCCATCGTCGATGCCGGGGTACCGGGTCGGCGTGAGGCGATGCAGCGGGGGACGTTCGTCGTCGGGATCCCACCCTGCGAGACGGTCACCAGCCGTGTTCAATGGGCGGCGACAGACGG